>CAZSQC010000009.1:0-24101 GCA_964608955.1 uncultured Planctomycetales bacterium | reverse complement strand
GTGCGCTATAAAAACTAGTAGCCTTATCGTAAGTTCAGGAGATAAATTAGGAGAACATCCACTTGGTTCTATAGAAAACCCCTTAGTTGATTCAAATATTACATTATCTGAAGCCTTAGAAAAGCCCGCGCCTGCTGATTTTAAGAATAAGCAAAAACTCGTTGAGGTTTTATATTATTCATTTGATGGAAAGATTCATAAAGGACAATTGGTTATAGATGGGAGGCTCGAGGCAGATATTAAGGAGATATTCAAAGTCGCCTTGGAGAATAAATTTCCCATTAATTCTGTTATTCCTATTTCGCATAAGAAGTTTTTTAAAGAAGGAAAATGGAATGATGACGATCAATCGATGATGGCCAATAATACCTCTGCCTTTAATTACAGGACAGTAACAGGAGGTAAGGCATTATCCAAGCATGCATATGGATTTGCCATAGATATTAATCCGGTGCAAAACCCCTATATAAAAGGTTCGCTTATATTGCCCCCCGGAGCAGTCTATGATATTAATGCACCCGGGACACTTACCAGCGACTCTCCGGTAGTTAAAGCTTTTCTATTCCTGGGGTGGGCTTGGGGAGGGAACTGGAATTCTTTAAAGGATTATCAGCATTTCGAAAAGGTTCTGGATTTCTAAAAATAGGTTTATATTATAAATGTTATTTAATTCTTTTAGCTTTTTAATTTTCTTTTTAGTTGTTTATCCTCTGTATTTACTATTTAACTTACGCTGGCAAAATAGAATGCTTTTGGTAGCCAGCTACTTCTTTTATGGCAGCTGGGATTGGCGCTTCTTGTCCCTTATTATTATTTCTACGTTCTTAGATTATTATTGCGGCGGGGCAATAAGTCGTTCAGCTTCTTTAAGAAAAAAGAAAATATTCTTACTTTTTAGCATATCCGGTAACCTGTTAATCTTGGGTTTCTTTAAGTACTATAATTTCTTTATAGTTAGTTTACAGGAATTGCTCAGCCTTTTTGGCTTATCTATGCAGCCGCATCTTCTAAGTATTATCCTTCCTGTAGGTATTTCATTTTATACATTTCAAACTATGAGCTATACAATAGAAATATACCGAAACAAAATTAAACCGGTCAATAATTTTATTGATTTTTCTCTTTTTGTGGCTTTTTTCCCCCAGCTAATTGCCGGGCCTATTGAAAGGGCATCCCATCTTATCCCGCAGATAGTGCAAAAAAGATATGTTAACCTTCCCCAGTTTAACGAGGGATGCCGATTGATAATCTGGGGCCTATTTAAGAAGATTGCAGTAGCAGACAGGTTAGGGATATATGTAGATTCGGTTTATGGTAATTTATACCAACATTCGGGGCTTACCTTTATCCTTGCTACAATATTTTTTGCCTTTCAGATTTATTGTGATTTTTCAGCCTATTCTGATATCGCCCGCGGCCTGGGTCGTCTTATGGGTTTCGATATTATGGTTAATTTTAGGTTTCCTTATTTTGCAAGAAATATCCGGGAGTTTTGGCAGAGATGGCATATAAGCCTATCTGAATGGTTGAGGGATTATTTATATATCCCTTTAGGAGGAAATAGATGCGGGAAGTTTAAAACTTACAGGAATATTTTTATTACTATGCTTCTGGGTGGGTTGTGGCATGGGGCAAACTGGACTTTTGTTGTTTGGGGGCTATTACACGGTTTTTTTTATAGCAGGGACAAGATTCATACAGAAAAGTTCGGAGAAAGAAAATAGATTCAATAAAGGTATTTGGCAAATTCCCTGCATTATAGCTACATTTCTTTTGGTTCTATTAACCTGGGTATTTTTTAGATCCGCAAGTATATTTGAAGCTATCTTTATTTTAAAAAGCGTCATTTTATCTTCTTCGGGGTTATTTGTAGGTCCCTTAGGAAGTTTTATCTATGGGCTCCTAAGCATATTTCTTCTTCTTGTTATGGAGATACGCGCAGAGAGAATAAATATTTCTGATGTTTTGTGGTTTAAATCAAAGGTAATGAGGTATATAGCAAGCTATACGGTAATATTTTATATTATTTTATTCGGGGCTATTAAGGGGCAGCACTTTATTTATTTCCAATTCTAATGAGAAAAATACTATTTACTTTACTACTGGCAGTATTTATTTTTACAGCAGTTGATGATGCCTTATATAAAATATTATCTTTTTGTTTTAATAGGTCTGCGCGTTTTGTCGAGTTCATAAAAGATAAAAATGATCTGTTGTTTTTCGGGGATTCTAAGTTTTTAACCGGGGTAATACCTGAAGTTATTCAGAAAGAATCCAAGTTGAAATCCTATAATATGGCTGGCATGGGTAGCGGGATAGTGTTTTCAAGAGGGCTAGGATCAGTTGTCTTGCATCGTAACCCCCCTAAGATTATCGCTCTGCAGATGATTGACTTATCAATAGAAAGGGACTCAACCTTTCTTGCTCCTTACTTAAACTATCCCGAGGTAAAAGAGGTATTCTCAATATATCCGCTTCGTATGCGACTAAAATATCTTCTTATTAAATCATCGCGGTATAACTCGCTAGTTTTAAGTATTCTTTGGACGATGGGTAAGCCGGTGATGAATAAGGGCTATCAGCCTTATTACGGAAAAAGAAAATACAGCTCAACAGAACAAAAAATTGTTTCAGATAAAGAATTCTCCATAAAAGATGGCGAAAGAATGCTCATCGAATTTGTAGAAGAGGCGAGAAAGAATAAGGTAAAAGTTGTTTTTGTAGTGATGCCTACGCTATCAGAGAAAATAAGGGACTCTTACTATATCTATAAAAATATAGCCCAAACGTATAAAATTCCATTTCTGGACTTTTCTACAGAAGGGTCCGATTACTTAAATCTTCCAGGGGATTATTTTTATGACGGGAACCATTTAAATGATAAGGGTGCAAATTTCTTCTCTGTAATACTTGCTCAAAAGATAGCCTACCATGGATTTAATTAATTCTGGTTTTCAGAAATCAAACCTTTTTCAGCATATGCCGCTTTTTGATGAAATCTACTATACCGGGCATAATGAGGATAAATTACGCCGGTATAAAGCTATCCGCGAAGGCCAACCATGCAATATTCTAACGCTTAACTTTATCCGCCATGATGAAAAGATACTCTGGGAGGCAGTTGAAGATTTTGTAAAGCGTAGCACGATAAGCGCGGTTTCTGGTATAAGAGGGGTTTATGTTTTTGATCTCTTAACTATTGATATACACCGGGAAATTAAATCTTTTAGGCATTCTGAGTTTGCCTCCGTTATTGTTAATTCCGCCGTTAGGTTAACTCCGGGAGATACCAAGATGATCAAATATTCATCAGCTTATGCATTGTTTCATAAGACTGTTGATGCCGATTGGGGAAAAATTAATTTCAAGACTGCGGTAAATGTTTTTAAGGATAAACCTGATTATTTAGATTTGCTTATCAAATGTTTCTTAAAGGATTACGTATATGCGCATGAACCGGTTATCCTTTTATTAAATGACCTTAGCCAAAATCCTGTATTTGATCCTAAGAATGAGATTCAGCAGGAGAGGATAAAAAAAGTTATTGCCGGGTTTATTCCTAATTCAATTGAGTTTATACCGGAAGTTTATATACAAGATAAAGCTGGCGCAAGAGAGTTACTTTCTGGGTCTAAGTTGTAAACAAGAACAAAGGAATATATGAATTCAAGATTTACAGTAAAAATTATAATCTGTTTTCTTTTTACATTTTGTTCGGGTTGCGGTATGTTAGGATTTAACTTAAAGAATAATATAGAGAAAACGGATAGTCCTTTATTAGAGTTTAAACAAGAGGATTATTCTGGTACCTGTAGCTATGATCCGCTTGGGGATATATACTACATTGATAATCTACTTATTGGAACTAAAAGGTTAGTTTCTTTAACTTTAAAGGAAGGGCAGGTAATCTGTCGTTTTAACAATTGTATACGCAATGACTTTTCCGTTAAGGAGATAGCAAGGCTTCCCACTGTTTATTTAGAAACAGTGCCTTTTTATAAAACTTCAGTTTTTAGCGATAAATTAGACCGCAAACTCTTAATGGATAGGGGAATAGTGTTTTGTGGGGATAATATTATAATGCGTATTGAAAACGGAATTGAAAAGAAATATCTTCTTTCGCTCTGTTGCGGTAAATTTGATATTAAAAGGAGATCAAGAAGCAAGGCAAATGTTTTTAAGGGGATGGGTTATTTTATAACTGTACCAATAGACATAATTACCTTTCCGGTTCAGCTTGTTATCTGGATGAATAGTATGAAGAATTAGAAGTTTTTATCTTGACATACCACACATTTGTGTGGTATGATCTACCTATGAAGGATAGGCCATTTTTAACGCCAAAACAGGAGAAAGTCTTTAAATTTATTCAAAAACGGGTAGGGGAGAGGCTTCCCCCTACAGTCAGAGAGATAGGGGAGGAGTTGGGGTTTAAATCTACGGGCACGGTAAGGGATTATTTAAAGGTTTTAATGCAGAAAGGGCTGGTGAGACGCATGAATAACAAATCCAGGGCGCTGGAGTTAACTGAGCGCGCAAGCTTCAATAAGATTCCAATAATTGGTACTATAATGGCTGGCAGGCCTAATTTAGCTTACGAAGAAATTCAAGGATATGTCGATACAGATGATTTATACCTTGGCCGCTTAGGATTTGAAGATGTTTTTGCCTTACGGGTCAAAGGTGATAGTATGATTGATGCCGGGATACTTGACGGGGATATCGCGGTAATAAAGAAACAATCCTGCGCTAATAATAACGATATAGTTGCTGCCTTGCTGGATAATAATGAAGTAACATTAAAGAGGTTGCGCAGTAAATCCGGTAAATTTCATTTAGAAGCAGCCAACAGTAATTATCCTCCAATATTCGAAGATTTTAAAGTCGCCGGAAAGCTTATTACCGTGATTAGAAAATACTAAATACTTATGGATAATAAAAAGATTCTTTTGATAGATGATGAGCGCGATTTTACAGTATTAGTTAAAAAAAGGATAGAAAGCTGGGGGTATGAGTTTGCATCTGCCAGTACCGGTTTATCCGGTATCAAGGCGCTGATTAAAATAAAGCCTGATCTGGTTATCCTGGATTTAGTTATGCCTGATATGGATGGAATTTCTGTTTTAAAAAGGATACGCAAGGTTAACAAGAAAATCCCTGTGATTATGCTCACTTCTTATGAAGATTTTGATATGATAAAAAGAGCTGAAGATTTGAATATTGCTGCTTTTGTTTTTAAGATGACTTTAGATGTTAATTTACGTTCCTTGGTATCGGGAATCTTAAAATAATAAGAATATGCGACAGAATAGTTTTAATCCTAAAGCGCGCTGGGATAGATTTGAGCCGGAAAATACAGCATTTAACCCCGAGGCCCTGGATGAAAGAATTGATGTTTTGGCTCTTTTTAGGCATGCCAGGATAACCCCAAAAAGTTTTACCTGGAATAATAAAGAGTATATAATTGAGAAGATTACCTATAATTGGCAGGAGCGTTTAGGCCAAGCCTTAATTAACTACTTTTCAGTAAGTTCTTCGGGTCAGATGTACCAGATATCATTTAATAATTCCACCTTCCGTTGGCAGATTGATAAATTAATCCGATAAAATTCCGGTAAGTTTAAGTAGAAAGAGCAGACTTCATGATTTTGCATATTGATATGGATGCCTTTTTTGCCTCTATTGAACAGGCCATTAACCCAAGGCTTAAAAGTAAGCCTTTGATTGTGGGTTCCAGGGGTAGTAAGATGCATACAGTTGTCTGTGCAGCCAGCTATCAGGCTAAGGCCTTAGGTATTCACTCCGGCATGCCTTCCAGAGATGCCTTTCTAATTTGTCCGAACTTAGAGTTTTTAGCGGCAGATCAGGCTAAGTATATCTGGACATCAGAACAGATTTTTGAAATGTTAAAAGTCTTTAAATTACCCATAAATTATCCTTCAATTGATGAGTTTCAGCTGGATTTAACCGGTTATTCGGATAAAGACGCGGTAAGTTTAGGTAGAGAAATCAAAAAGAGAATATATGCAAACTTTAACATTACTGCTTCGGTTGGAGTTGCTAAGAATTGGCTTCTAGCGAAACTTGCATCTAAGCTAGATAAACCGGATGGACTAACCTTGATTAATGACACTAACCTTGAAGAGGTATTGAAGAAGACGCCTTTGGATAAGCTCTGCGGTATGGGTGGCAAAACCGGAGTAATTTTAATCAACCAGGGCCTAAAAACATGCTGGGATCTATACCTTAAAATACCCCAATTTTTTAATGAAAATTCCGGTAAGTTTAGTGAAGGGCTTGATAGCTCCCGGGATAAGCCTAAGTCAGTTAGCCATTCATATACTTTACCAGGGGTTGAAATAAACCCCCAGGTTATTAGGGCCTGGATCAGGCTTCTTTCAGAGATGGTTGGGGTGCGTTTACGGGAGCAAAATTTGACCGGCAAAACTGTCCATCTTTGGTTAAGCGGCCCTGAAATAGGCGGTTTTGGGGCTCAAAAGACGGTCCAGACAGCTACTAATGACAGCTATACGATCTACTTAAGATGCCTTAATTTAATGGCAAAGATGGCCTTTAATAGGCCAAAAATAAGGGCTTTAGGGGTTACTGTCAGTCAATTAGCTCTTCAGGATACCCAGTCTTTACTTATTGAAGAAAAAAGAAGGGTAGCTTTGCTTAAGGCTTTTGACAGGATTAATAGCCGTTTTGGAGAGGGGTCAATTTATCCTGCACAGGTCGCATTTACCCGTATAAAATAAACGTTTAGATGCAAAAAATCCCGGTAATTCTGTTCATAATTTCCCGGCCATCTGCTAAGTTTAAGAAAAGGAAGTAAGTTTGAGTAAGCAAAAAAGCAGTTTTCCACAGGAAAATATTGGTTTTTTTAACTCCTTATCAAACAAGAGGTTAAATCAGGTTAGCCAATATATAATAGTTAACATAAGATATATTATAGGAAGTTAACCTATAAGGTAAGAATAGCCTGAATTTGGATATTCTTAAGGTTTTAGTATTTGATTTTGGGTATTTAACCCTGTTTGGTTTGCTCTTCTTTAGAGCTGATTACGTAGTGGCCGCCCTGAATTTTTATGGTATTACCATTAACTAACCCATGAGCAATACTCTTTCTTGCTCTGCTTAAGATTCTGCTAAAAGTCTGCTGGGAAATACGCATGGATTGAGCAGCTTTTCTTTGCGGTAATCCCATATGGTCAGAGAGCCGTATGGCTTCAAATTCATCCATTGAGAGATCTATTTCATCCGGTCTGCCAGGCCTTCCTCTAGGGCTAAACTGGGCTATTTTGGGGTCTAATCTTACTATCCTGTATTTCTTGGGTCTTCCTCGGGGCTGCATTTTAATTGAGTTTAACGGTTTTTACCCGGACTTACCTATTTTTAACGCCTGGGTTATTTTGAGTACTAACTCAAAAATATCTATTTTTTTAACCTGTCCCCAGATTAACTCCTGAAGACAGGTTAAAGATTTCTTTTAATTTAATTAGATTTCGTTTTCTTTTACCAGTTTGCGGTAATACTCAATACACTTATGGCATGTCTTTTTGTTTTCGTGCCATTCCGGGTGGTCTTTGCGGATCAGTTCTAAGATGTATTCTTCGCTTTTTATATGTGCTATGCTGACAAAATCGTCAATATCGCGGTCGCAGATCTGGCAATGGTATTTCATTTAATGCAGTCCCCTCTCCATAGGCAGGTAAGCTGATCGCAAAATGACCTAGCGGTGGCGAAACAGTCATAATTCCCTTCTTTTTTCTGGATGGTTCTTATAAGTTCCTTTTTAGAAAGCCTCCAAGTGTCCCTTATTCCTAAGCTTTTTGCCTTCTTTTCTACTTCAGACAACCTCATTTTTGCCTCCCTTTGCTCACTGTAATTTAGTAACTATGTCGTTATGTCTTACCCTTGAACTTACCAGTAACCCTATTTCTTGTCCGGGTTTAGCTGAAGCGACATCAACTCTATCAATCTGCATCGAAGTTATTGTTTGAGTAAAATCTGTTGTATGTCCTTTAATTTTTATGGTGTCTCCCACAGATAGCGGTTCTTTTAGCTTGATTACCGCTGCCTGAACATGCGGGAAATAATGGGTTATGGTACCTATAATTCCTTTGCCTTTAGCAGTTCTGGTTTTGGAAGCGGTTTTCTTTGAAGAGCTTTTTCTTGTTACTTTTGCCCTTATTTTCTTTTTTGTTCTTTTCGATTTTGGTTTTAATCCGGACTTTTTAAGAACTTTTTTCTTCGAGGTACTTCTTTTTAAAGACTTTCTTTTGGCAGGAGCCTTTTTTTTGTTTTTTTTCTTAGGCATAGACGCCTCCCGTTTTATTTATTAGCCTTAATTTCAATAAGCGAATCCACCGATCCGTAGGGATTTACTTCTTTTAAAGGATTACTGGAGTCTTCAACCCAATTTCCGTCAATTACGAAGCGGTAACGGTATTTGCCGGAATTAAGGTTTATTTTCTTGCTCCAAGTGCCGTTATTTTGGATCATTCTAGCAGAGTCATCCAGCTGCCAGTTATTAAATTCTCCTACCAGGAAGACTTCCTTGGCTTCAGGAGAAAAAACCGAAAACATTATTTCGGTTAACCTGGGGAGCCGTTCTTTAAGGATTTCGTTCATCTTCTTTTCCAGGGCTAAAGCCGGCGTAGGTGTTTTTTCAAGGGTAATAATTTCTCTGGATAGGCTGAAATAATCTTTTGCTCCGCGGCAATACTTGTCGTAATTAAAAACGTGGGTTCCCTGATTCTGAGCCTCTTTGAGCTTTACGTTTACGTGTATGATGTTGCTGAACATTTTCTCCTTGAAATCAGTCTTTATTTTCTCCAACATTTTAAAGGAATGAGCTAATCTTGAGTCAAAGTTTGTGACCAGTATTTTATATGATACGCTATGATTAAGCCTGTCTTTTACCAGCTCGATAATACTTATAAGCTGGTCCAGTCCTTCAATTGAGAATCTGCTGGCTTCTACGGGAATAATGACTTCTGAAGAAGCGCGTATTGCGTTTATGGTTAGAATTCCAAGATTAGGCGGGCAGTCAATAAGCACATAGTCGTAGTCATTCCTGAAGTTATTTAAAGTTTCCATGAGTCTTGACTCGCGGCCTATTTCTCCTGCCAGTTCCTGCTCAAGCGTGCTGAGAACTATACTGCTTGGTGCGATATCAAAGTCAGGGCTTATGTTCTGTATAATGTTTTCTAAGCGTACTTTCTGATGGGTTATTTTTGAAAGTACATTGTAAATACTTACTGTTGATTTTATATTAAGACCTAATGTAGCATGTGATTGAGGGTCTAAGTCAATCAGGAGTACTTTACGGTTATTGGTGGCCAAGGAAGCCGCTAGATTAACTGCTGTTGTGGTTTTACCGCATCCGCCTTTTTGGTTGGTAATTGCAATTATGCGCATAAGGCTGTCTCCTTTATTTTGAGAACCTCACGTTGTCTATGTACAATACGCCTTTATCTTTTTGGGCGTTCCATTGTTCAACGCTGAAAGAGATTGAGTGCATCTGTGACCAGTCGGTGATATTTTTAAAATCAAGAAAAGCGATCTTAAAATCGTGCCACTTATTAGGAATCTGCCTTAAATAAACCTCGGATTTTTCCTTAAAGGCATTAGTAAACTCTATGCGCAGGGAAATATTATCATCTACATCGGTATTTTTTATTGAGAATGCGAGCGTATTAAAGCGGGATAAGTTAAGGCTATTAAGGTTAACCGTGAATATTTCCTTCTTTACCGGGTTGAAATTGAAGTTTATTTTTGCGGGGTCATGAATGACGATTAAAGACGTTTCAGATTCGAGATTTTTCCTTTTAGAAGAAAATGAAATTAAAGAAGTTCCGATTGCAACACTTAATACCAGGGCGATTACGAATAAATTATGATAAAGCCTAAGGTGTGTTTTAGTCTTTTTCTTCTTTTTCCCCGAAGCGTCAAGATAAATCTTTGCTAAGTGTTCGTAAATATCTTTTTTATCCATCTTTGATCTTGTAATTTATAGCATAAAACCCTTTATATGTCAAGGTTTTAGAGGATTTTTTATGTAATCGGGTGCAGTTTCTCCGAGAAGCGTATAAAGGTTAGATAAATGCATGCGGAATAACCTGTCAAATGAGCCGTCAGGGTCTTCGCCATACCACCAGAACCAATCGCTTCCTTCCAGTATGTGTATTTGCTTTAAGATCAGTTTAAGTTTTGCTTCGTCATTTATTTTATTGGTTGTTATCACCCTTTCTGCGCTTTTGCGGGCGGATAAAAGAAAATCCCATGCTTTTGTCTTGTATGGATTGTTCATCCATTTATCAAAATTACCGTAAATCCAGGAACCTGTGGCAAGGTGCTTGATATTATCCTGCGGTGGGTTATTTTCTAGGTATTCTGAGACGGTTGTAGTTTTAATTACCTTTGATTCAGAGAGCCTTCCGTAAAGCTCATTTAAGAAATCATGCCCGTCATTGGTAAAATACTCCCAGGCATTTTCTCCGTCCATGGCAATAGTAACAAAGGTGTCTTTGCCCCTAAAAGCCTTGTCAATGTTTTCAAGATGCCCGATGAAGTTATTTACCGCATCCTGCGCTTTCCAGTTATGGTACACAAATCCTATTAAATCCGAAAGGTTCCTGTCCCGGAAGATAATATTAAGGTTCCCCTCTTTTCTTTTTAATAGATGCGGTTGATAAAGTATTTTTGTATCCCTCTTTTTTTTCTTTAAGGATTTAAAGAGTATGGCTTCGTCAGTGACTATCCATTTTATTCCGGATTCAATTATGTAAGGGATAATACGTTCACTGACTGATTCTTCGGATGGCCACATCCCGGCAGGTTTACTGTCAAATTTCTTAAGATAAAATTCTACGGCAGATTCAATATGCTCCTTGGCATCCTGCGGGAATTCAAATTCATTTTGCGGGAGGAGTGAGCGTAAATTAGCTTCTTTTGCCGCATTTGTAGTAGCAAGGAGAGGCAAAATAGGGTGGTAATACGGCGTAACGCTAAACTCAACCTGCCCCCTCTGCCCTGCCTTTTTATAGCCCGGGAGTATTTCCTCTAAGATAATCAACTGAGTATCTAGTACTGCGTGCTTCTCTTCCTCCGTAAAGAACCTCCCCTTATTAGCAGCATTTATTAAAGAAGGGTATTTCTGGCGGAATAAAGGGTCAATCCATGCTAAATTAAATAAAACCTGCAGGTCAAGAAAATCCTGATTAGTAAAGTCTGATTTCTTTTGGCGCTTAAAGTAAAGCTCATAGTATCTGGGAAAAAGCGAAATAACCTTTTCTTTGTTTATGGAGAAGAAGTTGTTTAGAATAAAATCTCTCTCCTCTTTGTTTAAATCTTTTACCGCTTTGTAAGAGAGTTCAAGGAATTTGTCCTTTATGTTCCGGTTAGTATAGTCTTCGATTTGCTCAATTAAAGATGGCACGATATTAAAAGTCTGTTTAATTAAGGGGTAGTCTTTCAAGGCTTCAACCATATCGAGGTAGTCCTTTGTTCCATGAAGGCGTACCCAGGGAACTGGGCTTTCTCCCGTGAGTAAGTTCTTGTAATATGGTTGATGCATGTGGAAGATAAAGGCAAGATATAGCATGACAGATAACTTATTAAAAAACCCCCGGGAGATTTCTCTCCCGAGGGTCGGTGTTTTTTACATTAAATTGCTTAGGCAAGCCAACAGCACTTAATCGTCTAACGGCGGTTGGCAGTGCTAAATGCCTTACCGGGCATGAACATACCGGCAGTTAAGCCAAGCTGCACATCTTCAGTGTAATCATAGGTAACCGTTGCGTCAATTTCGTTACCTAATGATTTTTTGCTGTTCATAGCATAGGTGCCGTAAGAAGTATCGTCACCGTCAACAGCCGGGGCAGTCATATTGGTACCGTTTTTCTTTGCTCTGCGATACCAGCCGTAATTTAAGGATAATGTTACGTCATCCATTGGCTTTATGCTACCTCTTAAGTTCAGTACGCTTAAGTTAGTAAACGGTATAATCGCATATGCGATATTGTTCAGTGACTGGTTGTAATACATTGAATTCCAGGCACGCTTTCCGTTGTTGTCATTCTTATCGCCGCTTAAATAGGTATAGCTGGCTCCGACTGTAGGAGTCATCTTTACCTGTGAGAATACATAATCAGCCATTGCCTGGATAGCATATGCTAAACGTTTGTCATTTGAAGAAGAAGCAGAAACTCTTCTGTTTCCAAGCTGTATTGCAGCTTCTAAGGATGTTTTTAAGTCAGTAATCGGTGAAGCTTTGATTAATGTACCTAAAGTGTAGATTTTATCATTTTTATCTGCGCTTGAATCATCTCTGAACATAGCATAAGCATCTGCGGAAAGATTCTTGTTCACATCGTAAGTTGCATATAAACCGTAAAGGTCTACATCATCTTTTTCTCCGCCTCTTGCGTTATTTGAATCTATTTTTGCATAGAAAGCATCCACAACTAAAGGATCGTAGTTTAAGGTAGCCTTTATCGCATCAAAAGATTTTCTTAAGCTTAAATCAGAGGAAACTCCGTTTAATACGTTGGTGGCATATGTTCCGGCATTACCCATAATCAGCTGATTGCCGTACATTAATTCTTGACGACCTATGGTGATGCTTAAAGGCGAATATAAGAATTCCTTTAAGGTGGCATAGGCAAGATCTACATCAATATCTGTATTAGCATTATTTTCGGTATTCCAGTTTCTTTCGTTGAGCAACCTTAATGTTACCAGAACATTATCTGTTAGATCAGCATCAACCCTTAAGCGTGTTTGGGTTGCGAAATAGCTTTCGCTGTCATCGTTCTTATTTTCTTTTTCGCCTCTTGTTAAATCAAACTGGTTTCTAGCTACCCCTAAGAATGTCAAATCACCTGAAACCTTTACGTTCTGTACTTCTGCGTAGGCGGACATTGTTAATCCGGCTACCAAAGCAAGCGCTAGTACAACAATCAAGCGTTTACTCATTTCTTTTTCCTTCTTGTTAAGATAAAAAAATAAAAAGCCTCCTTTTTAATTTAAAATTATTCCCCAATCTATGTTAAACCGCCTGTAAAGCCTAATGAATTATCTATCTTTTTAGCATATAACATTAGGATTGTCAAGAGTTTTTTAAAGAAATACCTTATTTTATTATCTGCCTGCTCTTTCTGCTTCCTGCCTGGGATTTAGGTCCCAGCGATATCGTTATTGTCAGGTTGTTTCCCTTAGGGAGCATGGTAATTATACAACTCTCTCCTTCTCTTTCAAAGTTCATCAACCTTTGTCCGTACTCTATTATATTAACCAGTTCCCAGTTGTACATCGGCATCTGTTCCTTGTAAAAGTTTATAACCCGGTCCGGATTAGCTTTGCCTGAATATTTTAATACCCCTACTCTTATGCCGGAGCTTTCAAATGAGTATGATTCAAGGGGAAGAGATTTGAGGCCTACAGGAACCGGTACATCGCTGAATTTTAGTATTGACTGGGACTTAAGGCCGGCGGATTTTGAAAGGGTTGGGTCATTATCTTGCGGGGTTGTAGCGCAACCCTGTAGCAAGAGTCCTATTGAGATTATGAACAGAAAGAGTGGAAATATAACCCTATTTTTTCTCATACCTACCTCCCCTTCTTGTTGATTATAATCAAGGTGTTTTTGTATATTATATCAATTTCTTCTTGGGTAAGCCCGGCATCAATACCGACTTGATTAAGCTCTGCGGGTGTTATTATATCATCGCAGGCATGGCTGTCGTTATTTAAGATCATTTTTGCTCCGAATTTTCTAGCCTGTTTTACTACATGTTGGTTGGTCTGTTTATGCCCTTTTCTGCTGGTAATTTCAAGAAGGACACCTCTTCTTGCGGCAAGTTTTGTATCTTCGTCATTAATCATTCCCGGGTGCGCTAAGATATCAATGTCTGCCAGAAGGGCAAACTTGTTGGTATTCTTTATAACCGGCTCGACCGTTGTTTCTCCGTGCGCAATAATAATTTTTAATCCCTGTTTTCTTGCGTATGAGGCTAAGGGTTTAAACTGTTCAGGCGGAAGGTGCGTAAGTTCAACGCCGGGAAGTACGGTTATTCCGGAGTTTTTAGGCCACTTACGGCAGAATTCCAGCACGGCTTTAGCAACCGATTTGATATTGCTGTAATCTGCGTGGTCAGTTATCGCAATTACTTTATATCCTGCAGATTGATAGCGTACGGCTACTTCTGAAGGAAGCAGCTCACCGTCGCTAAGAAAAGTATGTGCGTGTAGATTGTACATTTTATGATTTTTAAAGTGCCCCTGGCAGGAATCGAACCTGCCACACACGGTTTAGGAAACCGTTGCTCTATCCTTATGAGCTACAGGGGCAGTCCTTTAATCTAGTGGCCCGGGAATTTTATTAAAGAACAGATGTCAAAGCCCTTTAGTTTTTCCCTGCCGTTTAAGTCAAATAGTTCAATAATGAAGGCAATGCCTGTTATCCTGCCTCCTAATTTTTCAATCAGGCTAACTACTCCTTTTACTGTTCCGCCTGTTGCCAGGAGGTCATCTACGATTAATACACGCTCTCCTTTTTTAACGGCATCTGTGTGGATTTCCAGGGTATCTGTACCGTATTCCAGGTCATATGTTACGGAAGTAGTCTTAAAAGGAAGCTTGCCTTTCTTTCTTACGGGAACAAATCCGACTTTAAGCTTATAGGCGAGGGCTGCCCCGAATATAAACCCGCGTGCCTCAACAGCGGCAATTTTATCTATTCTTTTCCCTTTGTATTCTTTTGCCAGCATATCCACGCTCTTTTTAAAAGCTCCTGCGTCCTGGATTAAAGTAGTCACATCCCTGAATAAAATCCCGGGCTTGGGAAAGTCAGGTATACTCCTTATATATTTCTCTAGCGCTTTTTTTATTGCCATCTTAGACCTCTTCTTTTGTTCCTTCTACGAATTTGCGTATTTTTCTTAAAGCGGCTTCTTCGATCTGTCTTATGCGTTCTCTAGAAACTCCGAGTTTCTTAGCTACTTCAGCTAAAGTATGCGGCCTTTTATCTGCTAAGCCGAACCTTAAATCAAGGATCTCTCTTTCTCTGTCGCTCATGATCTCTAGAAGATTCTCTACTCTTTCCTTATCTAAAAGGTGCTCAATAGAGCTATCCGGCTGTATAGCGGTTTCATCCTCTATAAGGTCTGAAACCTTACCCTCGCTATCTTCACCTATAGGAGAATCCAGGGATGAAGTTGTAGTAGTCATCCAGAAATTTATCTGTTCTATTTTTTCTTTAGGAATTTTTAGCTTTTTCGCAATTTCTAAATCTGTGGGAGTACGTTTTAGTTTCTGGGTCAGTCTTTCTTTGTTTTTGCGCCACTTAGTAATTATATCGTTCATGTAAACAGGCACACGTATCATTTTCCCCTGCTCAGATAAAGAACGAGTAATGCCTTGTTTTATCCACCAGGCAGCGTAGGTTGAAAAGCGAAAACCCTTTTTCGGGTTAAACTTATCAACCGCTTTCATAAGGCCTAAATTGCCCTCTTCAATGAGGTCCAGGAACGGTGTTCCAAGGCGCATATATCTTTTGGCGATATTGATAACAAGGCGTAAGTTTGACTGAATCATTTTCTTGCGGGCTTGTTCGTCGCCTTTTTTTATCCGGCGGCTTAGAGAGATTTCTTCTTCTGCAGTAAGAAGCGGAATATTGCGGATTTCTTTAAGGTATATTTTTAGGGATTCCATATTCTTTATATAGGGGACACTCTGCTTCGCAGGGTGTCCCCTGTTTATTTTATTTTTTCTTACTTCTTAGTACTGCTTGTGCTGCCGCAAGTTTTGCGATCGGCACGCGGAAAGGAGAACAGCTTACGTAGTCCATCCCTGCCTTATGGCAGAATTCAACGGACTTTGGTTCTCCGCCGTGCTCTCCGCAGATTCCCACTTCAAGCTTTTTATTTGTTTTTCTTCCGCGCTCGATCCCCATTTTTATTAACTGGCCTATTCCTTCCTGGTCAATGCTCTGGAAGGGGTCTTCAGGAAGTATTCCTTTTTTGATGTAATCCGGAAGGAATCCTCCGATATCATCGCGCGAGAAACCGAATCCCATCTGAGTCATATCATTTGTCCCGAATGAGAAGAATTCGGCAACCGTCGCTAATTTGTCTGCGACTAATGCCGCACGCGGGATTTCGATCATGGTGCCGAACATGGCTTTTATTTTTGTTATGTTGTATTTCTTTAGTGTTTCCGCGTACACTTTTTTGTATATTTTTATCTGGTCATTTAATTCCTTAACATCGCAGACCACAGGAATCATTATTTCCGGATATGGCTTTTTCCCATCTTTAATTAGTTCCGCAGCTGCCTCGAATATCGCGCGTATCTGCATTTCGCTGACTTCCGGATAGGTAATACCTAAGCGTACCCCGCGGTGGCCCATCATCGGGTTTGACTCATGCAGATTGCTTGCTCTTTTTGAGAGCTCATCCATGGATATGTTAAGGTCTGCTGCGAGTTCTTTCAATTTTTCCTCTTCGCGCGGCACAAACTCATGAAGCGGCGGGTCAAGCAGGCGGATAACTACAGGATAGCCATCCATAGCAGCCATTGTTCCCTTAATATCTTGTTTCAGAAATGGGAAGAGCTCGGCGACTGCTTTTTTCCTTTCTTCCTCTGTTTTGGAGATAATCATCTTGCGCAGGATAAAGAGCGCTTCATCAGAGCCCTTTCCGTAGAACATATGTTCCGTCCTAAAGAGTCCTATTCCTTCTGCTCCGAATTGGCGTGCCTTTGCAGCGTCTTCCGGAGTATCGGCATTAGTGCGAATGCCGAGTTCTTTGATTTCTGCGCATATCTTTAAGAAGTCCATGAGAATGCTGTTTTCTTCCGAAGCATCCATCATAGGGAGCTTGCCTTCATAGACTATGCCTTTTGTTCCGTTAAGGGTAATCCAGTCCCCTTCTTTTAAGGCCTTTCCGTCAATCATCATCTTCTTTGCGGCAAGATCTACATGTATTGCGCTGCATCCTACTATGCAGCATTTGCCCCATCCGCGTGCAACTAGGGCTGCGTGTGAAGTCATGCCTCCTCTGGCAGTAAGAATTGCCTGGGCTGCGCGCATCCCTTCAACATCTTCGGGATTAGTTTCTTCGCGCACGAGAATGACATTCTTTCCTTCTTTTGCCCAGATAACAGCCTCTGCAGCAGTAAAGACTATCTGGCCGTTTGCTCCGCCAGGCCCGGCTGGTAATCCTTTAACCAGGGGCTTAGTTGCGCTCTCTGCCTTAGGGTCGATAATAGGGTGGAGTAATTCATCCAATTGGCTGGGAGTTACGCGCATTACCGCTTCTTCCTTCTTTATTAATTTCTCTTTGATCATATCCATGGCCATGCGCACTGCTGCCGGTCCGTTTCTTTTTCCGACGCGGCACTGCAGCATAAAGAGCCTTCCTTTTTCAATGGTAAACTCGATATCCTGCATATCACGGTAATGTTTTTCAAGCCTTTTCTGGATGGCAAAAAGCTCCTGATAAATTTTAGGCATTGCCTTTTCAAGGGTGACTAAGTCTTTGTTGTGCGCTGACTGGGAGAATGAATTAATAGGCGCGGGAGTGCGTATACCTGCTACAACATCTTCTCCCTGCGCATTTATGAGGTATTCTCCGTAGAAGTGCGCATCTCCGTTACCGGGATTCCTGGTAAAAGCCACGCCGGTAGCAGAATCATTTCCCATATTGCCAAAAACCATAGTCTGTACGTTTACTGCAGTTCCCCATTCATCCGGGATGTTTTCTATGCGGCGGTAGCTTATAGCACGCTTGCCGTTCCACGAGGAGAATACTGCGCCAATTCCTCCCCAGAGCTGTTGCATCGGGTCATCCGGGAATTCTTTGCCGAGTACTTCTTTAATCCGGATTTTGAATTTATCGCAGAGGTCTTTTAGGTCGGAGGCAGTCAAATCAGTATCAGCATGAGAGCCTTTTTTACGTTTTACCTCATCCATAATACGCTCAAGTTGTTTTCTTATACCCATATCTTCTTTGGGTTCGATACCGGCAGCCTTCTCCATGACTACGTCAGAATACATCATGATAAGCCTGCGGTATGCATCGTAAACAAAACGCTCGTTTCCTCCTGCCTGCTTGATGAGGCCGGGGATAGTTTTTCCTGTCAGCCCTACATTAAGCACTGTTTCCATCATGCCCGGCATAGATTTTCTTGCGCCGGAGCGTACGGATACTAAAAGAGGGTTGTTAGGGTCGCCGAATTTACGTCCCATAAGTTTTTCTATGGTAACAAGAGCCTTATTAACCTGCTCTTTGAGTTCTTTGGGGTAAGTTTTTTTATGCCCGTAGTAATAGACGCATACGTCAGTAGTAATGGTAAATCCCGGAGGGACAGGTAATTTTAAATCCTTATCCCCTGCCATCTCTGCGAGGTTGGCGCCTTTGCCACCTAAGAGATTTTTCATGCTCTCATTCCCGTCTGCTTTTCCTCCGCCGAAACTGTACACATATTTCTTTGCCATTTCCTTTGTACCCTTTCCTTTCTTATTGGTTTAACCGTTTATTACGGTTGTATTAATTATATCCTTTCCTTAATATAATCTTTAAGCTTGTCTATCCCGATGCGCTCCTGTTGCATTGTATCGCGGTCACGCACGGTTACCTGTTTGTCTTCTAGTGATGTAACGTCAACAGTCACGCAAAAGAGCGTGCCCACTTCATCCTGCCTGCGGTAAAGTTTCCCGATTGCTCCGGTATCATCATAGGTTGCAACCGTAATCTTCTTGAGGTCCTGCGCTATTTTTTTAGCCATTTCCACTATCTCCGGCCTGTTTTTAAGGAGCGGGAAGACCGCTACTTTAACAGGCGCTAATTCTTTGCTTAGTTTTAATACTACCCTGGTGTCTTCCTTTACCTTTTCTTCATGGTAAGCATCAGTTAAGAAAGCCAGTATTGCCCGGTCTATTCCTCCCGAAGGCTCGATAATATACGGGTAGTATCTTTCTTTTAACACATCATCAAAGTACCTTAAGTCCTTGCCGCTGTATTCTGCGTGCTGTTTTAAATCGTAGTCGCTGCGGTTGGCAATTCCTTCCAGTTCTGACCAGCCAAAAGGAAAGTTATATTCAATATCAGTGCAGGCTAATGCATAGTGCGCCAGTTCATTTTTATCATGGGCCCTTAACCTTAGATTCTCCTTTTTTATCCCCAGCTCCAGGTACCACTGATGGCGGTTATTTACCCACTCTTCGTGGGCTTCTTTGGCGGCAGCGGGCTTTACGAAGTATTCAATCTCCATCTGTTCGAATTCGCGGGTCCTGAATGTAAAATTCCCCGGAGTTATTTCGTTTCTGAATGATTTTCCTATTTGTGCTAAGCCAAAGGGCAGCTTGGGGTGTTTGGAGTCAAGGATATTGAGAAAATTTACAAACATCCCCTGGGCTGTTTCAGGGCGCAGATATATTTCATTGCCGCTTTCTTCTACCGGGCCCTGGTATGTCTTAAACATAAGATTAAAAGGCCTGCTTTCGGTAAGTTCTCCGGCGCATTCCGGGCATTTTGTTTTATCTTTAAGGTCCTCTGCTTTAAAACGCTTTTTACATTTTTTACAGTCGCTTTTTAGGTCGAAGAAATTTTTTACATGTCCGGAGGCTTCCCATGCTTTAGGGTGCATCAGTATGGCAGAATCCATGCCTAATATGTCATAGCGCTCATGCACATTAGCTCTCCACCAGGCTTTTTTAAGGTTGTTCTTGAGTTCTACTCCGTAGGGCCCATAGTCCCAGGTGTTACTTAAACCTCCGTAAATATCGGAGGACTGGAATATAAAGCCGCGCCTTTTACAGAGCGAAACTATCTTTTCCATAAGGTTTTCAGCCATAGTCTTTTATTTTTAGCTTAAACAATGCAAAAAGTCAAGATAATTCGATTTTTATTCTTTAAGTGTGGATAGTATCCCTATTACCTGATTTAATTCCAGGGATCTGTTTACGTCCTTGATGTATACCTTAAAAAAGTCTCCTTTTTCGTTAATTATATTACATTCAAAGTAGTATTTTTTGTCAAAAAGGTTATAATTTATGAAACCTTTTCTGTCCGGCATTTCAATGCTTGCCATTACTACCTTATTCTGGTCTCCTAAGTCAGGAGTAAAGATACTTTTTAATATTACGAAGAAGGCATCGTTTATATTCTTAATTTTATCCGTACGGGCAAATTGCAATTGTTTTATGAATTCGTAGTTGTTGCGGATCCCTATTTTCTTAGCTTGAGGGAAAAGCTTAACGAAATACCCGGGATCCTGACGGAAGGTGAATATTACGGATTCTTTGTTTCTGTTTAGTCTCTTTTTGTAGTATGGTTTTTTCTCAAGCTCCTGAATAACCGCAAAGCCTCTGGGCGCGGATATGGACAGCCGGGAGAACTTATACGGCAAGAGGTTAGAAATAAATTCTTTGTCTATCGGGGGGTTTTTTATCTCCTGCTCCGGAGATCTGCAGAGGATTGGTATTTTATCGCAGCCTCCGATACCGGTCTCTATATATGCCTTTAGGATATTCGGCCCTGCGAAGTAAGCGACAAATAAAACTGCGGCAAGGGAAATAATCACGTAGAAAATAACGTTAGATCTTTTTTTCTTCATAGTTTCTTTAGCTCCTCTGCGCTCATCTTAAAGGAATGTTCTTGGTCCGGAAATTTTTCATCCAAAACATCTTTTTTGTATTCCCCGACTGCTTTCAGAATTAAACTTGAAAGATCCGCATATTTTTTTACAAACTTAGGGGTGTATCTTTCAAAAAGCCCGAGCATATCGTTTATGACAAGTACCTGTCCGTCGCAGTGTACGCCCGCTCCGATTCCTATGGTAGGTATTTTAATTTTCTTGGTAATAATCTCCGAGATTTTATCGGGTACGCATTCGAGTACTATTGAAAAGCATCCTGTTTGTTCCAGTTCTTGCGCCTGTTTTATTAATTCTTTGGCGGATTGCGCATCTTTCCCCTGCACCTTAAAGCCGCCTAATCCTTCCGCAGTCTGCGGGGTAAGCCCTATATGCCCCATTACCGGTATCTTTGCATCGCAAATTTCCCTGCTTACCTTAAGGCAATCAGTAAACCATTCAATTTTTACAGCATCACATCCGCCCTCTTTAACGAATTTTACGGCGTTTTCCAGGCTTTTCGAGGTGTTGGTCTGATAAGCGTTAAAAGGCATGTCTCCTACTAGAAGGGCGTTTTTTACTCCTTTTGCTACCGCTTTGGAGTGATGCAACATTTCGTTCATTCCTACTTCGGTTGTTGAGTTAAGCCCTAAAACCACATTAGCAAGCGAATCTCCCACCAGCACAATATCTATTCCGGCTTTATCCAAAAGCTGTCCGGTGGGGAAATCGTAAGCAGTTAGCATCACGATTTTACGTTTATTCTTTAAGGAAATAATTTGTTCAGCCGTAATCTTCATTGTTCGTTCTTAACTTTAGAAATGCAGGGCAGGAATAAAAGCTTGTGCGATCTTAAAATATATTATAAGCCCTACTACATCCACAACGCTGGTTGTAATGGGGCCTGCTAAGACTGCCGGATCAAGTCCTACTTTTTTAGAGAGCAAAGGAAGCGTTATCCCGGTTGCGATAGCAAGCAATGAAATACAAAACATGGTCATTCCTACTACAACCGATAGCATTAGATCTCTTTGAAGCAAAAGTGCTCTGGCGCAGGCAACCGTACCTACAATTATGCCCATTAATAAAGCAGCAGTAAGCTCAAGTTTTATTACCTTTAAGACATTTTTAGGCTTTACATCTCCGGTAGCCAGTCCCCTGATAATGGTGATTGAGGTTTGCGCGCCTGCGTTTCCTCCTGTATCCAGGAGCATCGGTATAAAAAATGTCAGCGCTACTACCGAACTTAAAACATGCTCAAATCCTTTTAATACTGTGCCCGTTAGGAAGTCGAAGATTAAAAGTAAAACCAGCCACCCTGCCCTTCTCTTTACTAATTCAATAGCAGTAGCTTTTGCGTAGCTTATTATTTCTCCTCCCTTAGCATCCATCTTTCCTATTTCGTAGATATCCTTGGTAGTTTCTTTTTCTATGGTCTCAACTATATCATCGACCGTAATTATACCTATAAGCGTGTTGTTTCTATCTACCACCGGAGCGTCAAAGAGGTCGTATTTCTTAAAGAGGTTGCCTACTTCTTTCGCCTCCATTTCCGGGTAAACTTTTATTGCGTCGGCACTTGACATGACATCGCGTATGAGCATATCCGGAGGCGTCTTAAGAATATCCTGCAGCGATATGAAACCGATTAGCCGGTGTATTTCATCGGTAACAAACAGAGAGTAAATATTTTCTCTGTAGTTAGACCTTAAGTTCTCCTGGATATATAATATGGCTTGTTTTGCGGTCATCTCTTTTTTAAGCTGTACGAATTCCGTAGTCATAAGGCTGCCTGCTGTCCCTTCATGGTAATCCATGAGCGTGTGCGTTTCTCTGGCAGTATCTTTATTTACCAGTAAAAAGAACTTTCTGGAAACCTTCTTAGGGAATTCCTTAAAAAGGTCAGCCCTTTCATCAGGTGCCATTTCGTTGATAATCTGGGAGATTTCGGCATTATCCAGGTTGTTTAAGATATAGCTTTGTTCAGGAAACGGGAGATTTTCGAATACCTCAACCGCTTTTTTTGATCCGAGCAGCCTGAAGATGATAACTTTTTCTGTTTGCTCTAAATGCTTCCATCCTTCCGCAATGTCCATGGAATTCATGTTTTTAAGCGAATTCTTAAGGCCGTTAAAATCCTTAGCTTTTATTAATTCCCTTGTTTCCGGCAGAAAGAGCGCAAACACATCCATATTTTTACGTAAGGAATTCTTCATTTTAGTTTTCTTGATCTTTTTTAATCAGTATTACCTGGGTATCCTTGAATTTTGATGCAAGGGCATTACCCTTTTCTTCTCCAAGAATAAATATCGCGGTAGAGAGCGCGTCAGCAACAAGAGAACTTTCCGTTATTACTGTTGCCGAAGCTAAATTGCTGTCTGCCGGGTATCCTGTTTTAGGGTTCATTATATGTCCGTAAGTTTTACCCTGGTTGTAGAAATTCTGTTCGTATGCTCCGGAGGTTGAAACAGCCTTATCTTCGATTTCAAGATAAGCATAAATGCCGTCTTCTTTCGGGTCTTTTACTGCTACTCTCCAGGGCTTTGAGAAATTTTTACCCAGGCAGTAAACCTGGCCGCCTGCATTTATGAGGCAGCTCTTTATTCCAGCCTCTTTTAATTTTCCTACCGCACGGTCTAGCGCATATCCCTTGGCAATGGCTCCTAAATCAATCTTCATGCCCGGAAGTAAGAATTGTATCATATTATCCTTTTCTCGCAAATTTATTTTATTTGAACCAACTAGCTTTAAACGTGATTTGATATAGTTAGGATCGGGGACGCGGTAATCTTTATCAGAAAATCCCCAGGCATCAACTAAAGGCGCAACGGTTATGTCAAATGCGCCGCCGCTCAAATCATAAAATTCCTTAGCCCTTTTAATTATATAAAAAGTTTCAGGAGAAGCTTTGATCCTGCCATTCTTATTCAGAAGCGAAACTTCACTTGTAGCTTCGTATTTACTTAATAAGTTTTCTATGCGATTTATTTCGTCAAAGACTATTCTGATGCCCTCTTTTGAAGGAGAAGATACCCTAATAAACGTACCCATCATGATGCGTTCTTCAGTAAAAAGTTTTTCTTTTTCGGTTTTTATCTTTGTTGCCCTGAAGGCTAAAGTAGTTAGGCCGGCAATTAATAACGCTGCTAGTACGCTCTTTTTTATTTTCATAATTTATTTTACTGTTAAATCATAGGCTGATTCAATAGTTTTTACGAGGTCAAGGAGCGCATGGTTTACCGGGCACGGAATATTGAGCTCCTGGCCGTGCCTTACTATTACGCCGTTAATAAAATCTATTTCCGTTCGCTTTTTGCGCAGGACATCCTGAAGCATGGATGATATATTGGGGCCCGTAGATTCTATTATTGCTTCGACTTTTGCGAGCGGGTCTTCGCAGTTAAGTTTTATTCTTTTTCTTTTAGTTATGCGTATCCCTTCAGTGACTGCCTCGCGCATTA
>CAZSQC010000008.1:11663-27575 GCA_964608955.1 uncultured Planctomycetales bacterium | reverse complement strand
GCTCAGGAGTATCCAAAGCACCCTGGTATCCAGCTGCTCTTGCCTGTTCACGGATGGCTCTGACTTGTTCAGTTCTTTGAGTCTGTTGTTCAGCTCTTTTAGCCTGCTGCTCAGCTTGAACCCTGGAAAATTCCTGCTTGGTCATAACTTCTCTTTTCACAACTCTTCCATCCGGATCGGAAGTAGTGACTATTTCATTCTCCTCTAAGAACTTCTGCACCTGCTCTGGAGTGTCCAATTGACCGGTATACCCTGCTGCTCTTGCCTGTTCACGGATAGCCCTGATCTGCTCGGCTTGCATCCTTTCCCACTCCTCCCTACTTACTTCTTTTTTAGCCTGTTTTCCTTCTTCATCGGTAAAAGTCACCGTAACAGTAGCTGCCGCTCCTTGGTTTCTTGAAATTGCAGCGGCATCCCTGGATGCGCTCTCTCTTGTCTTTAGAAAATTAGCAGCTGACTGGCCAAAATTATCATTCGCAACGCTATAAAAGGCATTCTGAAGCAACGCACCTTCGGTCTGTATACCATACATGCCTTTTCCTCTCATCTCAATTTGCTGCCTCATATTAGCAGGATTTCTTGGACTAGCAGAATTCATTCCAACAGCAACGCTCCTTCTTACCGTACCGCCAACAGTAGCAGGCGCATATCCTCCTCTGGTATATTCTTCTTTTGTCATAGCGCCTTTTTGCTTTAATGCGGCCTGATAAGAAACATAAGCTTTCCCACCCTCAGGGACTTTTCCATCCGGGGTCTGCAATCCTTTAGACTCAAGATAGGCGCTGTATTCTTTGCGCGGATCACCTTCGAGCTTGGTAGCCATTGCTAAAACTTTTCCTTTAGTTAAAGTACTTTGATATTCCTGCGAAGAATAAAACTCTTCTTCTGTCATAGCGCCATTTTCTTTAAGGTACTGTTCATACGTCTGATGCTCGCTCTCATTCGGGAGGCTATTTGCCTTAGCATATTGCTCATAGGTTTGCTTGCCTTTATTTACCCCTGAAATCTTATTAGATAATCCTAGCACCAAACCGCTAAGCGAGAGACGGGCAAATTCAGTGACAGTACTTGAAGGTATATTGAGATCATGAAGCATTGACTGCCAGACCATATTTGTAACAGCGGATGTTGCGCCATAAGTAATCGCCTCTCCTATAGAAACGTTACTTTCACTTCCAAATGCAAGAGCTGCCGTAGTTCCTGCACCCTCGGCAATTGCCATCTTCAAAGCATTATTATGCTCCCTGTTTCTATTAGGACCTCTATAGCTGTCATAATCCAACGCCATCAGGACGCCGGCTTTTACAAGACCCCTGTAAAGATTTCCTGTTCTAGTCCAAGGCCTTCCCATAGCGCCAAGAATGCCGCTTCCTTCAATATCTCCGGGCAGATGCCCATACTTAGTCTGGTAAGCACTAGAGTGAAGTTTTATAACAAATGCTGCTTTATCCATTTTATCTTTTGCGGCCTTGGCTGCAGCCGGATTATTCTCGGTAACAGCTTTATCATATTCTTTTTTGGCCTGCTCGATCTCAGCTGATTTTGCAGCCCTTACTTCAAGATATCTCTGGTTGGCTGCCTGTTCTTCTTCTCCCGAAACAATATTTCCGTCTTGAGTAACCTGATCTCCTCCTAGTATTCCGATGCTATTTAAATAAGCTGCGCTCACGCTTTCTGCTGCGTAATCAGCAACAGTATCTCCTAAAACCTGGGCTATTCCGGGATCAAGATCATATTTCTCAACCAGGTAATCTTTAATAGTTTCGCTTATAACAAGCTTAGCAGTATTAGTAACTAGTTGATTGCCTGTGTTCTTCGCCCATTCCGTCATATTATTATAACCTCCGGAAGCTAACCCGGCCAAAGAACACGCAACAGTAGAGGCAACCATTGTAAAGAACTGGCCCCTGCTTATAGAAATCTCTTCTCCTCCGATATTAAATTTTATAAGAGGCTTTCCGTAATCATGATAATAGTTTACGTATATATAAAGCCCGATGTAACTTCCAATACTTGTCGAGAAGGTATTCATCCCCCAAGTGCCCCATGATCCGGTAGAGCTTGGCGAAGCAACACCTGCTAAAACGCCCATAAAAGTATTAGTAAAAGAGTTTCCTTCTCCGTAGTTACCTGCTCGGCCATAGTCAGCCCAGGAAAAAGAAAAACTATTCAATAGAAAGAGAGCGGAAAGAAAGATTATTCCCGCCTTTTTCGAAATGTTTTTTATCATGTTCTTCTTTTTGTTTTTCATTTTATGTTTTTAAATACTTTGAAAAAGCGTTTTTAAATACGGCAAATAAAAAATCCGAGCTCTAACTGCTTCTCTAAATGCCCGGACCAATCATAAGGATCCGTGGCATAATCCTATGAATCTTTCTTTATATTATTATATATTTCTAAATGCAACTCAAATATAACACACTAGATACTAAAATCAAGGGTTATTTCTATATATAAAGAAAGCATTTTCTTTTTGACATATTAAAAACCTGACAATTTGATTGTAGGTTGCAAAATAAACAAGCAAAGAATTTAAAAATCAATACAGTGCTTAAAAAGACTTATAAAACAATAATATAACTACATTTTGGACATTTAAATTTATAGAATGGACATTAAGCCAACAGGCTAATGTCCATTCAGGAGGGACACCCTTCGACCCAATCGGGAGGGTGTCCCCTGATTCCATCCTAACACCTCACCAATACGAGAAAAAGATAATCTCTCTGTTAGATTCTAATTTATTTAACATCAATTAATATTAAAGGAGGGTTAGATGCCAAGAGAGAAAAGGGTTTTAGTTGAGAACGGATGCTATCATGTTGTTAACAGGGGTAACCAGAAACAGACCATTTTTTATGAAGAAGCTGACTATGAAAACTATTTAAAGATATTAAAACATTACAAAATAAAATACGGCTTTAAAGTTTTAGGGTATTGCTTAATGCCAAACCATATTCACTTATTTATGCAACCTAATGAGCAGGAAAAACTCCCGTTAATAATGCAGGGCGTTACTCAAACATACACAATATGGTTCAATAAGAAATATAATAAGGTTGGAAGATTATGGCAAGGAAGGTTTAAGAACATGGTTATAAACAGGGACGAGTACTTTGTTAAGTGTATTTCTTACATCGAGGAAAACCCTGTAAGGGCGGGGATTACAATGCATCCCGGAGATTACCGCTGGAGTAGCTATAGAGCTCGCGTGTTTGGATCTAAAGACAAGGTATTAAACATAACTTATTCTACTTAAGAAAGACAAAAGGGACACCCTTGAGATTGGCTCAAAGGGTGTCCCCCGATTGGACTAAAGGGTGTCCCCTATATACGGAAAGAGGAGATTGTTTTCTGGATTAAAGGCTCAAATTTGCCGATGGCATTAAATTCCATGGCGCAACTAAATACATAAACCCGCTTTCCCTTCACCCAAACAGCATTTATCACTCTTACGATTACTCCCTCCGCTATCTGGGCATCAAAAGAAAGCCATTGATAGCGGACAAAACCGGCCATGCCCTGGCCTTCCTTAAGATTGCCCTGCCGAGGAAAAACCTGCTTAAGCTCTTCCCTGTTGATGTCGTAATAAGTTGTGAGTTGAACTTCTACCGGAAGGTCCTGAACAGAAACTCTAAAATTCGTCCTGAATTGGCTCTTCGAATCGAGTTGGGGAAGATAAACCACTAAAGGCGCTTCTTCAGCATCTTCATCAATCAACCAATCCCGCATAATAAGAAGAGAAAACTTATATTCGGGATTCTTATACCTTCTCCATTTAATCCACTCGCAACCTGCCAAGCTTACGGAAAGCACAGCTACAAACGCAATAATAAATATTTTCTTCATGCTTTAAGTATAATACTAATCCTTAGCTTTGTAAATTAAAAAGTAGCGGGAATAATATCTCCCTGTGAGAATTTGATAATGATGGGCCCGGCAACAATAATCATAATCGCAGGCAAGATACAGAAGATAAGCGGAAAAAGTATCTTCAGGGATGCTTTTATCGCATAACGCTCGCCGTTCTGGAATCTCCTGTCGCGCGTGTCATCGGAAAGGTTCTTAAAAGCTTCTTCTACTGGAGTACCCATTCTCTCTGCCTGAACAATGACCCTGGAAAAACTTGAAATATCAGGAAGCTGCAGCCTTTTTGCCATATCGCGTAGCGCCTCTGCCCTGGGCTTTCCCACCTGTACCTCGCTTAAAACCACACCCAATTGTTCTATAAAGGGATTACGCGTACTTTTCTCAATAACCCATTTTATGGCTGATATAAGATCCGCACCCGCATTAATACACATATGCAGCAAATCCACTGTCTCGGGAAAACACCTCACGATATCCTCTTTTTTATTTTTAACCTTCTGCCACATCATAAAATCCGGCAAGAAGAATCCTACTACCGGAGCTATGATCACGTATATAATAGAAACCTTGATCAGGTATAAAGCCCCCAACGCCCCGAATAAAAGCATTAAGACTATTTTTAACCCCACCAAAACAAAGATATTAAGCGGAATCCTCAAGATTTCCGTCTGGTATTTAAGCTTGTTCATATAGGTGAGCTTTTTATTTAAGGGATTGATAATGAAGCTAAGCGGCTTAAAGGCCTTTGCCAGAGACTCTTCATTTATCTTAAGATTAATTCTTTTCTTTCCTTCCAGATCAGTCGAATCAGGCCGCAAAGATATACCTATCTTCTGCTGTCCGAAAATCCCCGAAGCAATCATAAAAATCGATGTGGCTATCAGAATAAAAATTAAGGCTAGCGTCATATTTTATTAATACTTCATGGTACTTATCTTCTTTATCATAATCATCCCGATTATCTGCAACCCTATTGCCAGGGCCAAAAGTTTCTTACCCAGCTCGGTCTGCAGCATAACATCAAAATGCCCGGGATTCTGCTTGTAAACAAAATACGCAAACCCGATAGGAAGGATCATCATAATAACGCCCTGCAACCTTCCCTGTAAAGTCAAAGTACCGATTTTTTCTTTCAATTTAAGGTTATCGCGTATGGTATCGGTTAACCTGCTTAAAACCAAAGGAAGGTTTCCTCCGGACTCTCTAGCGATTAATATTGAACTTACTACGAGGTTGACCTCTTCGGTAGGAATACGCACCCTAAGCTTCCTTAAGGCATCTTCCATGTTAATACCGAGCTTGTTTTCGCTTAAGATAAGTCCGAATTCCTGCGAGATAGGGGCAGGCATCTCCTCGCAGAGAACCTCTATTGACTGCAGGAAACTTAAGCCCGCCTTAAGGGAAGATGAAATGATCATTAGCCCGTCCACCAGCTGGCCGCGGAATTTCTTCAGGCGCTGCTGTTTTGCTACCACAATAATTATATTAGGCATACTAAAGCCTACTATAAAACCCAAGAAAATACCGATAAAATGCCGTATTAATACGAGGCCGATAACGGCAAAAATAAAAGGGAAAAGATAGAAGAGTAGCATTTTCTTCTTTTCCCAAAAAATAAATGATTCCTCTAATTTTGCGGAAAACTCCTGCGCCCTTTTCTCGTGCAGCTTATCATAGCGGCTTTTGAAAAAGGGAATAATGACTTCGAAAAAAGCCAAGACAAGAAAGGCAACAGAAACGAAGAGTAATAAATATACCATATAGCTTTAACTAATTATGGTGACGGAACATACATTTCGCCTTGGCCAAAAACATCCGCCGCGTCCCTGTATTTTCCAGAAATACTGTTTCTTACATAATACCCCATAATCAGCAAAGCTGCAACAACTATTGTAAATAAAAAAATGTAATCCATTACTGACTGTCCTTGGGCCCTACGCATTATACCCCCTTTTAATTTCTGGTATAAATAATATCGACCATGGAGCCTTTGTTCTGCTGGGCAAAATTAGGATAAACCATGATCCTCACCTTACCCGATACCGAGATAAAGTCCAGGCAAAAACTCTTACCTAACACTTCTTTAAGATTCATATATTGCGCTATCTGCACGCTCGGCATTAGGTCAGTTGGTTTATTGTTCTTTCTGCCGTAATCCGCCGGTATTTTGCTGAAATTGAGCTGGTTTTCAAGCCGCCATCCGGAATTAAGAAGCTGACGCATATAAAAATCCCTTAAGTTAGAGGTTGTTTCTTGAGAAAAATAAGTCATATAAGTCTTTTTACCGCGTTCGTTACCCGAGAATAAAACACTCTTGTTGGGCCGAGGAATATCCTTCAGCTTGACGTTTGTGGCAACATCCTTAGTAGGCATCTTTACGTTGAAAAACGGATTATTTTCAGCAGCCGAGAAAATATTCGGTCCGGGATATTTAATAATTGTAAATAAACACCCCTTTTCCCGGTTTTTGAGCATTAGATCAACTGCGAGGTCTTCTCTTTCAAAACGCATACGCTTCATATCGCCGACTTTCATCTGCTTATCTTTTCTGATTTTAAAACCGGATTTCTTAAAAAAATCTGCATAAAACTTTTCCACTGCCTGCGGGCTCTGATTACTATTGTAACTTACTGCCTTTCCAGTCCCGCCGGTTAATGGAAATGAAGATTTTGTATCCACAATCTCCGCTCCTTGCGGAGCAGGTATTTCAAAAAGAGAGTACCCTTGAGAATACTGTGTTTTACCTTGGGAGGTAAATGGAGCTGTTGAGAATTTCTCTTCAGGGGAATACTCGGGCAGCTCGGGTTTCCATTTATAGCTTTCCCCTAAATCCTTGAGATCAATATTCGCATCATAAGTAAAATACTGCATTACAAGTATCATGGTACCCTTTGCTCCCCTGCTTGCAAGAGAAATATCCACAGCAAGGTCATCCTTGTCAAAACGGAAGCGCCTTGCCATGCCGGTCCGCAGGTCTTTATCTTTGCGGTACTTAAAACCCTGTGACCTGAAAAAAGATTTATAGTTATTCTCTATCGCATTCTGGCTTAAACGGGTTAAATAAGTAAAAGATACTCCCTTATCAGAAATCGGAAGGGCATCATTTTTAGTAACCAGGTGCACCCCATCCTGGGGTTTAAGCTCTTTAGCATCAAAGAAACCTTTTTGCTGCTGGCAAAAGGAATTCTTAAATGGGCTTAAGAAAATGACAGAAAATAGAAGGATTATTATTTTCTTATTCATTATTTATTGAAGATACCCCGGAGAAAGCTCTGTTTCAAACAAATGCAAGCTCGTCGTAAACCAGTCATTCGGATCCTGATTAGCCAGTGCATCCGTATCCATATCAGCATCACCTACATCAGGCTGAAAAATGGAATTAGAAGAATTACAAAGCAACTGATAGATTAAATATTGTAATATCACCGAAGTAATTGCTCCCATCCCCCCTGCAAAAACACTCTCTACTGAAACAGCTGCAGCTAATTTTGCAGCACACTCATCATAATCATCATCCCAATCGCAGTCATACGCGTCTTCAAATGCCTCATCAATAATATCTCCTGCTGCTGCTGCAAGTAACCCTCCCATAGTTGCCACCATACCCATACAAAGTAGGCCTCTTACAATAGTCTCAATCATCTCGGGGCTGGCAAAATTACCCTCTGATATTGAGCCAGAATATTGTCCCAGGAAACTGCCTAAGTCGCGCATTCCTTCTATTAACACAGGCTCAACAGTAACGTCTCCTAAAGGATTATCGTCAGGAAAAGTCCTGGCAGCTGATTTAGCAACCACATTACCATACTGAAAATTCCATATGCCTAACTCATTAGATTTCTTATGCCTTGTAACTTTTAACTGTATAGGATTATTGGTTGTTTGCCTCTCCATATCCCTATCCGGAAAGGTAAACCCAACCGGCATATTCTCGATCATGCCTCGATAGGCAGCCCCTGCTACGCAGGCATATAAAAATGCCAAAAGATATCCTAACCCATAAACCTCTATAAGCGCCTTAACTACCGGGTCACCTTCTCCCGTCCAACCGACGTATTTACAAAATGCTCCTATTGTAGCAATTGCAGTTAATGTATTGGCTACCGCCGCTCCGAAATAATCTGTAAAACTTAACATCTCAATAGGATACATTATGCTGCCTCTTACTTCTACCTCAACATAATTATCCTTTGCGCGCCAGTTATTACCCGGGTAACTACTGCTGAATGATTCATCCGCCTCCTGCTGCCAGCCATAACCTGAAGTAATGGTTACCGGAGGAAGGTCCATATCAGGCTCAACAGTAGGAAGAGATGTCCCATTATTATTCCAGAACCCTGAAAGAGGATGATTCATAAAACGGCTAAAACCGGTCTGATTTGCTTCCTGTGCAAGAAAAGTATTAAGGTAATTATCGTATGCTGTTCCTGAGCCATCATCATAATGCTTAAACTGCACATTAGGCTGCTCATCAACTCCGGAATTATTAAAAGCATACCTTAAAGCAGTTTGCTTGGCATTAGCCCAAGCCATCTGTCCATCAAGCATAGCCTGTATATAATCTGGGATATACTGAATGATATGCGGAATATAAACTCTTATTGCGCCCACCAGGTCAGGGCCAAACCTCTGATAACTCATACTAGAATCAGTTTCCTGGTTTGTCTGTTCTCCGGTATCATTATTATATGTGGTGTCTGTCCTAGTATTAGTTGAATCGTATGTAGTGGTAGTAGATGTCCCGTCACCATTATCAACCGTACTTGTGCTACCTGCATTATCTGAACCCATGAGAGAATCAACATTTATATCATCTCTTCCTAAGGCAATAATTTCAAGCATCCTTGCAGCTACCACTATACCTTTGCCGCACCAGGTATCGCTAAGTAACCCTAACCCCAAAAGATAACCGCTTAAAACACTTGCGCCTGCCAATGCTCCGGAGTCTGCAGCATTGGAAACATCTGTCTTAAATATGGCAAGCTTCCCTAAATTAGCAGTAACCATGGCCATAATAATTATTACAGCAATGATGGCTATTACAAAAGGAAATGCCTGCCCTTTTTCATAATGCGCTTTAGACTCTGAAAATTTTATAAACATATTTAACCTCTATGAACTTCCGCACGCACTGGCTACTAGCTCTGCTGCTGAAGTCCTTGTGTCGGCTGCACCCTGCTCTAAATCCTCAACAGCATCAGCGTAATCCCCGGGATCAATACCTAAAAGTAGTAAAACCCAATATAAAGGATTCCACCACTGGCCGTCTAAATCCGCTATCCACTCTAACTGCTCTGCCTGCTCCTCCATAGCATCAGCCTGATCATTCATAGAAGCTGCTGTCTCCTGCGCAGAAGTACAAACAGCAGAAGTACCGTCTTCTCCCCCGCCGGTAACAGGATTTATTGTTGCGTTTGAACCAGGCAATGGAGTACCAACCGAACCACTGGGGATCCCTTTAAATACCCAATTATCATCTATGCCAAGCGGCGAATCTGTATAAGTCACTCCGCTAAAATGGCTACTTGTGGCAGTACCTGCTGCCAGCCTTGTATTCTGGTAATCTACGCTACGCTTGGCAATATTAGCATTAAAATATATCCATATGCGGATAAGTCCTACCATAAGAATAAGGACAGACCCGATAATAAGTATAAAATCCAGTATGGATTGGCCTTTTCTTCGCAATTTATTCTCCGTTTAATAACCTGCTACAGTTTCAACCGTAACTGACCAGTTACAATACCCGTCCCCATTGCTCCAGTTAGTAATAACCCAAGGATGGCTGGCGTAAAGACAGGAATAAACCAACCACCTCGGATAATTATATCCCGGATACATAGAATCCCAAACCGGAAGAGAGACTATAGAACGTCCATGCGTAATATCCGCGTCTTCTCCTCCGGGGGTGGGATTATTATGCTCCACCCGCCATTGCTTACTATATTGGTAGGTATCACCTGTTTCTCCGCTTCCTCCGTAGGTATGCGTAGTTGCGGAGCTGTATACCGGAGTAGGAGTATCATCATCCCAAGGGTCATCATCAACAGCAGTATCATAGTGTGCGTATCCTGTCCCCGAGGAATTATCTTCCATAGTCGCAGTCTTATTATATGTAATACCTGAGGCGTCCTCCTGCTTTATGCTATCAAGGCTGTATGTTTCCGTCCTGGTGGCATTTTCCTTGTAAACAGAAGACGGGATCATTAAATACTGTTCGCTTCCGTCGAGACTAACAACTTTTTTTTCATACCTCGGAAGCCCGTATTCATCCTGGCCAGAAGGAATAGCATCATTTATATTCCAGTAGGCAAAGCCTCCTACATCATCCATGCCCTGTGGTCCGGAGACACCTTTCTGCCACATCACCTTGGCAGAAGCTTGTTGCGAGACAGCCTGACCCTGGAAAAAACTGCCACTGGTACTGGCAGCGCGGGAATTTCTCTTCTGGGAGAACTCTACATTGCTATTAGTAAGCCATGCCTTCTGGAGTGCCTTACGGAAAGCCTCTTGTTTAACCTGCTGTGAGGCATTTAAGCTTTGGCCAAAGTTCATTACATAAGAAAAAGCCATTAATATTAGCATACCCAAGATAGCTAACTCTGCCGCTGCCTGGCCATTTTTATTACTAATAGTTTTTAACATTTCCGCCTCTTTTACCTTAATAGCTGGAATAAGAAGAGGTTGAGCTCCCGTGCGAATCTACTTTACTCTGAATCTTACCCGCTGCCTCATTAGTTTCAACATATTGATCAGAAACTGAAGTTGTTGTGGCAGCGCCGATCTGATTATAGTTTCTTCCCCCGTCCTGCTGAACTTCACTCCCCCAAGTCCCCCATATAAGATGGTCGGCAAGACCCATTGTCTTGGAGGTTATCGCCCTCTTCGCCGGAGAAAGGTAAAAAATCACCCCGGCTGAGACTATTGCAAAGATTACCGTCCACTCCACAAGGCTATAACCCCTGCGCCTTATCATCTTACCACTCCCTGTTATAAGCATCTACTGTTTCGTCTTTGATATAAGTACTTGTAGAGGGGTTAATAGTAACAGTGGTTGTCCCCTCTTGAGTAACAGTAGTAGTAGTACTATCAACATCAGTAGATATATTAGAGGTGGTATACCCCGGGGCATATTGGCTGCCGACAGCATCAGCCTCGGTTTTAAGCCTTCCCTGATAGCTCCTCTTAACATAAAACTGCATGATAAGAATCGCCGCTACTATCACGGCAAAGAGTATAGAATACTCTAAAAGGCTCTGACCCCTTCTTAATTTTAAACTCATAATTATCACCTGCCGGTTTTATCTGCCTGTCTCGTAATCATCAACAGTCTCTTCCTGATATTCGGTTAACCTGGCTTTCTCTAATCTCGCAGACTCGGTTTTTGAATCAACCTCTGACTTAATCGGAACTCCGTCCCTGTGCGTGTAAGAGTATACTCCCGAATCATATACCCCCTTGGAAGACAAACCATCAGGTAAAACAGAGGTAATAGTCCCGGTTGTGGCAACTTCACTGGTTACGGTCTGGTCGGTTTCCATAGTCTGCTCTTCCTTAATAGTTGTACCACCTGCAGAGAATTGCTCTCCCATCCTGTCAGAAGAAGACTTTAATGAACCCTGATATCCTCTTTTGACAAAATTCTGCATGATAAGAAGCACCGCGATAACCACGGCGAACATAATACTATACTCTAGAATAGATTGCCCTTTTCTCTTAAGCATTTTATTTTCACCTCCTAAGTGTTTTTAAGCAAAAGTTAGTCTGTGCCGTCAAGCGTTTCTACGCTAACCGCTTTTGTTTCAGTAACCTGTTTCTGATATTTCTCCTCTGAACCACCCTTCTTTAATACGCTTACGCTCTTGTAGTCATCTCCGCCTTTTAAGGTAGACTGCGTTACTTCCTGGGTATACAAAGGAATAGCGCTTCCTCCGGAAGTATAGGCGCTCAGGCCCTCTGTATCTCCGGCACTTAGAAGGTAATTCGTAGCCTGTTCGTTTTTAGAACGCACCGCTCCTTTCAGCGAAACCGAAAGAAACCCTGCGGCAATTGCAGCAACCAGGCCGATTAATATCGCATATTCAGCAGTTGACTGCCCCTTTCTCCCCAAAAGCTTCATTTTACACCTCCTTTAGAAAATCAAGATATTAAGAAATCTGTTATTGGAAAACCCCGGCTGTTAAATCATTGGTAGTATTCGTCACTGCATTTCCGGCTGTTTCATAAGTAGTCTGGATTTTACTCTTAATACTATTATCTCCTGCGCCGATTAAGACATAGACGATTACTCCGATTACCGCAGCCAGTACTAAAGTATACTCCAGTATACTCTGGCCCTTCTTACGCAATATCTTCATCTCTCCTCCTTTTTATTCATCGTCTCTATAGTTTAACTCTTCCTGTATCTGTTTTAATCTTCCTGCCATGGAACGCGAAACATACCTATTGGTAATTAAAAGGGCTGCGGCAACAATGGTAAATAATAATACATATTCGATTATGCTTTGTGCTTTTTTATTAATCATTTTAATCTCCTGCGCCAACAATACGGCTTTTCGCCGTATTAAAATGGCTAGTAAAGGTATTCTTCGGGCCGTTTAATAGAGAATTAAGGGCAAGGAGAATACCGATGATAGATACTCCCACCAATAAAGCATACTCCGTAAAAGACTGCCCTCTTTTTTGCATTCTTTACCTCTTTTAAAAAATAAACCGAATTACCCTTTTTAAAAGACGATAATCCGGCGCACTGCCGCCTTAAATGACCCGTTTAAAGCGTAAGAAAACGACGAGCAACGCACCGTGGCACTCCTTGTTGCCTCATCTTAAATATATACTTTGCATTTAAAATATAACACCCTGCACTTTAAGAGTCAAGGCAATTACTTTTAATATAGAAACCGCTTTCTACGGGCTTTTAAGGTAACTTAAAAAGCCCTCCGGGGCGAAAAAAGCCCTTTCGTTAATCCTGCGGCAGGCATAATTCAAATCCTTAGCAAAAGCATAACCTAAAGGAAGATCAAACTTAACAATACTCCTTTTTTCTTTAACTCTGGAGATCTGCGGGGAAAGACAGTAAAGGCGCTTTTGCATCTCCGCCAGATCAAAAGACTCGTATTCTGAAGGTAGATAGCACCAGCGAAAATAAGCATCCAGTACCCTAAGATACCCGCTTAAAAGCTCCTTTACTCCAAGAGTACTTTTTATCTCATAGCGAGGGTCTTTGAGCGAAAAAAAGTGCTGCGCATTTGCGGTGTAGGTAAAAAGCTCTATTTTACGGCTGAAATCCTGGAATGACTCTTCGATGTTCGGCCAGCGCTTAAGATAAGCGGCAGCTATTTCTTCCGCGCTCTTTGCTCCGGCGGGAAAATTACTTAAGATTACAAGTTTTGTCTTATCATCCGGATTTTCTTTTATTGCCGCTCCTCTTAAAGAAACCTGCTTTCCGGAATTTGTATTTGCAATCTCCATCTCAATATCTGCCACATAAATCTCTTTCTCCTGTTCCTCGATAACAAAACTCCTGAAATTACCGATATTCCTTACTCTGCGCGAGCCGACAAACTGCCACGGCCAGACCCCGAAAATAATCGCGTGCTTACTGCTTTTAGATACCGGGAATATTTCGAGCTCCTCAAGGCTATTTCCGTAAAAGGTGAGGTTATTTATTTTCCTATTTCCGGCCTGGAGGGCAAGGAGAAAGTCTATAAAGTCTTCGGAGGGCATATCATAACCCGGAGCATTAAATATTATAAGGTCCGCGGAACGGTTAAAAATATTATCCATCTGTTTTTTGGTGCCGAAGAAAGCGGATGAGAAATCATAAGGCACATGCGCGCTGGTCCAGGCTGAATACATCTGTCCGTCCAGATATATAGTCAACCCGTCCGAAAAAGAAAATTTTATGCACCTCACATGAGTAAAAGCATTGGAAATTATTCCTGCGATATCAAGATTGAGAACCTTTACATTTTGTAGTTCTTCCAGGAAAGCAAGGAGCTTATTAGCCACGGGTTTCTCGAGCCTATCTTCTAACAACGGAAAATAAATTAATCCTTCGATAAGATAGTTCAGCTCGCTATTATTAATAAGGGCCCTGCTCCTTACCGATTCGCAGATAAGAGAGCTCGCCCCAACAATAGCATCAACTGCCTTAAGAAGAACGATTCCGGATCCCTCTATTTTATCCGATATTTTTTCTTTGAGGCTTATGCCAGCGCTTGTTAGCCCTTCCTCTTCCTTTCTCTTTAGCTCCGCGGCAGCTCGCGCTTCCTCTGCTTTTCTTATCTCCTCTACGGCTCTTTCCCTTAATCTCTCTTCCTGGACTCTTCTTTCTGTTTCCCGGGCAACAGCTATACTTTCTTCTTCTTTTTTCTTTATCTCCTCAGCGGCCTTTCTTAAGGCCTCCTCTTGCGCTTTTTTAATTTCTTCTACTTTTACTTTCTCATCTTCTAGCTTCTTTCTTAAAGCCTCCTCTTCGGCAGCCCTTAGCTTCTCCTCTTCTTCTTTCTTTTGGCTTTCCTCTGCTATTCTCGCAGCCTCTTTAGCTTCTTTAGCCGCCGCCTCCTCTTTCTCTTTACGCTCTGCTTCTTCTTTTAACCTCTTTAACTCTTCGGATTTTTTATCCTCTTCTTCTTTTAACCTTCTTTCCTCTTCGGCTTTTTTTAAGGCCTCCTCTTCACGCCTTTTTGCTTCTGCTCTATTCTCTTCTTCCAGCCTTCTCTTGTTCGCTTCTTCTTCGGCGGCAACACGAGCTCTTTCCTCTTCTTTTACTCTAAGCTCTTCTTTCTTTCTCGCTTCATCCTGTGCTTCTTTAGCTATGCTTTCTTTTCCCTCTTTGTATTCCTCCTCCCGGACTAATACCTCTTTCGAAGATTCCTCAATTAATATAGGTAAAGAAGGCATTGGGATATTACGCTTCTTCTTTTTAGGTGTCCTTCCTATAGGAGCACTTAAACCCTGCTCTTTAATAACAATATTTATACTGGATTTAGAAACCTTGATATTAAATCTTTCGAATATTAAGCTTGTAAGTTTGCGGCAGCTTAAGGCAGGTGAGCTCTTTTTGCTCTCTATAATAAAATCCCTTACTTCTGGCTTTAATTTATGTATTGTGCCCATATTTTATTCAGTTTGGACATTTCTCTGAATATAATATAAGTTATAATAGCCGCTATGTCAAGCCAATTCAGTCGGGGACACCCTATAAGCCAAAGCTAAGCGTGTCCCCTAAAGGGACAGGCTCCCGATCAGGTTAAAGGGTGTCCCTGAATGGACAATTGGGATATATTATTAAGTGAGTTCGAGCTGGTCGCCTTTAGAAATATTAAGACGCTCTATTGTTCCTGCGGGAAGTTCTACTACATACTTAGATTGAAAAAGAATTGGACTTAAGCGAAAGGGCGGCATATCGATAAGAATCCCGACTATCTTATTATCCCTGTCAACAAACAAAAGATCGATCGGAAAACGCATAAAGAAAGAGTGCACGCAATTGCAAGGCCTGATAACCATAGCCGTGCCATTATCCAGCTTTTTAAAACCTAAAAGCCCTCTCATGCGCTTAAAAGGATTGTTAGCCAGATAAAGATAATCGGCAATTACTTTACCATTTGTTTTATTAATTATCATAAATAGGCTTATAAAGAGGAACGGAAGATCTCTTCAGAAAGAGAAACACCCCTTCTCTTCATTTCATCAATGAAAGAAGGAATATAACCGGTGGCATGAAATTCACCGAGCACATTGTGCTGGGCATCAACCCCAGATTGTCTGAATATAAATATATCCTGCAATTCGACATGCATTTCATCCTTCATGCCGACAACCTCGGCGATCTCAATAACTTTTCTTGTGCCGTCAGGCAAGCGCGCAGTGTGTATAATAACATCGATTGCTGATGCGATCATTTCCCTTATAGCCCTTATAGGCAATTCAACTCCCGACATAAGGATCATCGAATCGAGCCTAGCCAACACATCATGCGTAGAGTTCGCATGTATAGTAGTCATGGAACCATCGTGCCCGGTATTCATAGCCTGT
>CAZSQC010000008.1:0-11653 GCA_964608955.1 uncultured Planctomycetales bacterium | reverse complement strand
GTAACATATCGAGAGTTTCAATGCCACGGCACTCACCGATGATTATTCTGTCAGGGCGCATACGCAACGTATTACGGAAAAGGTCTCTTATAGTAATCTGCCCTTTACCTTCGATATTAGCCGGACGGGATTCCAGCCTAAGCCAGTGCTCCTGGTGTAATTTTAATTCTGCGGCATCCTCAATAGTTATAATACGCTCATCGTTAGGGATAAAAGCCGAAAGCACATTTAGCACGGTAGTCTTTCCCGAACCTGTCCCTCCGGAGACAATTATATTCTTACGCGTTAATACACAGGCTCTTATAAACTCCGACATGTTGTTATTAAACGTCTTTAAAGTAATCAGCTCTTCTACTTTAAATCTCTCTTTGCGGAACTTTCTGATAGTTAAGGTAGGGCCGCCCAGTGAAAGAGGCGGTATAATGGAGTTAACGCGTGAGCCATCCGGGAGGCGCGCATCAACCATAGGAACAGATTCGTCAATACGCCTTCCTATCGGCGCAATGATACGCTCGATAATTATCTTAACCTGGTCATTAGAAATAAATTTTTTATTAGTAAGCTCCAGCTTCCCCCTGCGCTCTACGAATATCGCGTCTTTATTATTAACCATGATATCGGTAATTTCAGTATCTGCCAGAAGATCTTCTAAGGGCCCTAAACCTAAAGCCTCATCAATAATCTCCTTAATAAGTTTTTTACGTACTTCCGGCGAAGAAATCAGGATACCGGATTCTTCAACAAGTAGATTACCCACCAGCATCTCCGCCTTATTTCTAAGCTCTTTCTTCTTGGCCGGATCACTGAAAGTCTTCATATCAAGCTTTTTAATATTTAGCTCTTCGATAAGCCTGTTATGAATTCTTCTTTTGAGAACCAGTATGGTATCTTCCTCTTCGGCAAGAAGAGTAGAGGGCATTTCTGCCAAACCTAATTTAGCCCAAAACTCCCCGCTTTTCTCAACGGAAGTTTCCTTAAGTTTAATCTGGTCAATATCTTTATGCTCAATAAAAATCTTGCTATCCGAAACAAGCTGTTGCCCTAGCCTTATTAATCCTTGAGAGAATTTCACGCGCGGGCTGTCTAAAACAACAGGTATGCCGCGGTTTACGGCCATACCAACCGCCTTACCTTCAGAAGAAAGCTGCACGACAATATCTACGGGCAGGTTGGATTTAATCTCTTCCAGGCTGATACTTGACATGGATTCCGCCCTGTTCAAAACAATCTTGACCATGCTTAAGGGAATCTGCAGGAACTGTAACGTATCTAAAGCCCAGCGTGTTTGATAAATAGAAAGGATATCCGGTGTTACCACCAGAAGTATGAGATTAGCCTGGTTTAAAGCGGCGACAAAAGTTTCGCTGAAAGATTTTCCTACATCTACGATAATGAAATCATAATCTTTAGAAATAAAATCAAACGCATCTTTAATTTTACTTGCGTCAAAATGAGAGGCCTGCTGAGGCTTTAATACCCCGGGGAGGAAATCCAGGCTGAAAGGAGTCTTGAGAAGAAAATCGTATCTTTTAAGAGGAACAACGGCCGCAGTATCTTCTTTCTTTCTCCCCAAATAGGCAATTAAATCCAGGGCGCTTTTCTGAGGACTTAAGTTAAGCATGCGCGCCATATCCCCAGGCAACTGCAAATCCAAATCTACAAGGCAAACCCTCTTAGCCTGTTCTTTTGCCAGAGATACCGCAAGGTTTGTGGTAATTAAAGTCTTACCGACGCCGCCTTTTGTACTGAAAACTACGACTGTTTTGGCCATATTAATCCAACTGGTATAAAACCGGTATATCTATCCAGATTTCTTCCGAAGTTACCGCGGGAGGAAATGGCGGATAAGAAGGTATACTTCTTGCCGTCTTAAGGGCGTTTTCATCAAGTACTTTATACCCGGATGACTCCCTTACCCTTGAATCAAGAAGCTCCCCCTTGTAGGAAAACTTAAGGCTTAATTTAACTGTGCCCTGAAAACCCGCGCCTTTAGCAGAAACAGGATAAGCAATATTGTCGGCAATCCTATTTTGCACTAATCTGGAATACCTTGAAACTGGATCGAGGGAAAGCTCGTCCATTGCGGGCTTTGAAGGAATTATTTTCTTGTCTTGTTTTTTATTTTTATCTTTTATCGGTCCGCTCACAATACGCGGAGTAAGAGTAATGAATAACTCGCTGTCAGCCCTTGTTGTGTTTCCGTCGCCTTCAGTGCGCGTTCTCTGCCTGAAAAACATCCCTAAAACAGGAACATCCGCAAGCCACGGAAATTTGCGCAACTCTTCCTCGGTTTTCTGTTTTATTAACCCTCCGATGGCCATAGTCTGACCGTCATTTAAATACAGCTCCGTACTAGCAGTACGCTTGGTAAACGGATACGCTAAAGCATAGGTAGTCTGAACCGCAGTTCCAACTTCACTAACCTCAACTCCCAAGTTTAGGTATATCCTGTCATTGTCTTTAACGGTAGGTTTAATATTCAATATAATTCCGTATTCCTTGTATTCAACGTTTCCGGGAGTTGGCGAAGTCCCGGATGTCCCCCCGCCGGTCACGGTAGAACTTAAAATAGGAACTTCCCCTCCGACTAATAGTTTTGCTTCTTTTCCGCTTAAACATGAAAGGCGCGGCCGGGAAAGAACGCGGGCCTTACCTTCCTGAATCAAAGCATCGAGCTTGAGGGTATAAGAAGTACGCGTCAAATTTCCGTATTCAAGCAGTTTAGCCCAAGATTGCGTTCCCACTAATCCCGGGGCAGAAGCCGCGACCTCGCTTAAGCTTATTGAACCCGGCCAGGTAAAACCCAAGCTTTCTGCGGAACCTTTATTTAACTCCAAAACCTGTACATCAATTTCTACTATTGCCTCGTCTTCTTTAACAATAGACAAATCTACTACCTTGTCTTTTAATGCCCCCATAGCAAGAAAAGCCCTGTTCTTGTCCAAAGCCGTGTCAAACTCACCCAGGAGAAATACCTTTCCCTCTTCGTCTTCTGCTTTAGTTGAGATATCCGGAAGGTGCAGCTTGCCTATAGCCTTATCAACCCTTTCTTTCAACAGCTTTGTATCCTCGGCAAAAACCTTGACGATATAAGACTGCTCGCCAAAATTATCCCAAAATACTAATGTAGTATTGCCTACCGCTTTAGGAGCAAGGGTCATTTCTTTGTTGCTCACCTGGACAACATCGACTATCTCAGGGTTTCCTACTGCAATACGCGTAGGGCTACTTACCGAAATAACCTCATTCGCACCCATATAAACCTTGATAACCTCTTCGTCCGCCCCGCTAAATAACTTGCCCGTGGAAATAAAAAATAAATTTACCAGAACCAAAAGCGCAACATTAAGGATTTTTTTCATCATTCTCGCTCTCTTATTTAGATAAAACTATTTCTTCTTTTTTAAGTCCCCTGTAAATAGTTATTTTTTCTTGTTCTTCGGGCTTTAAAGCCGGAATCTGCTCTAAGACACTCTGCCAAGTCACAGGCTTTACTTCCTCTATCTGCGTATCCTGTCCTGAACGCAACACTATACGGATCTTGCCTTGATCCTGTAAAAAAGCCAGGATATTCGCTTCCGTAGGGTTTAAGGCTACCGTAATCTGAGTGACTTTCTCGCGCGAAGAAGATTTACTTTGAGAAGAACTGGGATCAACATCTTGTCCTACAGCCAAAACAGTTACATTCTGAAACGCAGGAACTATCGTCTGCTCTGCGGTCATCTTCTTCCCGGCCGGTCCGTCTTTTGTAACGGATAATACGGCAATTAAATCTACGCTATCTCCGGGTTTTACTAAACCTACAACATCTGTTATGTTCTCCGCAACTACAGCCACCGCCCTCTTCCCCGGGGGAGTAACCGAAGATAAATCGCGCTTCTTGGTAACCTGCCCTGCTGATGAAAGTTTTGTAAGGCTGATCTGCTCTCCTCTTGAAATAGGAGCAATTGTAGTCATCCCGCTTACATTATCAAGGGAGGTAGCTGCCTGAGGCTGAACATATTCCCTGGGAACAACTGCGGCCTCAAACATTGAAGGTTGTATAATGGTGTTAGCCGGGATATCCTGCCTAGCCACTAAAATAGCAGCCTGATTCTGACGCATTTTTTCCAAGGCCTTCTGCGCCTGTTTCCTTGTATTTTCATCCATCTCTTTGATATAAGACTTAAGCATCCAAACAGCGATTAACCCTGCTACAATGCCAACAATTAAAAAGACCAGTTTTTGTTTTTGCACTATCTTATCTCCCCTTCGTTAATTTCAACCTTGTTGGTTTTAGAAAGCTTATTTAGAAGATCGTCGATCTTCTGCTCTCTCTTTAGGAACAACAAAAGCCTTTTTACGTCATCATAGACCTCTGAAAGCGACCTCTGTTTTCCTCCTTTTTTAGCCTCTAGTTTTAATATATAGTACCCGTCCGGGCCTTTAAATATATTACTGGTCTTGCCTACCTCAAGAGTGTCTGAAAAAGCAACTGCATCAAATTGCGCGAATTTCTTACCCTTACTTATAAAACCAAGGTCTCCGCCATCCTTGGCGCTTGAAGACCTTGATCTCTCTTTGGCAAGCGTGGCGAAATCACCGCCCTGAAGAAGCTGCACCAGAATATCCTTGGCCGCTTGTTCAGATGTAACAACTATCTCGCGGATATTTCTCTCTTCGGGTTCTTTAAGCTGATCTTTATAAGTATTGTAAGCATCTTCTACTTCTTTAGGAGTAACATCTGTCTTCTCCGTCTCATCCTTTAATAATTTAATAACGCAAAGCTCCATCTTTGTTCTTTCAAGGGCAGAAGTTATCTCATCGTCTTTATCCAACCCTCTGTTCAGTGCCTCTTGATAAAGCAAGGCCCTCTTGGCCATCTGGTTTCTGGCATAATCTATTTTCTGTTCACGTGTGGTTATCTTCTTTTCAGGCTGGTCCGCCGGGACTATTTCATTAAAGCTTGCCACATCCTGGTTTAACTCCTCGAGGGTAAGCGGTATATTACCTACTTTACCGATAATTGTACCTCTCACTTTAAATGAAGGTGACTTTTGAATTCCGGAGCTCTTTTTCGGACCCATAAAATTATTTATTAAATCGCATCCGGAAAGAGCCGGAATCAAAAAACCCAAAATCAGAAAAAAACCTAAGAATCTCCTCATTTACGCCCCCTGTTCCTTACTTTTTTATTTCATTAATAATCTTGACCAAAAGGTCAGAAATCTTTGCGATAAGATAAAGAAAAAAGAAAAGAAAAACATAAATCACCAGGATAAATACTCCCATCCACGGAGGGTTCCCCGGAACCTTACCTAATATAACAGACAAGCCCCCCAGAAGCCCCAGCAATAAAAAAATCCAGGCAGCAATCTTTACCACCGCGCTGGATACCTTTAAAAAGCCAAGATGTTCTTGCATTAAACCCTCCTCTTTATACAATTTTTATCACAAACTAAAAAAAATTGCAAGAGAAATATTAATTATTAGCCTCAACGGGATTTGAACCCGTGTTTAATGGCTGAGAACCATTCGTCCTAGACCGGGCTAGACGATGAGGCCAAAAAAAGTTTTAACTTATTCTACTACATAAGCTTATTTAGTCAATAATTTTATTGCCTTAAGAGTATTAACTGTTATATAATAATCACCATGCAGCTAGGATTAGGCTTAAGCAATAGCACAGAACCTTTAAAAGCAGTAAAAGAAGCGGTCAGTAAAGCTTTTTCTAACCTGGGCAGAGATACGATTAGCCTGGGGCTAATATTCAGCGAAGCAAGCTTAGAGAGTGCTTTGGTGCTAAAGGCCTGCAAAGAAGTAATCGCGGATACGCCTTTGCTTGGTATCAGCGCCGAATCCATAATATCCAAAACAGGGCTATCCGATAAAAGAATCGCGATTGTTCTTTTCAGTTTCTCGGATCAGATATATTTTAATACGGCTTGTGTTAAGGACATAAACAAAAACAACGCCTTTGCCCTCGGAGAAAAACTAGGAGAAGATCTTCTCTACGGCTGCAAGGGCATACGCAGAAACCTTAGTATTATATTCTCCGATGCTTATACTCCGGATGCGCAGAGTGTTACACTCGGACTGCAAGAAAGAGTCGGAAGGGCTTTTCCGATCATAGGCGCGTTCGTATATAAAGATAACTCTAAAACAAACGTTTACTTTCTGGATTCAACGGTTGGTAATGCCGCGTGCGGGGTTCTGTTCGGAGGTAAGCTTAATTTCGGATTAGGCATAAAGCATGGCTGGAAACCTATCGGGAAACCGAGGGTAATAACAAACTCCGTAAATAATATCGTGTTAAGCATAGATAATAATAAAGCACTGCGCTTTTACCAGGAGTATTTTGCGAAAGACATCGCAACTTTAAAAAAAGAAACTCCGCGTATTTCGGCTTTTTATCCCCTAGGGATTGAAGCTCCGGAAGAAAAAGAATACTTATTAAGAAGCATACTATCGATTGAAGACGACGGTTCGCTGGTCTTTAACGGCAATATACCGCAAGGAAGCCGAGTAAGGTTAATGATCGCCTCTAAAGAAAGCGCTCTTGAATCTATTAAGGATGCGGCCCGTCAGGCAAAGAATAGTTTAGGAGGCGTTGAACCAAAGCTGGTAATAGTATTTAATTCCGTCTCAATATCCAGATTATTGGGGCAAGAAGAGAAGCTTCTGGAAACAGAGGTAAAAAGAGTGTTCGGAGAAAGAACACCGATATTAGCATTATGCACCAACGCGCAACAGGCGCCCTTAAACAGAGAAGGATTTCTGGGGAAAACTTATTTCCATAATAACTCCGTAACAGTACTTGCTTTAAGCGGTTAAATATGATTGACTTTACTTTTCTATTCATCCTTATATTAACGTTCATAATCACGGCTTTGACTGCCCTCCTCCTTGTAAAGATACAACAAAATGCTCAACTAATTAAGGAGAGGGCCGAGCTTAAGAAATCACTGGATAGCATGGACGAACAGGCTAAGATTATCGTACGTACCGATATGGAATTAAGCAGGATACAAGAGGAGCTTGATAAGAAAATTTACGGACTTTATGCCCTGCAAGGAATTTCCCATAGCATCAGCACAACTATGGAAGAAAATCAGATATTCAGGAAAATCGAGCCCGAATACTTAAATAAGCTTGGTTTTGAAAAAGCGCTGTTTTTTATGTGGGATACCGCAAATAATGAATTCGTTCTTAAGAATGCACTGGGATACCGCGATGATGAATTAAATACTACATGCTCATACGTAAACGGAAACAAAGATGCCTTCCTGAAACTAATTGCAGAATCAAAAACATTTTCTTCGATAAAAAGCGCGGGAAAAGCCCTAGACAGCAAAAGCCTTTACGGCATATTTAAGTCAGATTCTTTTATTTTCTCTCCCATACTATCTAAACAGGATACGCGCGGCTTTATCTTTGTAGGCTCACTTGGAACTGACAGTATAATCACCGCCGGAGACGAGGAATTAATAGAAATTCTTTCCAATGAATTAGGCCAGGCTATTGAAAATGCCAGCCTTTTCGAAAAAACTTGGCGCGCGCAGCAGGAACTTGAGAAAAAAGTAGCTCAACGGACTCAGGAACTAACTGCTGCTCTTGAAGAAGTAAAGAAAATGAGTAAAAGGAAAACCGATTTCGTAAGCAGCGTTTCGCATGAGTTACGTACTCCGCTTACTTCTATCAAAGGATACGCGGCAATTCTCTTGACCGGTAAGTTGGGGGAAATCCCCAAAGAAGCCAAAGAAAGGTTGGATAGAATAAACCGGCACAGCGACGAGTTAAGCCATATAGTAAATGAACTTTTGGATATAGCGCGTATCGAATCGGGGAGAATCCCGATGAATTTAGAATCAAAAAGCCTCCTTGCTTCGGTGCGGAAAGTCGAAGAATTACTTTCGGTACAGTTAAAAGAACGTAAAATAGAATTTAATATCAACATCGATTCGGCTAACGATACGGTCTTAATGGACTCCGGACAGATAGAGCGCGTTTTCATCAACCTGATAGGAAACGCCATGAAATTCACTCCGGCACAAGGAAGCATAACTATACGCAGCCAAAAACATGACGAGAAAATGGTACGGATCGACGTGATTGATACGGGATGCGGCATACCACCGGAAGCGCAGGAGGCAATATTCGAGGAATTCTACCGGGTGGATAACACCATAAACGAAGGAGTTAAAGGAACGGGCCTCGGACTTTCGTTGGTTAAGCGTATCATAGAAGCGCATAATGGAAAAATTTGGGTAAAAAGCGTTATGGGCACGGGTTCAACTTTCAGTTTTACTCTGCAAAAAGGATAACCATATGGCGATAAAAATACTAATTGTTGATGATGACCCTGATATACGGGATGTTCTTAAACTTACCCTTTCGGAAGAAAACTATGAAATACTTGAAGCCTCCGACGGAGAAGAAGCTATAAAAACAATACAAAGCAATCAACCTGATTTAATATTGCTTGATTACAAAATACCTAAAATTGACGGGCGCGAAGTTTGCAGGAGGATAAAGAAAGACCTTCTTTTAAGGCACCTTCCCATAATAATGGTAACCGGCAAAGGGGATATCAGCGATAAAGTCGACGGGATAGACGCGGGAGCAGATGATTATGTAGTAAAACCCTTTGAGCCTAAAGAGCTGATGGCGCGCATTCGCATGATACTAAGGCACACCGAACGTGATCTGGAAGCAAATCCATTAACCCGCCTGCCCGGCAATGTATCAATACTTAAAGAGCTTTCGCGTAGGCTGGAAATTAAATCATTTTTTGCAGTATGTTACCTGGATCTGGATAAATTTAAATCTTATAATGATAAATACGGCTTTGAACACGGAGACGAGGTAATCCGCGAAACCGCTCGCCTGCTAATCCGCGTCACAAAAGAATTCGGAAATCCGGATGACTTTATCGGTCATATTGGAGGAGACGACTTTGTTATAGTAACCAGTATCGATAAAACTGACCTTCTCTGCCAGAAGATTATTACAAATTTCGAAGAAATGGCACCGACGTTCTATAATGAAAAGGACCGCAAAAACGGATACATTGTGGCAAAAGACCGCAAAGGTATAGAACAAAGGACCCCCCTCCTTTCCATATCCATAGGGGTAGTAACCAATGAACACCGCAAAGTAACCCACGTTGCACAGATAGGAGAAATCGGAGCAGAGTTAAAATCCTACGCTAAAAGCCTGCAACGCAGTAATTACGTAAAAGACCAGCGCAAGACATTAAGGTAAGATTATTTAAGGTAGGGTTTTATTCTGCGGTAAACTCTTTCGGCAATTATCACATAACCCTGGCTGTTCGGATGTAAAAAGTCGCTCTTCATGCAAGGATTGGTTATTATTCCGCTTAAAACACCCGGGACAAATACCGCCCCTGTTTCTTTAGCGAGTTTAGAGAGCCGATAACGGTAATTTTTTAAGAACATCCCTGCGCTGATGTCCACAATCACCGCTATCGCTCTAGCTTGCTGCACCTGCAAAATGATCTCTCTGATATTTTCTACGGTCTTATCTTCAGGTACGCCTTTTAGAAAATCATTCCCGCAGAATTCAATTAAAACCAGAAAAGGCCTATTATCCAAAACATCTTTTTTAATCCGTTTTAGAGCATCGAAAGACGTATCTCCGTCTACTCCTGCGTTAATAACCGGCATCTGCACCATTTTCTTAAGGATGCTCGGGTAATCTTCCTGCGGCTTTACCCCATAGCCGAATGTAAGGCTATCTCCGAAACAAATAATATTCTCTCCTTTAGAATCTGTGTTTTTTATCTCAGTTCTACCGGTAAAAAACAGTATTCCCGCCACAAGAAAAATAATTGAAATTAAGATTACTTTAGTTTTTAACATAGTTTAGCCTCAGCTGGCCGCAAGCGGCATTTATATCGGAGCCCCTTTCCCGGCGTACCGTGACATGCACCATTTTTTTTATTAAATATTCTTTAAATAAATTTATACTCTTTCTATCGGAAGGCTCAAAATCTAAGCCCTCTATACAGTTTGACGGGATAAGGTTAACTTTCGATAATTTGAAACCCTTAAGCAAGGCGCAAAGATTTTCAGCTTCCCGCAGGGATGAATTAATTCCTTTTAACATAATATATTCGAATGTAACCTGCCTTTTTGTTTTCATGCTGTACTCTTTACAGCACTCAATAAGTTCTTTTAAGGGATATTGTTTATTCACCGGCATAATCCTGCTTCTTAATTCTTCGGTAGCTGCATGCAGAGAAACAGAAAGTTCTACCTGCATCCCCTCTGAAATCAATCTTTTTATGCCGGGGATTATACCGCTGGTAGATATAGTTATTCTGCGCGAGCCAATATTGAAACCCTGCGGGGAATTAAGTATCCTGATCGCCTTTATAACATTGTCGTAATTATCTAAAGGCTCGCCAGTACCCATAAATACCAGATGAGTAAGCCTGTTTTCCAAAATACGGTCTTTAAGATAAATTACCTCTTCAATGATCTCTCCGACTGAAAGATCGCGCTTAAAACCCAACTTACCGCTGGCGCAGAAAGAACACCCGTATTTACACCCAACCTGAGAAGATATGCATCCGGTAACCCTCTCTCCCCCGGGAATAGCAACTGCCTCAATGCAGTTTCTATCTTTAAGCCCCAAAAGTAATTTGATAGTTCCGTCTTTAGACTTAAAGTCTTTCAAGAGGCGCAGGCTAAGAATATAAAACCCGCGGGAAAGTTTTTCTTTTAACTCCCGGGGTATATCGCTCATATAGTTAAAATCAAAGACACCCCTCTTATACATCCAGGAGTAAATCTGACGGGCATGAAAAGGTTTTACACCTAAGGACTCAAATTTATCTTCTAACTCGCTTAAATCAAAATCTTTTATATCTTGCACGGCTTATTTACTTCTTAACCTTTCCTTATCAATTTTTCCGGTGCGGTTCTTATCAAGCGCTTCCTTGAATTCAAAATAGTGCGGAATCTTAAAATGCGCAAGATGTTCCCTTAAGAAATAACGCAAATCCTCGGGAGACAAGGACATTCCTTCTTTTAGCACTACGAAGGCTTTAGGAACCTCTCCTCTTAGCTGGTCTGAAACCCCTATTACCGCAGCCTCGGCTACGCTCGGATGCTTTTGTATCGCGCTCTCTACTTCAGGCTCAAATACAATCTCGCCTCCGACTTTTATCATCTCTTTCTTCCTGCCTACTATATATAAATCACCTTCTGAATCAAACTTTCCCAAGTCCCCGGTATGGAACCACCCGTCACGCAGAGCTTCGCCGGTTAACTCTTTATCGCGATAATAACCATCCGTTACTACCCAACTTTTAACAACTATCTCGCCTATCTTACCTACTTGAACCTCTTTCTCTTCTTCGTTGAATATTTTTACTTCTATCCACGGCACGGGCCTGCCAACGCTCTCTATCTTACTTGAGCCCATAGGGAGAACTGTCGTAGGGGCATTTGTTTCGGTCATACCCCAACCGTTTAAAAGATAAGCCCCCGGGCAAAATTGATGGAATCTGCGTAAAGCATCCGGAGAATTAGACGCACCGAAAGTAACTATCCAACGCAACGATGATAAATTAAAGGTCTCAAATTCCTTAAGCTGTAATAAAGCATAATACATGGAAGGGACTATCCAGAAAAAGTTAACTCTATAT
>CAZSQC010000007.1:0-28034 GCA_964608955.1 uncultured Planctomycetales bacterium | reverse complement strand
ATGATTTTATCTTTTCTCTCCTGCGCTTTCAGGAAATCCATCTCCGGAGCGGAATTCTTAATTCCAAATAACGATGATTTTTTGACAAGGGAGAACACTCTAGCTGATTGAATTAACGACTTGGTAGGTATACAGCCTTTGTTCAGGCAGGTGCCTCCGATAAAAGACTTTTCAATAAGGGCGACCTTAAGATTAAGATCTTTAGCTCTTATAGCGGCATTATAGCCGGCCCAACCGGCCCCTATTATTGCTAAATCAAACATTATAAAGGAAGGCTTTTAATAAGCTCTTTTATTGAAGCTGCGGATTTTTTAAAAGAATCTGATTCTTCCGGGGTTAAATCCAACTCTACAATATCCTCAATACCGTTTTTTCCGAGGACACAGGGCACTCCGATACAAACATCTTTTATCCCGTACTCTCCGTCAAGATAAGCACAGGCCCCTAAAACTTTCCGTTCATCAAGAACAATAGCTCTGACTATCTTTACAATTGCCACAGAAGGAGCAAAAAACGCGCTTCCGGTACCTAAGGCTGCTACAATCTGCGCTCCCCTGTTTATTGTCATCTTGGAGATAGAATCAACTTTATTTTTATCCACAATTGAACTTAACGGTTTTCCCTTAATCTTTGTCTTCCCCGGCAACGGAAGCATGGCTTCCCCGTGAGAGCCTATCACCAGAGCATCGATATCGTTAACCGAAACGCCTAACTCATGGGAAATAATATTGGCGAACCTCGAGGCATCCAGGCTGATTCCCATACCTAGAACTTTCTCTTTTTTAAAACCTGTCTCCTTTAAAACAAGATAAGTCATCAAATCAAGGGGATTTGTTACAACTACTACAACAGAACTCGGAGCTAAATTTCTTATATGCGCTGCAAGTTCTTTTAATATATCCGAATTCTTTAACAGCAGCTCCTCCCTGGTCATTCCGGGCCTGCGCGCAAGGCCTGCGGTTATTACCACTACGTCGGAACCTTTTATCTTAGTAAAATCAGAAGTACCCTCTATGTTATAATTGGACTTTAAAAGAAACCTTGCATCTTCTAAATCCAACGCTTTTCCTTTAGCCAGCCCCTCTGCTACATCAATCATGATAATATCGCCTAAGCAATCCTGCGCAAGATGCATAGCAGCTAAGCTACCGACGTTACCGGCTCCGAAAATCGATATTTTCATAGCTTTTTAATTATGGCATCAGCCATTTGCTGGGTACCTACTGCAGACGGATCTTCGGGGCTCTTCTTGAAATCATAAGTTACGCAGGCGCCTTCAAGTATGACATTTGTTACGGCATTTTCTAAAGCCAGGGCGGCTTTCTTCTCGTTAAGATAGTCCAACATTAAAACACCTGAAAGTATCATGGCAGTCGGATTGACCCTGTTAAGGCCTTTATATTTAGGAGCAGAGCCGTGGACAGCTTCAAAAACGGCAATTCCGTTACCTATATTAGCTCCCGGGGCAATCCCCAGGCCACCGATTAAGCCCGCACACAAATCTGAAATTATATCTCCGTAAAGATTAGGCAAAACAAGAACATCATAATTGTGCGGCTTCTGGACTAATTGCATGCTCATATTATCAACTATCGCTTCTTCAAACTTAATCCTTCCTTCGTATTCTTTTGCCACCTCTCTGGCACACCTTAAAAACAGTCCGTCGGTAAACTTCATTATATTCGCTTTGTGCACTGCCGTAACTTTTTTACGGTTATGCTTAATAGCATACTCAAAAGCAAACCTTACAATTCTTGAAGACGCAAACTTCGATATCGGCTTAATCGAAACGCCTGAATCGACTCTTATATTCTTTTTGCTTAAGGCTTGGATTTTATTGATAAGATCCAAAGTCGCAGGCAGGCCTTCTTCAAATTCTATTCCCGCATAAAGATCTTCGCTATTCTCACGGATAATTACCAGATCTATATCTTTATAATTACTTCTAACCCCGGCGTAGGTCTTAGCAGGCCTCACGCAGGCATAAAGATCCAAAGCATGCCTTATGGCGACATTTACCGACCTGAAGCCTTCGCCAATCGGAGTAATTATCGGGCCTTTCAAAGCTACCTTATTCTTTTTTATGGAATCTATTGCGCTTTGAGGCAGGAGTTCGCCGGTAGTACTTAAAGCATCAGAGCCGGCTAGAACTTCTTCCCACTGGATCTTAACACCGGTAGCATCAATGCACCTTCTTGCCGCGAGCGCAACTTCTGGACCGATCCCGTCACCGTTTATTAAAGTAACCCGATGTTCCATATTAAATCTTTAATTCTCCGTATTTATTATAATATTTTATTATTCCGCCTTCCTTAAGTAACTGCTGCATAAACTTAGGGAAAGGCTTCGTCTGAAGGCTCAAAGACTTTGTAACATTAAAAACAGCACCCTTATCAAGATCAATATCCAATAAGTCGTTTTCATCTATCTTATCGGTATCTGTTTCGATTAAACATAATCCTACATTGAAAGCATTCCGATAGAATATTCTGGCGAAACTTTTTGCTAAAACAGCCACTATTCCTGCTTCTTTAATCACTAGCGGAGCTTGTTCGCGCGAAGAACCCAGGCCGAAATTTCTTCCCGCTACTATTACGGACTTGCCAGGCGTTATCTTGGAATGAAAATTAGGGTCAATATCCTCCATTATATGCTTTGCCAACTCCTTCATATCCGTAATTGCGAACTTATACCTTCCGGATATAATAAAATCCGTATTAATGCTATCCCCTAATTTAATAGATTTTCCTTGTAACTTCATAATTGTTTAAACTCTTCTGGGTTCTTTACTTTGGATAATGCGACATCCAGGCTTATTAATCCCTGTTGGGTTAACTCTTTAAGAGACTTATCCATGGTGCGCATCCCATATTGGGAGCCTGTCTGCATCAGGGTAGGAATTTGTTCAATCTCCTGTTCGCGTATAAGATTTCTTATACCTGCCGTGGCGATCATAACCTCTGTAGCAAGCACCCTCCCTTTTCCTGAAGCATGCGGGAGGAGAAGCTGAGAGACAACACCCTGTAAACAGTCTGCAAGCTGAAGCTTTACCTGCTGCTGCTGGTGCGGTGGGAAAACATCTATAATTCTTTCAACGGTTTGAGGAGCATCAGGAGTATGGAGAGTAGCTAAAACAAGATGTCCTGTCTCCGCAGCAGTTAAAGCAGTTGAAATTGTTTCCAGATCACGCATTTCTCCGACGACAATAACATTCGGGTCCTGCCTTAAGGCATGCCTTAAAGCATCCGCAAAAGAATGCGTATCCGAATAAACTTCCCTCTGCTTTATGATACTTTTTTTATTGCTATAAATAAACTCTATAGGGTCTTCTATGCAAAGAATTAAAGATTCTTTCTCATGATTAATCAAATTAATCATGGTAGCCAAGGTGGTAGTCTTTCCCATCCCCGTCGGGCCTGTCACCAAAACCAAACCATTAGGCCTACGCGCAAGCTCGGGGATTATAGGAGGAAGCCCCAAGCTTTGAATAGTAGGAATCTCCAGCGGGACTCTTCTGAACGCCGCCTCAACCGAACCTTTTTGTATGTGTACATTAACACGGAACCTGTCCAGACCCGGCAAAGCGAGAGAAAAATCCAATTCCAAGTTTTTCTCAAGCATTTCTTTCTGTGTATTATTAAGGATAGCATAAATTAATTTCTTAATATAATCCCTGTTTAATGCTTCAGCGTCAATACGCGAAAGCTTGCCGTCAAGCCTTAATATAGGAGGTTCTTTCTCGGTAATGTGCAGATCCGAAGCGCCTCTTTCTATACACTTAACAAGCAGGTCACGTATCTCCATAAAGATCCTCCTTAAATTTTACAAGAAACTCCTTGGGTCAGCAATCTTGCCCTTGACTGCTGAGGCAGCAACCGTAGCCGGAGAAGCCAGGTATATAAAAGCATTCGGATTGCCCATCCTCCCCTTAAAGTTTCTGTTAGCGCTGGATATAACAATTTCCTTATCGGCAGGCACTCCGTTATGGGTACCTACACAAGGACCGCAACCGGGAGCAACCACTACACATCCTGCCTTTACAAAGACATCTATCAGTTTTGTTCTTAAAGCTTCCAGCAGTATCGGCCTGGAGCTGGGTGCGATAATAAACCTCACACCCGGAAATACTTTTCTGTTTCTTAATATTTTAGCAGCAATCTTCAAATCCTGCAAGCGTCCATTTGTGCAGGTGCCTAGAAATGCCTCGTTTATTTCAACCTTGCCTATCGCATCAACCGGCTTTGCGCTATCTACGCTATGGGGTAGAGAAACCTGCGGCTCTAATTTAGAAACATTAAATTCCATAACCTTCTCATATACGGCATCTTTATCCGCTTTAATATTATGCCTATCTTTCAGTAATACACCCCTTTTTCTAAACCATTCGTGAGTAATCCTGTCTACAGGCATAAACCCGGCTTTAGCCCCCATCTCAACAACCATGTTTGCTATGGTAAATCTTGCGTCCATATCCATACTATCTATTACCGGACCGTAAAATTCAAGGGCCTTATAAGTTGCACCGTCCGACTTAACAGCTGTGATAATAAATAAAGCAAGATCTTTGGCAAACACACCCTTAGGAAGCTTTCCGTTAAACACTATCTTTATTGTTTCAGGTACCTTAAACCAATTCTTTCCGGTAGCCAGAGCGATAGAGAGATCGGTAGAGCCTACGCCAGTGGAAAAAGCACCGAGAGCTCCATAAGTACAGGTATGGGAATCCGCGCCAAGAACAAGACTCCCGGGTAGAACTTCTCCGGATTCCGGAATAACCTGATGGCATACTCCGCAGCCGATATCGAATATTTTCGCATCAAAATCCCTCGCAAAATCACGCATCTTCTTATGAACTTTTGAAACTCCTTCGCTAGGAGAAGGCGCGCTATGATCTATCACCATACAAAACTTTGTTTTAAAACCTTTAAGACCCATCTCCCTTACTCTATCAATGATGATGGAGCTTGTCCCATCCTGACCAAAAGTAAAATCTACCCCACAAACAGCAAAATCGCCGGCATACACATCTTTGCCGGCATGAGCACTTAAAATTTTTTCAGCGATTGTCTTTCCCATTATTTTTATTTACATACTTTCGGCTTCTAAGCTATTTCTTCTAAAAATTGCTCGATCCTGTCCATGCCCTTCTTTAATTGTTCCATGCTAGTTGCAAAACTTATTCTTATATATGTATCCATACCAAAACCCTCCCCGGGTATAAGGCTGACATACTTCTCCTCGAGTATTCTACCGGCAAAATCTCCCGATTTTAGTCCGGTTTTACCGATATCCGAGAATATATAAAATGCCCCGCCTGGATTAACGGGCTTAATATGCTTCATCTTCTTAAACCTCTCCATGCAATAATCCCTTCTTTCTTCAAAATCCTTGGCAATCTTTTCAAAGAAAGCGCTGCTACCTGTTAAGGCGGCGACCGCTGCCTTCTGGGCGATAGAATTGGGGTTAGATGTCGAGTGGTCCTGAAATCTAGATACTGCTTCCGTAATATCAGCGGAGGCAGCCAGATACCCTATTCTCCAGCCTGTCATGGAATGGCTCTTAGATAAACCGTTCACGGTAACGGTTAAATCGTATATCTCTTTTCCGAATCCGGCGATAGAAAAATGCTTTAAGCCATCATAGATCAATTTCTCATAGATCTCGTCGCTTATAACGTATATCTTATTCTTTACACATATTTCTGCGATTTCCTTTAACTCGCTCTGCGAATAAACACAACCCGTAGGATTTGAAGGACTGTTTAATATCAACACTTTTGTCTTATCGCTAAGCTGTTTCTTTAACGACTCAGCCGTTATTTTAAAGTTATTCTCGGGAAGGGTTTTGATGAATTTCGGAACACCCATGCACAAATATACCATCTCCGGATAGCTAACCCAGTAAGGAGAAGGAATCAAAACCTCGTCTTCAGGATTAACCAACGCGAAAAGAGCGTTAAAAATACTATGCTTTGCCCCGCAGGATACCACTATCTGCTCCGGCGCATAATTTAAAGAATTCTCTTTGCTTAGTTTCTCGGATATTGACTTTTTTAGCTCTGGAATACCGGTAGTCGGGGTATATTTGGTAAAACCTGACCTTATCGCCTCGATAGCGGCTTCTTTGACAAAATCCGGAGTATCGAAATCAGGTTCTCCGGCGGCAAGGTTTACGATATCAAAGCCTTCGGATTTAAGTTTCTTGGCTTTTGAAGTAATAGCAAGTGTAGAGGAAGGTTTTACTTTTTTTAAACGCAGCGCCAAACGGGTATCTATACGCATAGGTGTATATCGAATAATGAATTTTGGTTATAGTGAATCCCTTTCCTTCTTAAAAATGTTCCTTATGCCGCCTAAGAACTTCTTATTTGGCTTCTTTTCTTTTTCTATTTTTCTCTCAACCTCGGGCTTCTCGGCTGGCTGCGCAACTTCCTCTTTTACCTCATGTTCATGAGGGTGTATATCCTTAGCCTTAACTTTCTTTTTCTTTTCTTTTATCTTTTTCTCCGTAAGTTCAAAAACAACCAGACTGGCATTATCACCGCGCCGCTTAGCCAAACTTATTATTCTAGTAAAACCACTCTTTCTTTTCTCAAAAAGAGGCCCGGTTTCCTTAAAAAGCCTGGAGACCAAAAGATGATCGCCAAGAATTTCAAAAGCCTGGCGCCTGGCGCTTAATGTATTAGCTTTCGCTAATGAAATAAGCTTTTCAACTAAAGGCCTTACGGCCTTCGCCCTGGAAAGAGTTGTCCTAATGCTCTGGTGAATAACTATGTTCCTGGCCAAACTATTTAAGGTAGCTTTATGCCAGCTTGTAAACCTGCTTAATTGTAGCTTCTTGTTCTTGTGTCTCATGTTTTAAGCCTTTTTTAGTTTTTTATTATCTACCTGCATCCCTAATGTTAACCCCATACCTAAAAGTAATTCTTTTATTTCGGTAAGAGATTTCTTTCCAAAGTTCTTAAATCCCAACATTTCATCTTCGCTCCTCTTGACAAGGTCGGCAATAACCTTTATCCCTGCCTCTCTTAAACAATTTGAGCTACGCACCGACAACTCAAGTTCCTGGATAGGAAGCCTTAGTTTTTCATAAAGTGCCACTTCTTCCTTTGTCATCTCTGGTTCGTCTTCCGCGATATCTTCCGGTAACTGGCCGAAGTTTACAAATATATCCAAATGCCTCTGGAAGATATTCGAAGCGTAAAGTAAGGCGTCCTTCGGACTGATAGCCCCATTAGTAAAGATCTCCAAGATAAGCTTATCATAGTCCGTCCTTTGCCCTACTCGCGTATTCTCTACAAAGAAGTTTACCTTTTTTATAGGAGTAAAAGAAGCGTCTACCGGTATTACCCCGATAACCTTTTCTTCCTTCTTCTCCTGCTCTGCCGAAAGATAACCCCTGCCGCGAGAAACTTCCATTTCTATATTCAGCTTAGTATCCTTGGTTAGAGTTGCAATATAAAGATCCGGATTAATTATTTCAACCGTTTCGTCTGTTTCAATATCCTTTGCCCTTATCTCACCCTTAGAGCTTGCCTTAATGTAGATGGTTTTAGGAATCTTTGAGTGGGAATTTAATACCAGGCTTTTTATATTTAAAATAAGCTCTGGAACGTCCTCAAGCAATCCGGGAATAGCTGAGAATTCATGGGAAACACCTGCTATCTTAACGCTGGTTACCGCACTGCCTTCTATAGAAGAAAGCAGAACCCTTCTTAATGAATTACCAAGAGTTACACCGTAACCGCGCTCAAAAGGAGCAGCAGAAAACTTTCCGTAGGTAGCAGTATAGGTTGACTCATCACACTCTAATCTTTTCGGTAGCTGAAAATCTCTCCATTTTATACCCATCTATTTCCTCCTTAATAAGCTTATAAATATTACTTGGAATACAACTCGACGATAAGCTGTTCCTGAATATTCTGTTGTATGTCTTCTTTTTCAGGAAGCCTTAAAACCTTAGCAGACAAACCTGAAGCATTAAATTCGAGCCAAGAGGGGACAGTCCTGTCCTTAGAAAGCTCTAAATTCTCCTTAATCTTACCGAGTGCTTTATCCTTTGCCTTTACTTCTATTAAATCACCGGTATTTACAAGAAAAGAAGGAATATTAACTCTTTTTGAGTTAACAAATACAAAATTGTGCCTTACTACCTGCCTCGCCTGGGACCTAGAGACTCCTAAGCCCATACGAAAAATAGCATTATCAAGCCTTCTTTCGAGCAACTGCAAAAGCACTTTACCGGTTACGCCTTTTGACCTCGAAGCAACCTTAAAATATTTACGGAACTGTTTCTCTAAAACTCCGTAAGTTCTTTTAACCTTTTGCTTTTCTCTTAACTGAAGCCCATAATTAGAAAGCTTTTGACGCTTACCCTTGCCTTCTCCGTGCTGGCCGGGAGCATAAGCTCTTTTAGCGGCAGGGCATTTTTCAGTAGTACACTTTCCACCTTTTAAGAATAACTTCTCTCCCTGTCTTCTGCATAACCTACAAACCGCATCAATATAACGCGCCATAAATTACACTCTCCTTTTCTTCTTTGGACGACATCCATTATGCGGAATAGGAGTCACATCCTTAATTAAAGTTATTACCAAGCCTGCTGCTTGAAGAGCCCTGATAGCAGATTCTCTACCGAAACCCGGACCCTTAACACGCACCTCCACCTCTTTAAGGCCGATATCTTTGGCTTTTTTTGCGGCATCGGTAGCAGCCACCTGAGCGGCAAAAGGAGTAGACTTTTTAGAACCGCTATAGCCTACAATACCCGGAGCTGACCACACCAGAACATTACCCTGTTTGTCAGTTATGGAAATAATAGTGTTATTAAAACTAGCCTGAATATGCGCAATCCCGGAGGTAACCCCTCTTGCTATCTTTTTCTTCTTCGCCTTATCTTTTGTCGCCATTAATTATTCTCCTCTTTACTTTGTCGCTTCAGCTTTCTTAACAATCGCCATATTTCCTTTACGCGGGCCTTTCCTTGTCCTGGCGTTCGTACGCGTACGCTGGCCCCTTGCCGGAAGCCCTTTTTTATGCCTGGAACCCCTGTAAGAACCTATATCCATGAGTCTTTTAATGTTCTGCGATATATCCCTACGCAAATCTCCCTCAACCCTCAACTTACCCTTCTGAAGGGCATTGGTGATACGCGCTATTTCTTCTTCGCTTAATTCTTTAGCGCGTTTCTTAGGATCAATATTAATTTCTTTTAAAAGCTCATTGGAAGTAAACCTTCCTATCCCGTAAAGATATGTTAAAGAAATATCTATCCTTTTTTCTTTAGGAATATCTACACCCAGAATTCTTGGCATTAATCTCTCCCTGCCTGTATTTAATCAGGCCTTACAAATTGTTAATTAAAACTACCCCTGTCTTTGTTTATGCTTGAGATTAGAACAAATGACCCTTACCACTCCCTGCCTTTTTACAATCTTACACTTATCGCAGATTTTCTTTACCGAAGCTTTAACTTTCACTTTACACCATCCTTAATTTTATTTAACCCTGAAAGTTATCCTTCCCCTGTTTAAATCATAGGGAGATAACTCCAGCTTAACTTTATCACCGGGAAGAATCCTGATAAAATTCATACGCATCTTCCCCGAAACATGGGCTAAGACCACATGCCCATTCTCCAGTTCTACCTTAAACATTGCATTAGGCAAAGCCTCTAAAATCCTTCCTTCTGTTTCTATTAAATCTTCTTTAGGCATATTTTATATTTAGTCAGTAAGTATTAAAGGACCGTCCTTGGCTATGGCAACCGTATGTTCAAAATGCGCCGATGGCAACCTGTCCTTTGTTACCGCTGTCCAGCCGTTTGAAAGTATCTCCGATTCCCAACTTCCCATATTTACCATAGGTTCAATGGCGAATACCATTCCGGCTTTAAGTAAAGGGCCCGTGTTCTCCCCTGCGAAGTTAGGTATTTCCGGCTCTTCATGCAAATCAACTCCTATGCCATGGCCGACAAACTGTCTGACAACCGAAAAACCATTACCCTCTACTATCTCCTGTATTCTATGAGATATATCCGAGAGGTAATTTCCCGGACGGCTTTCTTTAATTCCCTCACTAAGAGCTAAGCGTGAAATATTTATAAGCCTTGATATTTCCGGGCTTACCATTCCTACCGCTATGCTTACTGCGGCGTCGGAAAAATAACCGCAATAATTTACTCCCAAATCAATGCTTACTAGGTCACCGTCCTTGATTACCCTTTCTCCGGGGATCCCGTGGACGATTTCTTCGTTTATTGAAACACAAAGAGTAGCGGGAAATCCTTGATACCCCTTAAATGCGGGCTTAGCACCTTCTTTTATTATAAGGCTATAGGCCAGGGAATCAAGTTCCTGCGTTTTAATTCCGGGCTTCACTTCTTTTTCAAGAATCTTAAGTATTTTACTTAAAATCCTGCCCGACTCTTTCAGCATCTTAAGGTCTTCTTCAGACTTTAAGGGAATCATTTTTATTTTGTAAGAGCAATTAGTTCTTTGAGTACAACACCCGCATCCCCGTCAGCAGATAAACGATGCAACTTATTTTGCTGCTTGTAATACTCAATGAGCTGCGCCACCTCTTTTTTATAGACTTCCAGACGTTTCTTTATCGTATCGACATTATCGTCGGTTCTCTGGTAAAGCACACCCTGGCACTTATCGCACATTCCTTTAACCTTCGGGGGCATATTTGTCACATGGTAATTTGCGGCACACTTAGAACAAACGAGCCTACCTGAGAGCCTCTGGATTATAACTTCTTCGCTTGAATCCAGATATATTACCAAGTCAATATCCAAGCTTTTAGAACTAAATATTTCTTCAAGGGTTTTAGCCTGCGCAATGTTACGGGGATATCCGTCTAAAATAAAGCCTCCGGAAATATCATCCTGGCCAAAACGGCTATTAAGCATTCTCGCCATTAATTCATCAGGAACAAGAAGACCGCGGTCCATATAATCCTTTGCTTCTTTCCCAAGAGGAGTCCCCTCTTTAACATTCTGACGTAAAATATCTCCTGTAGAGATATGCGGAATCTTAAGTTCATGCGCCAGTGATTTTGCCTGCGTCCCTTTACCGGCGCCGGGAGGGCCTAAAAGAATTATGCGGTTCATCTTCTACCCTTCATATGGCTACCTTTAATAAAACCCTCATAATGATGTGTCAATAGATGCGATTCAATCTGCTTTAATGTATCAAGCATAACTCCCACAACTATTAAAATACCAGTACCTCCGAAGAAAGAAGCTACGAGATAAGGAACTTTCAACCAGGCCATAATAAAATCCGGAAAAATAGCAATAAAAGCAATGAAAATTGCTCCGGCCAGAGTAATACGCGTCATTACGTAATCCAGGAATTCCGCAGTAGGAGCTCCCGGGCGTATGCCCGGTATAAATCCGCCGTATTTTTTCATATTCTCCGAGAGATCCTGAGGGTTAAATACTATAGCGGTATAAAAGTAACAGAAGAAAATTATCAAAAGAGCGTAAATAACGGTATAAGCTACCTGACCCCTTATAAGCCCGTTTGCCAGCCTCTGAAAACCGGGATTAGGTATAAAAGATGCCAAAGTTGCAGGAAAAAGTATAATAGACTGCGCAAATATAATCGCTATGACACCTGCCGTATCTACTTTTAACGGTATATAAGTAGACTGTCCTCCGTATATCTTCCGGCCCACAATCCTGCGCGCGTACTGCACCGGTATTTTCCTTTGGCCCTGCGTAATCATAATAACGGAGAAAACCACAGCCACCAGAAAAGCCGACATAATAATCAATGTAAAAGGCTGTATCTGCCTGCGGCTAGCGTCAAGCGGAGAAATCAGGACAAAAAGCTGATGCATTGCTGCCGGCATCCTTGAAATTATACCGGCGGTAATTATCAAAGATATTCCGTTTCCTATGCCGCGCTCCTGAATTTGCTCTCCCAGCCACATGATAAATATAGTCCCGGTTGTCAGGGTAAGAACGGTGATTATCCTAAAACCCAGGCCCGGATTCATCACTATTTTTAAACCTTCAAAGCGGGCAGGATTTTCAAGCCATAACGCTATAAAAAAAGATTGAATAATCGCAAGCCCTACTGTCCCATAGCGCGTAAACTGATTTATCTTCTCGTGGCCCGCCTTACCCTCTTTAGCCATTTTCTCTAACGCGGGTATTACAGCGGTCAACAACTGGAGAATAATAGATGCGGAGATATAAGGCATGATCCCTAAGGCGAATATAGTCAGCTTCTCCATTGCGCCTCCGGAGAACATATTTATTATGCCAAAGATCGTCCCGCCCTGAGTACGCCCTATGCGGGCAAAAAATTCCGTTAAAGCGGCTCCGTCAATACCGGGTGTAGGAATATAGCACCCTACACGGTATACGGCAATTAATAACCCGGTTATTATCAGGCGTTTCTTTAAATCCGGGATTTTAAAAGAATTAATTAAAGGGCTAAAATCAACTAGTGGCATTAATATTAATGATTTCGGTTTTGCCGCCCGCTTTCCTGATCTTTTCAGCTGCCTGACTGGAAAATGCGTGGGCAAATACGGAAACAGGAGATTTCAGTTCGGTATTTCCCAGAATCTTTACCAACTTCTTTTTATCTTTAATTAATTTCTTTGCCTCAAGGAGCTCCGGATTAATTACGTTATCTTTTATCTTAGATATACTGCTTAAAGAAACAATCTGATATTCTTTTCTGAAGATATTAACAAAACCGCGCTTGGGCATTTTACGAATCAACGGTGACTGCCCACCTTCAAAACCAAGGTAAAAATGTCTTCCTGCCCTGGAAGTCTGCCCCTTACTGCCCCGAGTAGAAGTCTTACCGTGTCCGGAACCTGAGCCCCTTCCAAGGTATTTTCTTTTTTTATGCGCACCCGGAGGAACGCTTAAATTAAAAAGTCCGGTTCTTGAAACTCCTTCTTGATTATTCTTGCTATTTTCTTTCTTTTTCATTTTCAGGTTTTAAGGTTTTTTAAGCCATCAACGGTTGCTTTGATGACATTTATAGGGTTATTTGATTTCAAACATTTAGTCAGAATATCTTTTATACCGGCTGCTTCGCAGATCGCGCGTACGGGTCCTGCGGCAATAACTCCCGTTCCTTCCGAAGCCGGCTTAAGCATTACTTTTGCCGCTCCGTATTCTCCGATAATTTCATGAGGAATGGTAGCGCCGTCAAGAGGAACTTTAAAAAGGCTCTTCTTTGCTTTTGTAAGTGATTTACGTATAGCATCCGCTACTTCATTGGCTTTATCCAAAGCAAAACCGACACGGCCCTTAGTGTCACCTACTACCACTAATGCGCTAAAATGCAGCTTTTTACCGCCCTTGGTAACTTTTGTTACGCGGTTGATTGAAATTACCTTCTCGATCAATTCTGCCTGCTGTTCAATATTTAGTTCACGCATAGTTTAAAACTCCATCCCGCCTTTTCTTAAAGAATCGGCAAAAGTCTTGATCCTGCCATGATAAAGATAACCGGCCCGATCGAATATTATTTTTGATAAACCTTTTTCCTTAGCTTTGGCCGAGAAAAACTGCCCGAAAAGCTCTGAAGCCTTAACATTACCCGCATTCTTTAATTTCTGCTTGAATTCTTTATTGGCAGTCGAAAGAGAAAAAATCACTCTACTGGAGGAATCATCTATAACCATAACAGAAAGATTATTAAGACTGCGCTTTACCACAAGACGCGGTTTTTCCGAAGTGCCGTGCATCTTAAGCTTGATTCTTTTATGCCTTTTAAGCCTGGAAATTTCTTTTTTGTTCATAATTAATTCCTGTTTTTATTTTCCGCCGCCGGTAGCCTGCGCTTTTCCGACTTTTTTCTTTACGAATTCTCCTAAGAAACGCACGCCCTTGCCTTTATACGGTTCGGGTGGATAGATAGCACGGATTTCTGTCGCAACCTTACCGATTAATTCCTTATCTATACCTGTTATAACCAGCTGGGTAGGCTTAGGTGTTTCAATCTTTATCCCTTGCGGAATCGGAAAGTTAACGGTGTGAGAAAAACCCAAATTAAGCCCAAGATTATTTCCCTGCACGGCAGCTTTGAAACCGACACCTATAATCTCAAGCTCCTTTTTATAACCTTCTGTCACGCCCTTAAACATATTCACTATTAAAGCACGGTATAAACCATGCAATGCCTTATCGGTTTTGATATCTGTCGCTCTTTTAACCAGTACCTGGTTATCTTTGATATCCAAAGTGATGCGCACAGATAAAGGCCTACTAAGCTTTCCCTTAGGACCTTCGACAAATATAAAATTGTCCTTTACCTCTATCTTTACGCCTTTAGGGACTTCTACTGGTTTTTTACCTATTCTTGACATTAATTATTCCTTTTGTTAATTTTACCAAACATAAGCAATGACTTCACCGCCCAACCCGGATTCACGGGCCAGTTTATCAGTCATAATGCCCTTTGAAGTTGAAATAACCGACAATCCCTTTCCCCTTAATACCAGAGGAACCTTTTTGCTGTTAACGTATACGCGCAGGCTAGGTTTAGATATTCTTTTTATATTTCTGATAGCTGACTTTCCGGAAACGTACTTGAGATAAACCCTGACTATCCCCTGTTTCTTATCTTCAATAATCTTAAGATTCTCGATATATCCTTCGTCTTTAAGGATAGTTAAAACCTTCTTTACGGTATTTGATGCCGGTACATCCACGGTATCCTTTTTTATCATTATCGCGTTACGGATCACCGTAAATACATCAGCTAAAAGGTCAGTTCTTGACATTTATTCTCCTAACTTTAATAATTATTCTACCAGCTTGCTTTCTTTACGCCCGGAATTAATCCCTTCCAGACAAGTTCACGAAAACACAAACGGCAGAGCTTAAACCTGCGCAAATAACCGCCTGATCTTCCGCAAATCTCGCACCGGTTATGTTTTCTTGCTGAAAACTTAGGCTTTCTCTTCCAACGGGCAATCTGTGAATTTTTTGCCATATTAAATTAATCCTTATCTGTTTTAAAGGGCATTCCGAACAATTTAAGAAGCGCACGGGCCTGCTCTATGGAGCGGGCGTTTTTTATTACGAATGTTATATCCATGCCCTGGGTGCGCGTAAGCTTATCATATTCAATCTCCGGGAAAACTCCCTGCTCGTTTAAGCCCAGGGTGTAATTACCAGCCTTATCAAAAGAATCCAAGGGTACGCCGCGGAAGTCGCGGATACGCGGCAGAGCGACATTCAAAAGCCTGTCCATAAATTCATACATCATCTTTCTTCTAAGCGTCACCTTACATCCGACAGGAGAACCCTGCCTGATTTTAAAATTAGCAATAGCTTTTTTTGCCCTGCGCATTACAGGTTTCTGGCCTGTTATCAGGCCCATCTCATCCATTGCTTTCTCAAGTATTTTTATATCCGTCAAAGCTTCCCCAACGCCCATATTAACGACTATTTTCTCAATTCTTGGGACAGCCATTCTATTCTTAATCCCGAACTGCTCCATCATCTTAGGAATTATCTCACTGCGATATCTCTCAAGTAACCTAGTATTCATCTTTATATAACCTCTTTACAAGCTTTACAAACCCTGGATTTAGTCCCATCCTTTATCACGCTAAAGCCTACTCTGGCTGCACGGTTGCAATTCTTACAGACAAGGGCAAGATTAGAAACACTAATAGGCATTTCAATTGAAATAATTCCGCCCTTCTGGTCCTGCCGGGTTTGACGCTTATGTTTTTTGGCTAAATTAAGCCCTTCGACAAGGGCGCGTTTTGCATCAAGCGAAAAACTCAAAACTTTTCCTTTTTTACCTTTATCTTTACCTTTTTTAACCTGTACCGTATCGCCTTTTTTTATTTTTAACATTTAGATAACCTCTGGGGCTAAAGAAATTATTTTACTGAAATTCTTATCTCTCAATTCTCTTGCAACCGGCCCAAAAACTCTTGTCCCGCGCGGATTCTGCTGGGTATCAATAAAAACAATAGCGTTACGGTCAAACCTCAAGACTGAACCATCCGCTCTTCTAATGGCCTGCCTAGTCCTTACAATCACAGCCTGGCCCTTTTCTCCTTTTTTAACAGTTGCTCCGGGAGAAGATTCTTTTACGTTAACATTTATGATATCTCCGATTTGCGCATTCGGGCAGTTCTTCTTTCCTAAGACGCAGATCATCGACACCCTTTTTGCTCCTGTATTATCCGCCACATCCAAAATAGAACGTAACTGAATCATTTATTTTATCTCCTCTTCTTTTACTTCATGAAGCACAGAGGCCTTTTTAACAACTTCCAATACCCTAAAACGCTTATCTTTTGAAATAGGCCGCGTCTCTTCAATGCGCACTGTATCGCCAATTTTAGCAATACCCTTAGGGTCATCGGCCTTAAACTTATTATATTTCTTCATGATGCGCGAATACTTCGGGTGCTTGCTCATCTGCAAAACTTTTACCACAACGGTCTTTTGCATCTTATCGCTTACAACTTCACCAATAAACTCTTTTCTTTTTCCCATTTTATTTATCTTTCTTAAGGCTAAGTATTGTTTCTATACGTGATATCTGCCTCTTGATTAATGAAAACATGTGCGGCTTCTCTACTCTTCCGGAGAAACGGTTAAGGTTAAGCTTAAAAAGTTCTTCTTTTAAAATTTTCTCCTTTTCCAGAAGCTCTTCCTTTGATAGATTTAACAAATCCTTTGCTTTCTCTTTTTTAGCCATATTATTTATGTATACGCGTTATAAACTTTGTCCTGAAAGGCAACTTATAAGCCACCAGCCTGAAGCATTGCCGGGCATATTCTTCAGGAACTCCTCCTATTTCAAAAAGGATCCTTCCTCTTTTTACTACAGCTACCCAGTGGTCTAGATCGCCTTTACCCTTACCCATACGCACTTCCGCAGGTTTTTTGGTAATTGACTTATCCGGGAAAACCCTTATCCAGAGTTTTCCGCCTTTATGAAGCTGGCGGGCAATAATAACACGTACCGCCTCAATCTGATTATTCTTGAGCCATCCGTTATCAAGAGTCTTTAATCCAAATTCTCCGAACGCTAAATCCGCCCCGGAAGTAGCAATGCCCCTACGTTGCCCTTTCTGGAGTTTGCGATATTTTACTCTTTTTGGCATTAAAGGCATTTACTTTGCCTCCTTACTGAGCTGGGGTTTTTCTTCCTGCGCTACTGCATCTTTCTTCACAGTCTCTTTGCCCAAAATATCACCTTTATAAATCCATACCTTTACACCTATCAGGCCGTAAGTTGTTAAAGCTTCGGCAAAACCATAATCTATATCAGCCCTTAAAGTCTGCAGCGGAACTTTCCCTTGTTTATACATCTCTGTCCTGGACATCTCTGCACCGTTAAGACGACCAGAACAGGAAACTCTTATCCCCTTAGCTCCTGCATTAATAGATTGCTCCATCGCCCTCTTAACCGCCCTGCGGAAAGCTACGCGCTTTTCCTGCTGGAAAGCTATATTTTCGGCTACCAGCTGCGCATCCCAGGCAGGGTTCTTAACCTCTTCGATGTCAATTGCAACTTCCTGTTTAATCATGCTATTTAAGTCTTCTCTTAAGCGCTCAATGTCTGCTCCGTGCCTTCCGATTATAATCCCGGGCCTTGCGCTAAGTATCCTGATCTTTACTTTATCAGCAAGCCTTTCGATAACGATATTTGCAACCGCAGCCTGCTTAAATCTTTTCTTGATAAATCTCCTTATGGCATAATCCTGCTGTATAAACTTAGGATAATCTTTGCGCGAAGCATACCATCTGCTATTCCAGTTTCTTATAAAACCCAACCTTAAAAGTAAGGGGCTAACCTTTTGACCCATTTATTTCTTCTCCTGATCTTTTTCTTTCAAATCTAACTCTATTTTTATATGTGAAGTCCTTTTTAATATCGGCTGCGCTCTTCCGAAAGCAGCTGCTTTATACCTTTTCCAGCTCGGCCCCGGGTTACACATGATCTTTGATAAATAGAGCTGGCCGATGTCAAAACCTTTAACCTTAGCGTTAGCAATCGCTGACTTAAGTATTTTAACAAGATACTCTTTAGGCCTTTTATTAAGGTTAACCAAAATACTTAAGGCTTCGCGCGCGTCTTTCCCGCGAATTAAGTCCATTACCTGACTTACCTTGGTAGGAGATATTCTTAAAAATTTTCCTTCAGCTTTACTGATCATGTCTTCCTTTTAAGTTTTTTCCAAAGCCTTCTTAGCTTTAACGCCTCCGTGTTTCCTGAAAACACGCGTGGGAGCGAATTCTCCAAGCTTATGCCCCACCATATTCTCGGTTACAAACACGGGCACATGTTTTTTACCGTCATAAACCGCAAAAGTGATCCCGACAAAATCCGGGATTATTGTCGAACCCCTGGACCAGGTTTTAATTGCCTGGCGGGTTCCGGTTTTACGTAACTGTTCGACTTTCTTTAATAGTCTTTCTTCAACAAAAGGACCTTTTTTTAATGAACGCGGCATTTTATTTCCTTCTCTTTACAATAAACTTGTTAGAATACCTATTCGGCTTTCTTGTCTTATACCCTTTAGTAGGTTTTCCCCACGGCGTTACAGGATGCGGATTTCCCTGGCCGGATTTACCTTCCCCTCCGCCATGAGGATGGTCAATCGGATTCATTGCCAAACCTCTTGACTGAGGCTTAACCCCAAGCCATCTATTTCTTCCGGCTTTACCTAAATAAAGGGCCTCGTGGTCTACATTACCTACCTGACCGATGGTAGCATGACACATAATACTCACCAGTCTTACTTCTCCGGAAGGAAGCTTGATGTGCGCAAACTCGCCTTCTTTAGCCATAACCTGAGCACTTGAACCGGCTGAACGGACTATCTGTCCGCCCTGGCCTTTACTTAGCTCAATATTGTGAATTAAAGTACCTGACGGTATATTCTTCAATAAAAGACAGTTGCCCGTCGTAATTTCAACGTCTTTTTCATTAGAAGATACAATTGTCTGCCCTACATTTAAACCTACCGGAGCAAGTATGTACCTTTTCTCTTTATTAGCATATTCTATTAAAGCTATCCTTGCCGAACGGTTAGGGTCATATTCGATCGCGATTACCTTCCCGGGAGTCTCAAACAAGTCTCTCTTAAAATCAATTACCCTTAACATCCTTTTATGTCCGCCGCCGCGATGACGCGATGTTATCCTTCCGTATGAATTCCTCCCGCCGCTTTTCTTTAAAGGCAATAATAAAGACTTCTCCGGATACTTCTTGGTAATCTCCTTGAAATCCGGACCCGTCATATGCCTTCTTGACGGTGTTGTAGGCTTGAAATATTTTAGTCCCATTTTATTAAGCTACCTCTATCTTCTGGCCTTTTTTTAAAGTTACCATGGCCTTTTTCATATCCGAGGTCCTCCCCAGCTGATGGCGGACCCTTTTTAGTTTACCCATTGAAATAAGGGTATTCACATTATCAACTTTAACCTTATAAATCTTCTCTACCGCATTCTTTATCTGAATCTTGTTAGAGCCGCTATTAACAAGAAAAAGATACTTTCCCTGAGGCTCATAGAGCGTAGATTTCTCCGTACGAATAAGTGCTTTAATTACATCCTGTGAGTATTTCATTTTTTAAGCCTGTTAGTAATCTGTGTCAACGCGTTTTGCGTTATTATTACTTTGTTATTTGCCAAGACTTCATATACATTCGTATTGGCAGCTGAATTAATGCATAAAAACGGTATATTCCTTAAAGACATCTTAAGCGGATCGGTTATCTTGTCCAGAAGAAGAAGAACGCTCGTTTTGTTTTTAACCTTTTTGCCGCACAGTTTCAGGTTAGAAAAAACTTTCACCGCTTCGCTGGTTTTAGGTTTATCCAATTTAAGCTCGTCTAATATAATAAAGTTATTTTCGTTTATTTTGGCATTAAGGCTGGATTTAAGCGCGAGTAACCTTATCTTAGCAGGTATGTTGTATGAAAAATCCCTTGGATGCGGGCCAAACACTACACCGCCATGCCTCCAAAGAGGAGAACGCGTAGAACCAACGCGGGCCCTACCAGTCCCTTTCTGCTTCCAGGGTTTCTTTCCGCCTCCGGACACCTCGCCTCTGGTCTTAGTCGCGGCTAAGCCCTTACGCTGATTAGCGCGGTAAGCATTAACTGCCTGGTAAATAGCTTCTTTATTAACCTCTCCGTCAAAAACAGAATGATTAAGCTTCGCGCTTTCTACTTCCTTGCCCTGCATATTATATATAGGTAAGGTTATTGTCTCCATTTTTATTTCTTTGCCTTCTTATCTGAAGCTGCGCTAGGCTTATTAGCCTTTGCCGCTTTCTTTTTAGCTTTCTTAATAATCACATATGAATTCTTATGTCCCGGCACAGCGCCCCTAACCAGAAGAACATTATTCTCCGCGTCAGTTTTTATTACTTTCAAATTCTGCTCTGTTACCCTTACCGCTCCCATATGCCCGGGAAGATGATGCCCTTTCCAGACCCTGCCGGGAGTAGTAGTGGAACCTATGGAACCTATACGGCGGTGAGAAGTAGAACCGTGGGTTTTAGGTCCGCCTTTCCAGTTCCAACGCTTCATACCACCCTGAAAACCTTTTCCGATTGAAATCCCGGTTATATCCACAAAATCACCCGGAGCAAAAATATCCACCTTTATCTCTTCGCCCACCTTGTATTCCTTAGAAGAATCTTTAGAAACTTCTCTGACGAATTTAAGGCCGGGAATATTTAGCTTCTTAAAATAACCTGACAACGGCTTTTTGAGTTTCTTCTCATTCACTTTATCAAAACCTAATTGCAGGCTTTTTTCCTTAACCGATAATATAGGGCATGGCCCGGCTTCAATAGCGGTTACGCTTACCAAAGCTCCCTCATCAGTAAAAACCTGTGTCATCCCTAATTTCTTACCAAGTATACCTGTCATTTTATTTCTACGTCCACTCCTGCGGGAAGATTAAGCTTTCTTAACGAATCGATTGTTTTTGCAGTAGGCTCAAAAATATCAATAAGCCTCTTGTGCGTGGATAATTCAAACTGCTCCCTAGACTTCTTATCTATAACAGGAGAGCGCAACACGGTGTATATCTCGCGTTTTTTAGGTAAAGGTACAGGACCGGCAATTTTAGCGCCGGTCCTTTTTACCGTGTCTACAATCTCAAGGACCGCCTGATCTAAAAGACGATGATCATAGGCCTTTAACTTTATGCGTATCTTCTGTTCGTTTGACATATTTTAGGCTATAACCTCAGTAACTACACCTGCACCTACGGTATGGCCTCCTTCGCGGATAGCGAAGCGTGATTCCTTCTCCATAGCAATAGGTATAATAAGCTCTACTTCCAAGCTCACGTTATCACCGGGCATAACCATTTCAACTCCAGCAGGCAAAGCAACATTTCCGGTTACGTCTGTAGTACGGAAATAAAACTGCGGCCTGTACCCTTTAAAGAAAGGTGTATGCCTACCGCCCTCTTCTTTTGTAAGGATATAAATCTGGGCTTTAAACTTGGTGTGAGGCGTAATGGATTTTGGCGCTGCGATAACCATACCGCGCTCGATATCTTTTCTTTCGACGCCTCTTAATAAAAGACCGACATTATCTCCGGCCTGGCCTTCATCAAGCAGCTTGCGGAACATTTCTATTCCGGTAACAACCGTAGACTTAACTTCCGGCCTTAAACCGATGAGCTCAACGGTGTCATTAAGTTTTACCTTACCGCGCTCTATCCTGCCAGTGCCTACTGTGCCTCTACCTTCGATGCTAAAGACATCCTCTACTGCCATGAGTAAGGGCTTATCGAGGTCTCTTACAGGTAAAGGAATAAAATCATCGCAGGCCTTAATTAAATCAAGGATCGGCTTGCAATCAGGGCTATTCGGATCATTTGCCGCAGCTAAAGCCTTTGATGAACTTCCGCGGATAATGGGAGTCTTATCGCCCGGGAAACCATACTTGGTTAGTAACTCTCTAACTTCCATCTCAACTAAATCCAGGAGTTCGTTATCTGTAACGAGGTCAACCTTGTTTAAGAATACGACCATGGAAGGAACGTTTACCTGCCTGGCCAACAAAATATGCTCTCTTGTCTGAGGCATCGGGCCGTCTGCAGCGGAGACAACCAGTATTGCACCATCCATCTGCGCCGCACCGGTAATCATGTTTTTGATATAATCAGCGTGACCGGGGCAATCGATGTGTGCATAATGTCTGGAATCTGACTCATACTCAACATGAGCAACAGATATCGTAACGACCTTTGTCTCATCTCTAACTGTACCACCCTTGGCAATATCCGCATATTCTCTTGCGGTAGCTTTACCCATTTTCGCCAGAACATTTGTAATCGCGGCGGTCAAAGTAGTTTTACCGTGATCAATGTGGCCGATGGTTCCGATATTAACGTGTGGCTTACTCCTTACAAACTTTTCTTTAGCCATTTTCTTTCCTCCTTATTTTTAAAGACTCTTTCTTGTTGAACCAGAAGCTGCAAAACCAGTAGTAATTTTTTCCGCTATATGTGAAGGCACTTCCGCGTAAAAAGAAGGCTCCATTGTATACGAAGCACGGCCTTGTGTCAAGGATCTTAATATAGTTGCATAATTAAAAACCTCAGCCAGCGGTATGTGAGCTCTTATCGTCCTTAAATTAAGTCTTTGCGCCAGGGAAGATATCTTCGCCCGACGAGAACTTAAATCTCCGATAACCTGCCCCATAAATTCTTCCGGAACAACAACCTCAATATCCATAATAGGCTCTAATAAAATCGGGCTTGCTTTTCTTAAGCCATCACTAAATGCCAGAGAACCTGCCATCTGAAAAGCAAGTTCCGAAGAATCGACTTCATGAAAAGACCCGTCCACTAAAATACATTTTACATCGGTTACGGGATACCCTGCCAGAACTCCGCTTTTTGCAGAACCCATAATTCCCTGCTTTACAGCCGGGATGTATTCACGCGGTATTGCTCCGCTCTTTATTTTATCTTCAAATGTTATGCCCGTGCCGGGAGTCTCTTGAGGCTCCATCTCCAATACGCAATGGCCGTATTGTCCGCGGCCGCCGCTTTGTGAAATAAATTTACCTACTGACCTAACCTTCTTGGTCAATGTCTCACGATAAGCAACCTGCGGTTGTCCGACCTGGGCCTGAACATTAAACTCACGAAGAATTCTATCTATAATTATTTCAAGATGCAGCTGCCCCATCCCTGCGATTAAAGTCTGACCCGTTTCCTGATTATAGGTTACGCGGAAAGAAGGGTCCTCTTCTTCTAACTTATGCAGGGCAAACCCGAGTTTTTCCTGGGCATCTTTTGTCTTAGGTTCGATTGCCTGTTGTAATACCGGTTCCGGGAAACGCATCGATTCAATTAATATGGGATTGTTTTCGGTGCAAAGAGTCTCCCCGGTCTTAGTTTCCTTTAATCCCACTACTGCCGCTATTTCTCCGCAGGTTATACTCTCTGCAATCTCCTGATGATTTGCATGCATTTTTACAATCTTAGTTACCCTCTCTCTTTGTCTCTTTGAAGCATTATAAACATAGGTACCGGAAGTGAGTGTGCCGGAATAAACCCTTACATAATTAATCTTTCCGACATAAGGATCGGTAGCAACCTTAAAACATAAAGCGCTAAAAGGAGCTTTCTCTGAAACCTTTATTTCTTCAAATTCTCCTGTTTCCGGATTAGTTCCTTTTATGGGAGGAAGGTCTAAAGGCGAAGGCAAATAGTCTTTTACTGCATCGAGGACTAATTGAACACCTTTATTCTTAAAAGACGATCCGCATAGAACCGGAACAAATTTATTAGCTATCACGCTTTTTCTTATAGCGGATTTTAGTTCTGCAACGCTAATTTCCTTATTATGCAGATAATCCTCCATAATTTTATCATCTACTTCTGCTAAGCGCTCAATCATGATAACATATTGCTTGTTAACTTCAGGCATCAAATCTTCGGGAATCTCCTTAACTTCTATTTCTTTCCCCAAATCATCTTTATAGAAAACTAGTTTTTTCTCAACTAAATCTATAATGCCGTTAAAGGAAGCTTCTTTGCCAAAGGGGAGCTGTATTGCCGCGGCATTGGCACCAAGCCTCTTATGCATCTGATCAATAGCTTCAAGAAAATTGGCACCGACTCTGTCCATTTTATTTACGAACGCTATTCTAGGAACCACATACCTATCAGCCTGCCTCCAGACTGTTTCAGACTGCGGTTCAACCCCTCCGACTCCGCAAAAAACTACTACTGCTCCGTCCAAAACCTTTAAAGAACGCTCTACTTCAATAGTAAAATCAACATGGCCGGGAGTATCAATAAGGTTTATCTGGATATCCTTCCATTTACAGGTAGTTGCGGCAGAGGTAATAGTAATTCCTCTCTCCTGCTCCTGGACCATCCAGTCCATAGTCGCAGTACCGTCATGAACCTCGCCAAGCTTGTAATTCTTACCCGTATAGAAAAGAATCCTTTCGCTGGTAGTTGTCTTACCCGCATCTATATGCGCGATTATTCCTATGTTTCTTAATTTATCTAAAGATATCTTTTCCATTTAATTTATAATTACCATCTAAAGTGGGCAAAGGCCTTATTGCTTTCCGCCATCTTATGCGTATCGTCTCTTTTCTTTATAGCCGAACCTTCTCCCTTGTATGCCGCAACAATCTCATCCGCAAGTTTATTCTCCATGGGTTTGCCTTTTTTGCTCTGGGCAAAATCGCGGATCCAGCGCAAGGCAATGGAAGTACCCCTCTCCTGGCGCACTTCTACCGGAACCTGATAAGTTGCGCCTCCGACACGGCGAGGCTTAACTTCAAGCCTGGGCCTTGCATTATCCAGGGCTTTATAAAAAACTTTTAAAATATCCTGCTCATTAAGGTTCTTCTGTACTATTTCAAAAGCACCATAGACAATTCTTTCCGCTATGGACTTCTTGCCCTTAAGCATAACCATATTAATAAACTTAGCTACAACTTTGCTGTTAAATTTAGGATCAGCTAATATTTCTTTTTCCTGCGCTTTTCTTCTTCTCATTTAGGCCTCTTAGCTCCGTATTTTGAACGTCCTCTTCTTCTGGCATTTACTCCCGCAGCATCCAATGTGCCTCTTACTATATGATACCTTACGCCAGGAAGGTCTTTAACACGACCGCCCCTCACTAATACTATAGAATGCTCCTGAAGATTATGCCCCTCTCCCGGAATATAAGCAGTTACCTCAATACCGGTGGTAAGCCTGACCCTAGCAATCTTACGTAAAGCGGAATTAGGCTTTTTAGGAGTCATAGTACGAACCTGCAGACAAACACCTCTTCTCTGCGGGCATGACTTTAATGCAGGAGACTTACTCTTTTTGTTTTTTGATATTCTTCCTCTTCTGATTAGCTGCGCTATTGTAGGCATATATTATTTTTCCTCAGTATTTTTTAATACTTCTATATCACGGTGAACGGGGAATCCCGTACCTGCGGGAATAAGATGCCCCACTATGACATTCTCTTTCAACCCAAAGAGTTCATCCCTTTTTCCGGAAGTAGCTGCTTCGGTTAGAACTTTGGTAGTCTCCTGGAAGCTTGCCGCTGATATAAAGCTCTCGGTAGTCAAAGATGCTTTGGTAATTCCTAACAGGAGCGGAGTGGCGACTGCCGGTTTGCCGCCCTTTTTGATCACTTTAGAGTTTTCTTTCTGGAAAACCCATTTATCAACCTGTTGAGTTGATAGAAACTCGGTATCGCCTGAATCTTCAACCCGAACCTTTTTAAGCATCTGACGTATTATAACTTCAATATGCTTGTCATTTATGTGCACGCCCTGTAAGCGGTAAACTTCCTGTACTTCATTTACCAGATACTCCTGCAGAATTTTATCTCCGCATACACGCAAGATATCCTGTAAGACAACAGGACCGTCAGTAAGCTGCTGACCCGCATCAACCTTATCGCCTTTATAGACATTCGGATGCTTACCATGGGGAATAACATACTCTCTCTGCATTCCGGTGGTAGACTTCACGATAATTACTCGCTGCCCTTTCTTAGTCTCTCCGAATTCCACAAAACCGTCTATTTCGCTTATAATTGCGGGGTCCTTAGGCCTTCTTGCTTCAAAAAGCTCTGCTACGCGCGGAAGACCTCCAGTAATATCCCTGGTCTTAACTACCATTCTAGGTATCTTTGCCAAAAGATCTCCTCCTCCGACACTTTGGCCGTCCTTAACCATAATATGTGCTCCGATCGGAATAGGGTATATTCCGGCGACCTGGCCTGATGCATCGAGGATAATAATCTGGGGATGATACTCCTGCTTATGTTCTACCACTACACGTTCGATAAGTTTGGTTACCGAGTTAAGCTCTTCTTTTATCGTAACATCTTCCTTTAAATCTTCATATTTAACAGTACCGGCGACTTCGGTTAAGACAGGTATAGTGTAAGGATCCCACTGCATAAATGTAACATCTTTTGCAACTTCATCTCCATCTGCAACGCTTATAAAAGCTCCTTGAGGCACAGGAAAACGCTCAAGCTCTCTACCCTGCTTATCATTAATGCTTACGGAACCGTTACGGTTTAATACTACAAATTCTTTATTCTTGGCAGTAACCCTTAAGTTATGGTATTTAATCACGCCTTTATTCTTTGCCTTTATGAATGACTGCTCTACTTTTCTGGAAGCAGTACCTCCGATATGGAAGGTCCTCATGGTTAGCTGCGTACCGGGCTCACCGATGCTCTGCGCCGCTATGACCCCCACTGCCTCGCCTAATTCGACAATTCTTCCGCTAGCAAGATTCCTGCCGTAACACTTAGTGCAAACACCCCGGCCGTTTTCGCAGGTTAAAACGCTACGGATACGAATCTTTTCAATTCCAAGCTTCTCAATCATATCCGCCTTTTCTTCAGTTATTTCGTTTCCAGCCTCAACAATTACCTCATCGGTAATGATATCGACTATATTATCAAGAGCTACTCTACCTACAACCCTATCTTTCAGGGAAACTACTTCTTCGTCTCCCTCGATAATAGCAGAAACAGTTATGCCATTTAGCGTTCCGCAATCTTCCTCTGCTACAATTACCTCTTGCGCAACGTCAACTAACCTACGCGTGAGGTAGCCTGCATCAGCTGTTTTTAGGGCGGTATCCGCCAAACCCTTTCGAGCACCGTGCGTAGAGATAAAATACTCCAAAACATTAAGCCCTTCCCTGAAATTAGCGGTAATAGGACTCTCGATAATCTCCCCTGAAGGCTTAGCCATAAGTCCGCGCATACCGGCAAGCTGCCTAACCTGCAGGCGCGACCCGCGCGCACCCGAATCAGCCATCATGAATATCGGATTAAAACGATCCATACCCTTAAACAGAAGATCCGATATTTCCTCGGTAGCATGGGTCCAAATATCTATAATCTTCGCCTTGCGTTCGCTATCGGTAATAATACCTTTACGGTACTGGTCTTCTACCTTGGCAACTCTTTCTTTGGCTGCTTTAAGAACGTCTTTTTTCGACTCCGGCACACAAAGATCATCTATACCGATAGAAATACCTCCTAAGGTACCCATTTCAAAACCGAGCCTTTTAATATCATCGAGTAATTTAATAGTGGCTCCGTGCCCAAACCTCTTATAGCATTCCACTACCACGTCAGATACAATCCTTTTGTTTAACTCTTTATTTACGTAACCGAATTCCGAAGGAAGCACCTGGTTAAACATAACTCTTCCTACGGTAGTAGTAATATTCTGCTTGCCGCTAATAACTTTTTTTTCGTCAAAGTCAAAGATATTATTGACTCTAAGTTTTATTGAAGCATTCAAATCAACGGCTCCGTCATTGTAAGCAACGATAACTTCATCGCTGCCGGCGAAACTCTTTCCCTCTCCCAATACCCCTGCTTTTTCTTTCGTAAGATAAGAAACTCCCAGGATTATATCCTGAGTAGGAGAAACTACCGGCCTTCCGTCCGCAGGTGAAAATATATTATTGGCAGAAAGCATTAATATCTTTGCTTCCAGCTGAGATTCCAGTGAAAGCGGAACATGCACAGCCATCTGGTCCCC
>CAZSQC010000006.1:0-31677 GCA_964608955.1 uncultured Planctomycetales bacterium | reverse complement strand
TCCTTAAAAGAAATAAGTATGTTCTCCTCATAATCAGAATTCAAGGTTAAATAAGGGTCGTCCCACCCACCAAAAACCCCCAGACGCTTAAACTGATCTTTCTGTTTTTCTACATACCTTAATGCATAATCGCGTGCCTTTTTCCTGAAATCCAACTGCTCTATTTCGTGCTTACGTATCTTTAACTCTTTCAAAAGCTGGTGCTCAATCGGAAGTCCGTGGCAATCCCAGCCAGGCACATAAGGAGAATCAAATCCATTCATTGTCTTGAATTTAACAATTATGTCTTTCAAGATTTTATTTAAAGCGTGCCCGATATGAATATCTCCGTTTGCGTAAGGCGGGCCGTCATGCAAAATATATTTCTTATTATTAGAGGATGCTTTACGGATTAGGCCATAAACACCTAACTCTTCCCACTCTTTTAAAAGCGATGGCTCGCGCTTTGGAAGGTCAGCCTTCATCGGAAAATCGGTTTTAGGGAGATTCAGAGTAAGTTTATAGTCCATTTATTTAATGTATTTGCCGATAATTATTTTTAAATCTTTTTTCACCTTTGCAGGTACGTAGCGCCTGTCAGTTACCAAAGCATTCTTAAGCGCCTCATGGCAGGAGCATTCGTCTTCAACGGGGATATCCCTGATAATCGCCGCCAGTATCTTCTTTGCATTCTCAACGTTCTTATTCAGATTATTGATTATTAAATCGACTGTAACACTCGTGTGGCTCGGATGCCAGCAATCGTAGTCGGTAATAGCAGCCAGGCTCGCGTAGCACATTTCAGCCTCTCTGGCAAGCTTTGCCTCCATGAGATTCGTCATGCCTATAATATCCATTCCCCAGCTTCTATAAAGATTTGACTCTGCAAGTGTTGAAAACGCCGGACCTTCCATATTAACATAAGTCCCTTTAGGGTGAATATTCAACTTAAGCCTTTTTCCGCAATCATAAATCAACTTTGATAAAGAACTGCAAACCGGATGCGAAAACTCGATATGTGCCACAAGTCCTTCAGTAAAAAATGAAGATTCCCTTGCATAGCTGGTCCTATCTACAAACTGGTCAACTACCACAAAATCAAGAGGTTTAAGCTCTTCCCTTAGGCTTCCGCATGCACTCACAGAAATAATTCTTTCGACTCCGAGTTTTTTCATGCCGAATATATTCGCACGGTAATTAATATGGCTTGGCGCTATCTGATGATGCGGGTCATGACGCGGGAGGAAAACAAGCTCCTTGCCCTCCAGGTCTCCTAAAACAAACTTACCCGAGGGCTTTCCAAAAGGAGTAGAAATCGCAACACTCTTTACATTCTTAATCCCATCTATTTTATAGAGTCCGCTTCCGCCGATAATTCCTATTTTTCCCATATTTAATATCTCCCCGATAATTCCTTCGCCCTTTTTAAAGCAGCTAAAGCTGCCTCTTCCCAAGAACCGCCTTTTTTTAAGACTTCCAAACCCGCTTCAGTTGTACCTCCCTTAGAAGCTACCTGTGTTTTAAGTTCTTCCGGAGGCAATCTAGTATCCTTAATAAGACTAACGGAGGCATTCACGGTGTTAGCGGCAAGAAAAGAAGCCTGCTTTAAATCAAAACCTAGCGTCAAGGCTGCTTTCTCAAGCCTTTTCATCATATCGTGAATTGCATGTTCAGGTATATTATTGTATTCAAATTGATTGCTCTCCAGAAAGTAATAAATATAACCTGGCCCGCTCCCGGAAATCGCGGTTGCCGCATTCATCATCTCTTCCTCTATTATACTTACTGTCCCAAGATAATAGAATATCTCTTTAGCAAACTCCAGATCTTCTGCTTTTGCATATTTTCCGGCACAAAGACAAGTAACAGATTCGCCTATTTTTGCGGCGATATTAGGCATTGCCCTTATTACCCTAACCTCCCCCAAAACCTTTTCTATATAAGAAGTGCTAATCCCCGCGGCAATAGTAATAATAAGCTTACGGCCTATAAAGCGCTTAATATCTTTAAGCAGGCTATCTAAGTCCTGCGGCTTTACCGCAAGCAATACAGAATCAACTCTACTTATTAAATCTTGCGTGCTTTGCGCAAAATTGATGCCTTTTAATTCTTTTACCTTTATCCTGTCTTTCTCAAATACCGAAACATCATACTCCGCGCTATTTAAGGAAAGCTGGTACGCAATAACAGATCCCATATTCCCGAAACCTATAATTCCTATCTTATCGGCCATCTCTAATTTACCCATAATTTTCTTCAAATATTGCCCTGCCTACCCTTATAATATCAGACCCCTCTTCTATAGCAACTCCAAAATCATCACTCATTCCCATAGAAAGCTTAAGTTTATAATCAAACAGGCCGGCCTCTTTTATTTTCTCGCGCAGGATAGAAAGATCCCTAAAAAACCTTCTGGAACCTTCTTTATCCAGCAAAAGAGGAGGAATTGTCATAAGACCAACTATCTTAATATTGTTTAGTTTTGAAATATCCTCTAAGGAATCTAATAAAACCCCGGGGTTGAACCCGAATTTGCTCGGCTCAGAAGAAGTTTTCACTTCTAATAGAACGTTTTGAATCTTGCCTATCTTCGCAGCCTGCTTACTTATCTCAGAAGCCAAAATAAGGCTATCCACAGAATGTATTAAATCAAAGATACCTACCGCTTCTTTGGCTTTATTCCTTTGCAGATGCCCTATCATATGCCATTTTGCGGTAAAATCGCAAGCCTTATACTTTAAGAGGGCCTCTTGGACCTTATTCTCTCCTATATTAGAAAGACCGCACCTTAAGACTTCTTTGATATCTTCAATCTGCCTGCCCTTGCTCACCGCCACAATTTCTATTTCTGACGGATTTCTTCCCGCTTTCAGGCAAGAAGAAATAATGTTTCCCTTAAGCCTGGCAATATTATCGCTTAACATTGTAAAGTATTATACAGCAGAATAAACGCAGGTCAATGAAAAGTAGAGGGTATCCTAAAAATACTCCTGATAAACATCTTTTATTTTGTAGTATGTCTTTAAGAAGAGGTTTTTTGCCGGCCGGTGCAGTGGGAGTATCCCAACGGGACTCTCCTCAAGGGATTTTAATACCATTCCCAATGCCGTAATATAGTTTAAGTGCTTCTGCCCGGAGAGTTCAATATTCTCTTTTATCAGTGAGATAAGCTCCAAATTAGTAATCCTGCCGAGTTTGACAGGACCGCCAAAGACGCTCTCAAGTTTTTCTATGAAACCGTCAAGAAGAAGAGACCTGCCGGTTACAATAAAATTGTTTATTTGGTAGAGAGGACTGGATTTCTCAACCGCGTCCTTAATCCCTGCGCACATTTCACCGGCGTAGGAGTTCAGAATCTCGCAGAAAAACCTCTGTTTTATAGGAGAATAGGTTTCGCCCTTTTTTACAAGAATCTCCTTATCCTGCGCTATGTCATCTGGATTACCTATATATCCGTAGGATCTTTTAATATCCTCGGAGAGCTCCAGAGGTATTTTTAACGCCTCCGATATTCTCTCTGTCATATTGTTACCCCCAAAGGAAAGTATTTGTATATCGCTTAGCAACCCTTCCCTGAAAAATAATATCTCGGTCGTATCGCTTCCTATATCGCATATTACATTAAGCCCGTCCCTTGAATAAGACCCAAAAACAGCTTTACTGGTGGCAATCCCAGAGAAATAAACATCCTTCACCTCATACCCTGCCTGGCTCACAATCCTGTTAATGGTCTGGACTGATGATAACCTCGCACAAACAAGATATAAATCAACCTCCAGCCTGTGGCTGTATAATCCCAGAGGGTTCAATATCTGAAGTTTAGAATCAGTTGAATAGTTTAGCGGTATAGTATGTATTATTTCGTCTTCCAGGCTAGAGCCCAATATGCGGGCCTGCTCGGTAACTTTATGCATATCTGAAAGAGTGACCACCTTGTTCCCTCTATCTACAAGCGGTATTACCGCTTTACTATGCCTGGTAACAATATCCTGCCCCGAAATATTTACTGTTACTGACCTTACCTTAATACCCGATACCTGCCTTAGATTCTTTAGGATTTTAGTAACCGAACCTATCAGCGCAACAGAGTCAACAACCACTCCTTTCTTTACGCTCCTGATAGGAAACGTATCCAAATAAATATTTGTGATTTTATTGTTTTTTACGCGCGCTAAAACTCCAGCAATCTTGCTTGACCCGATATCTAATGCACACACATAATCATTTAACATCTTTGAATTTTATAACAGGTTCCTTAAACCTTAAATCTATGTATATAATATTTTCGAGATTATTCTTTTCCTGGTTTATCAACCCCGACATCACGGCAACCTTCTCTAATATATTACCTTGAGATATCCTAATCTCAAGAACTTTTTGTTTTTCTGGCACCTGCCATTGATTAAACCCCTGCTGGGGTATAATATTATTTATAAGAAAATAAAGAGTAATATCGTTCAGGCTTTCCACATGGACGCTATTTAACTGAAAGGATTTAAGAACCTTGCTTTTATTCACCTCCCTTATAATTTCTAAAGCCACTAAAAGTTCTTTTGCATCGTATCTCTTGCCGACGGATACGCCAAAGAGGCGTGTTTCTAAACCCGTAATTAAAGGAATCTTTGGATCCTGCGAGGCTCCGGTAATATTAAAAAATACCCCTTCTGCGTCTACGCAAAAAACTTTGTAAAGCTTTACTCTTGCCAGAGGTATCCGCTTTATAAACTCCACAAAAATTCTGTCAGGAAAAACCTTTGCCAACCTGACTCTTAAACAATCCGGACAGGATTTTCTAGCGCGTGATGCTTCTACCTTAAGATTAATATCAAATATGTTTCTTCCAAGTAATGAATTTGCAAAATCCGGGTTTAGATTCTGGCTCCCGATAACATCCCTGACCCTAAAGTACTCTGAAGAATAAAGTACTCCGGTGACATAAAAAAATAGCAGCAAAATCAAAAAGGAGAAAATAAGAAATAAAACCGTAAACTTTAGCGGAAAATTAGTCCTGTTTCTTTTCATAAGCCAACTCGATTAACCTCGCACATAAATTCTTAAAATTAATCCCGGCATGAAGGGCGGCCTTAGGTAAAAGGCTTAACTCCGTAAACCCCGGAATAGTATTTATCTCGAGTATGTAAGGCTTATTTTCTTCATTTATAATAATATCAACCCTCGAGAAATCTTTACACCCTAAAAGATTATGGGCCATTAAAGCATGCTTTTTAACTTCTTTTTCAATTTTTGCAGGAATCCTTGCCGGAACAATGTATTTTGTTAATCCCTTCTTATATTTCGATTTATAATCAAAAAAAGAGTGCTTAGGTATTATCTCTATAATAGGCAGGGCTTTTTCTTCTAATATCCCGACAGTAACTTCCCTGCCTTTAATAAACTCCTCCAGGATCACTCTCCTATCAAACTTCATCGCGTACCTTACTGCCTTTTTAAGCTGTGCTGAACTTCTAATAATAGAAAAACCTATACTGGAGCCGTGAGTTGCTGGTTTAATAACCAAAGGGAATTTTAAGTTTCCGGTAATGCCGGCTAACCCGGAAATACTCTTTATTACTTTTGACTTAGGGACATTAAGCCCGCTTCTCTTAAAAATTCTGCGCGAAGCCGCTTTATCCATGGCAAGCCTGCTTGCCTTAACTCCTGAGCCGGTATAGGGAATTCCCATTAAACCTAGAATCTTCTGAACGGTTCCGTCCTCTCCGAATTTACCGTGTAAGGCAATAAAAGCAACATCGATAGCCTTAGCCCTAATAAGACGGATATTTTCCTTAATATCACCTCTCTCGATTATAACCGGAATGGCGTTAACTCCGAAGCTCCTAAGGGCTTTTAAAACAGCGCGGCCCGACTTAAGCGAAATTTTCTTCTCGCTTGACGGCCCTTTCATCAAAACCCCAACCTTGCATGCTCTTTTTCTTAACTTAAGCCCTTCTCTTGCCATTTATCGTCTACCGCCAATTTATTATTTCGGTTTCAAGCGTTATCCCGAACTTTCTTTTTACGGATTTCTTTATAATTTCTATGAGCTTTGAAATATCTGAATATTTAGCATTAGACCTGTTTAATATGAAATTCGCGTGCTTTGGGGAAACTAAAGCACCTCCTAATCTTTTGCCTTTAAACCCGCACTCGTCAATTAATCTTCCTGCGGATTTCCCTTTAGGATTCTTAAAGATACACCCGGCACTTGGAAAAGTCAAGTCCTGGGTTTCTAATTTCTTTACCGCATAGCTTTTAATCAGTTCTCTTATCCGCTTTTTATTTTCCTTTCTTAACTTTAACTTCGCTTTGAGAATTATATACTTAGAAAGCCCCGAAGCACGGTAACTGAAATCCGCTACCGAGGGCTTGATATTCTCTATATTACCGTCGTAATCCATCACAGATAAATCGCAGACTAAAGAAGAAATCTCCTTACCCCAGCATCCGGCGTTCATTATTAAAGCTCCGCCCAAAGAAGCAGGTATTCCGGATAAAAATTCTAAACCCGAAAGACCACTATTGCATGAAATTTTAATCAGCTTGGCAAGGCTTGACCCGCTACCGGCATTTATGAAAACATTATCTGCTTCAACTCTGCTAAAAAATGGACTGTTTAATCTTACGATCAGCCCTTTTACGCCCTTATCGCTGATTAGCAGATTACTGCCGGCCCCAAGAATACGAACCTTAAGCTTATTCCGGTTAGCTATCCTCAATGCACTCCTTAAATCCGATAGATTGTCGGGTTCCAGGTAAAATTCTGCTTTACCCCCTACCTTCATAGAAGTATGCTTCTTTAAGGAAAACTTACGCTTTATTTTTAAAGACTTCGGCCAATTCATCGCTTAATTTTACAATATCACCGGCTCCCAGCGTAATAATCAAATCGCCGGGGCTGGCTAACTTTACAATATCACCCAAAAGTTCTTCTCGCACAGAGAAATAAACATCTTTACCAGTGGATTTCTTTATCTCTTCGTAAAGCCTTAACCCGGTAATCCCTTTTATCGGTTTCTCTGCTGCCGGATAAATATCGGTAACAAAGATTACATCAGCCTTCTCAAAACTATTCACAAATTCATCAAAGAGAAGTTTTGTGCGCGTAAAACGATGCGGCTGGAATACGGCAATAACCCTCTTGGCTTTCAAATGAGAGACAGCGTCAAGAGTAGACCTTATCTCCGTGGGGTGATGGGCATAATCATCTAGCACTATATAGTTGTTATCCTTAAATTTAATATCCAGTCTCCTGCCTGCCCCCTTAAATTCTTTAAACACTTTCTCAATAACGGCGATATCTATCCTAAGCTCCATCCCTAGGGCTATGGCAGAAAGGGCATTAGAAACATTGTGCTTTCCTCCTAGAGACAAATTAAAATTACCAATGAATTTATCTCCCCGGAAACATTCAAAAACTGAACTTAACGCGTCAAATTTTATTTTTCCGGGGTGAAATAAACACCGGGGAGAAAGACCAAAGGAAACTGACCTATTTTTGTATCTACTCATCAAATCCTGCAGATTCAAATCATCACCGCAATAAAATACGCATCCGTTCTCAGCGGTCTGATCAATAAACCTTCCAAACGCTTCTCTTTCGTTCTCAAAAGTTTTATAGTAATCAAGATGTTCGTAGTCTATGTTGGTAATTATAGAATAGAGCGGCTTATAGCAAAGGAACGAGCCATCAGATTCATCAGCTTCTGCCACGAAAAATTTACCGTCGCCAAAACAGGCATTTGTATCGATATTCTTAAGAAGCCCTCCGACGGCAACGGTGGGAGAGAAACCCGCCTCCATCAAAAGACAGGAAACCAGAGACGAAGTAGTAGTCTTGCCGTGGCTTCCAGCTACCGTAATAACCGATTTATTAGCCATGAGATTCGCTAAAGCCTCTGCCCTTTTAACTAACGGGATGCCTAATCTACGCGAAGCCCTTACTTCAGGATTATCATCTTTAACAGCTGATGAATATATAACTTCACTTGCCCCCTTTACATGAGAAGCTTTATGGCCGATGTATATCTTAGCGCCCAATTGCTTTAACACCCTTGTGTTAGTATTCTCTTTAAGGTCAGAACCGGAAACTTCATGCCTGCAGCGCAAAAGCAAACGCGCTATCGCACTCATCCCTATTCCTCCTATGCCTATTAAATGAAAACGTTCAGCCATATCAATAAACTGACAGGACAGCTTCCTTGAGTTTTTCCGCGGCGTTACTCTCCGGGAAAGATTTGTACCCGCAACGCATCAGATTAATCTTATCATAATTTCCTATCAAACCTTTTATGACATCGGCAAATACTTGTGAATCTAAATCCGAATCTTTCACGATAACTGCGCAGCCTTTCTGTGCCAAAATCATTGCGTTCTCTAGCTGATGTTTTCCTGCAAAAGGATAAGGGGACATTACCGCCGGAAGCTTAAAATAAATAAGCTCGGATATTGTAGTCGCCCCCGAGCGCGTTAAAGCGATGTCCGCCGCACAAAAAGCAAAATTCACTTTCTTTAAAAAACTAAAAACTACCGCCTTAATTCCCAATTCCCTATAATTTGATTCTATCTCTTTTAGCTGATCATTTCCGGTTATATGTATTACCTGGAACTCTTTATTATGCACGGACTTTAAAATACCCTGAAAAACACGGTTAATATGTTCGCTCCCCTGACTTCCTCCCATAACAAGAATTGTAAACCTATTTTCATCAATCCCAAAAAAACCTCTAGCCTCCTGCTTGCTTACGCTAACCAGATCCTGCCTTATGGGATTGCCGGTCAAGGTCGTTTTAAGATTATAATTCGAAAGATAACGGGAGGTTTCAAAAAAAGAAATGCATACCTTATCTGCAAATCTCGCCAGCAAAATATTAGCTTTTCCCGGAACAACATTCTGCTCGTGTATTACAGTCTTAACTCTTAAAAACCACGCCAGCATTACGAGAAATACCGAATCAATGCTTCCAAAACCTACCACAATATCAGGCTTAAAATCAAAGAAGATTCTCAAGCCTTGCAAGAAGGATTTAAAAACCTTTATTAATTCTTTTATAAAATCCCGGCTTAGCAAAGAACTTAACTTAACAGATTCTATGAAAACCGTATTTTTTGGATTTAAATCCAAAGGTAATTTCTTACTTCTTGATGGCAGTACTAAAAGAATTTGATCTCTGTATTCACGGGCATTGAACGAATTCAAAAAAGATAAAGCCGGAAATATATGCCCCCCGCTCGCCCCTGTAACTGCCAGTATTTTCATTTAATATTACGGATACTCTCCCGTACGCGCTATGTTAACAAGTATGCCTACGCTTACCATGTCAAAAATAAAAGAAGACCCTCCGTAGCTTATAAAAGGCAACGGTAGCCCCTTGGTAGGGAATACTCCGCAGGAAACCCCGATATTTATTATCGCCCTGAATATTATCATAAGAACCAGCCCCAGGCTAAGCAAATATCCAAACTTATCGGAGGAATTTTTAATTACCTTTATCCCCTGCTGTAAAAAAAGAATAAAAAGGAATATCACTGCCAGAGTACCCAGTAACCCAAGCTCTTCACCTATTATGGAAAAAATAAAATCCGTATGTGCCGCGGGAAGATAAAACAGCTTTTGTTTTGAATGCCCTAATCCTACACCAAAAAGCCCTCCCGAACCTAACGCTACTTGGGATTGTATGATTTGAAAACCGCTTCCCCGAGGGTCAAGCCAAGGGTTTATAAAAGCCATAATCCTCTGCCTTCTGTAGGGGACATTAAAGACAAGAAGATAAAGAGCAGGAAGACTGCACAATATTAAAGAAAGTATATAGGAATAATTCACCCCTCCCACAAAGAGCATCACCAAAACAACAAACCCTAAAGCTACCGTAGTACCTAAATCAGGTTGTAACATAATGAGCAGCGAACAAAGACCTAAAACGGCAATAGGCGGGATAAACCCTTTCAGCAATGATTTAATCAAGCTCTCTTTTCTGGAAATAAAATCCGCAACATATATAATTACGGCAAGGTTTGCCAACTCTGAAGGCTGGAAGCTGATCATCTTAAACCTGAACCACCTTCGCGCTCCAGAAACCTCCCTCCCAATTCCAGGGATAAGAACTAAAACTAAAAGCAATAAAGATATAAAAACCAGCGGCCTAGCAATTGCCTTTAGCTTGCGATAGTCAATAATCATAAAAACAAAAGTAAGAACCGCCCCGATAAGCATAAATAAAAGATGCCTTTTTAAGAAAAATAATCCGTCTTTATACCGTTCCCAAGCGTATATACTTGACGAACTGTAAATCATCACTATCCCCACGCACATGAGGACAACTGCAACCGTAAAGAGATTAAGCCTTATATTCCTTACCATTTTATTTTTTTAACTTTGCGAGCTCCATTACCGCCGATTTAAATGAAATCCCGCGTTCCTCAAAGTTCATAAACATATCGAAACTCTTACACATTGGAGAAAAAAGGACGCAATCTCCCGGGGAAGCTGCATTAAAAGCTCTTTCCACCGCCTCTTTAAGGGTAGAAGAAAAATCAGTTTTTACCTTACCGGCAAATGCCAGAGAGATATTCTCCCTGGATTCTCCTATTAAAAAAGCGCGCTTGACTCTATTGCGCGCGAGCTCCCTTACAACAGAATAATCATTTCCCTTTTCCCTTCCTCCGGCGATAAGTATTACAGGCGCGGAGATATTTTTAAGCGCCCAAACAGTCGCTTCCGTAGTGGTAGATTTAGAATCGTTTACAAAAAGAATACCTTTAAACTCTAAGACCTTTTCCATACGGTGTTCAACCCCTTGAAAACCTTCCAAGGCCTTAAGGGCCCTAGACCTTTCTATGCCAAAAGCCGAGGCTATAGCTGTTGCCGCCGCATAATTTGCGTTAAGATCTGGAGAACTCCTAAAGTATATTCTCTCTGCCCTGCAATCAGCTCCAATATCCCTTATCCTGCAGTCATCCTCATTCAATACGAGAAAATCTCCGCTACCCTGATTAAGGTATATTCTCTTTTTCGCATCCAGATATTCTTTAATATCTTTATAGCGATCCAGGTGATTCGAGCTTAAGTTTAATACTGCAGCTACCTTGGGCCTAAATTTCTCAATATTCTCCAGCTGAAAAGAACTAACCTCCAAAACAACAAAGTCATCTTCCTTAATACTCTCAACCAAGGAAGAAAAAGGAGTACCTATATTTCCGCAGACAAAAACATTTTTACCGAAATCCTTTAAGATCCTGCCGACTAAAGTTGTTACGGTAGTCTTTCCGTTCGTACCGGTTATCGCTATTATTGTTGCAGGACATAACATCCAGGAGGCTTCTATCTCGCTGATAACCTTAATCCCGGCTTCTTTCGCCCAGAGTATTGGCAAAGAAGTATTAGGAACGCCGGGAGATATAATAACAAGATCGGCTCCTTTTAGAAACTCCTTAGAATGCCGTCCAAGCTCAGCTTCTACTCCGAGCTGAATCAAATTCTCAAGGTTCTTCCTTGTTAAAGGACTATCCTGGTTGTCTGTAACTCTCACCTTTGCCCCCAAGCCGCAAAGAAGCCTTGCGCAGGATAATCCGCTACGGGCTAAACCTATTATCAGAACAACCTTATCCTTAAAGAATTCTTTATTTCTCATGGATTTAACGGATTTTCAGAGTGACTATAGTCATAAGAGCCAACAGGGCGGCAATAATCCAGAATCTTACTATAACCTTATTCTCCGGCCAATTCAGGAACTGAAAATGGTGGTGAAGCGGAGCTATCCTAAAGATACGTTTTTTAGTTAGCTTGAAAGAACCTACCTGTAATATAACGGACAGGGCTTCTACTACGAATATACCCCCTACTATAACCAAGAGAAGTTCTTTGCGTATCAATAATGCTACTGTCCCGAGAGCCCCGCCAAGCGCCAAAGAACCTACATCACCCATAAATACGGAAGCAGGATAACAGTTAAACCACAAAAATCCTAAACCCGCTCCGAATATGCTGGCGCAAAAAATTGTCAACTCTCCGCTTCCCTTAATATAGGGTATAAGTAGATATTCGCTAAGCTTAACGTTTCCTGATACATAGCAAAGCACGCTAAAAGCCAATGCCACCATCACTACTATACCGATAGCCAGGCCATCTAACCCGTCAGTCAAGTTAACGGCATTAGAGCTTCCCGCAATCACCAAAATAACGAATATTATAAAAAGCCCGTCTAAATCCAAAGATAAGTCTTTAAGGAAAGGGATTTCTAGCTTAAGGCTACCTTGGAAATTAATAATCAGGATTACGCCTAATATCAACCCCAGCACTATCTGACTGGTAAACTTTGACTTTACGCTCAATCCTTTGGATTTTTTGGCAACCTGTTTAATATAATCATCGATAAAGCCGGTTATCCCGAGCCACAGAGTAACCATGAGAACTATCCAAATGAACTTGTTTGAAAGATCCGCCCAGAGCAGAGTTGAAGAAATTACAGAAACCAAAATAAGAATACCTCCCATAGTAGGGGTATTACGCTTACTGCTATGCAAATCATCAAGCTTAACGCTATCCCCCTTATTAATTTTTTCCCCTATCTTAAGTTCCTTAAGTTTCTTTATAATAAAGAGGCCTAACACAAGGCTTATCGCAAAGCTTGTTAAAACTGCCATTGCCGAACGGAAAGTTATATAACGGAATATGTTTAACGATGAGATCTTGGTATGTAACGGATACAATAAATTATAGAACATCTAGAATTTAAAAACCTCCTCCATTTTCATGCCGCGGGAGCCTTTCACTAAAACCAGATCTCCCTTAAGCAGTTTTAGGTCTTTTAACAGTATTTTGCGCGCCTTAGCAGCATCGGAACATTTTATTAAGTGTGCACCGCGGGGTTTTAAGCTCTTTACCGCCAAACCGCTTATCTTCCCGACTGCTATAACTTCATCGCAAACTGCTAAAGCAGATTTCAAAGCCTGGACGTGATATTTAACTTTATCGTTCCCTAACTCAAGCATATCTCCGATCACGGCGATTTTACGCCCCTTTACATTAAGCCCGTGCAAATGAGAGAGGGCTTCTTTTAATGATAGCGGGTTTGAATTATACGTATCGTCAATAAACGTTAAGTTATTTACTGTAATATGATTCAACCTGCCTCGTAATAATTTAAACCCTGAAATACCTTGAATAATATCTGGGTAATCTACACCCATAATCCGGGCAACCGCCAAAGCCATCAGGCTATTGTAAATATTATAATACCCGGATACGTTTAATGCAATTTCTAATCCAGCTCCTACCATGTACCTGTATTTTCCGTTATAAGCATTGATGCCGTAAGCTCTGAAATCAGTCTTATTTAAAATACCGACTCCAAAACTTGCTACCCCGCAGTTATTGCGGAACAATAGCTCCCTTAAATATGCATCGTCCGCATTCAGTACCGCGATGCAAGGAGAAATAAGATTGCATAATAACCTACTCTTCTCTTTTAATACGCCTTTAAGATTTTTAAAACTTTCAAGGTGCGAGGGGCCGATATTAGTAATAACCCCGATATTAGCCTTGGCAATCTTGCTTAGATATTCAATTTCACCGAAATGGTTTGTCCCTATTTCAACAACCACTGCATCATAAGAACCGTCGAGTTTAAGTAAAGTGAGAGGCAACCCTATATGATTATTCTTGGTACCTTCGTTTTTAAGAACCCTGAATCTTTCGGATAGGGCCGCGTATATCATCTCTTTAGTAGTTGATTTGCCGTTTGAACCCGTAACCGCAATCACTGGTACAGGGTATTTCTCGCGGTTAAAACTTGCCAGCATGCCCAATGCTAAGGTAGTGTCTTCTACCTGAATAAGCGGAACTTTAATCTTTAAACCTATCTTTTTATGTGCGATAACACAAGAGGCTCCTTTTTGGACGGCTAAGTTTATAAATTTATGCCCGTCAAAATTATCGCCTTTTATGGCAACAAAGGCCTCCCCTTCTTTAATTTCACGCGAATCAATAGAAATTCCTTTGATATTAATCTTAGAAATATCTCCCTTGGCAATAAGGGACCCTTTTGCGGCTTCTACTAGCTCAGCGACCTTAAGCATAATCTTACCGCCTCCCTGTCGTCAAAATGGGTTTTCCTGCCTTTTATTATCTGATAATTCTCGTGTCCTTTGCCTGCTATCAAAACAATATCACCCTTCCCGGCATAAGAAAGTGCTTTTTTAATAGCAGCCATCCTGTCTGGAATTACAGCGTACGATTTATTACTTATCCCTTTTTTTATATCCGCGATTATTTTATAAGGATTTTCGCTGCGCGGGTTATCATTTGTAATAATCGAGAAATCCGATAGCATAGTAGCAACCTTACCCATTTTTGCCCTTTTTGTCCTATCCCGGTCGCCGCCGCAGCCAAATACAGTAATAATCTTTCCCGAGGTAAGCTCCCTTAAAGACCTTATAACATTATACAACGCATCTTCTGTATGCGCATAATCAACAAAAATAAAAAACCCCTTTCCTGAATTTACCCGCTCAAGCCTGCCGGGGACAACAGCAAATTTATTAACTGCCCTGCAAATAGTCTTAAATCCGATTCCTGCATTATATGCCCAGACACAGGCGGAGAGAATATTATAAACATTATGCCTTCCTATTAACGGGCTATTAATACTCAAAGATTTTTTATTATTGAAAACAATTTTAAGACTTGTGCCTTTTAAACTGTATTCAATATCGCAGGCTTTTACCGCAGAACCAGGATCAATACCGTAACTTAACACCTTACCTGCGGTTGCCTTTTTTATGGAACAATAACGGCTATCGTCGTGATTAACCACTGCATATGACTCTGGAGTCAATCTCTTAAATAGTTTGAGCTTTGCCAAGAAATATTTACGCATAGTCTTATGATAATCAAGATGGTCTTGGGTAAGATTGGTAAATATTGCCGAGTGGAAGTTAATATTTGCAATTCTTTCTTGGTCCAAAGCATGGGAAGAAACCTCCATTACAAGAAAAGGAACCTTGTTTTTAACTAACTCTGCCATAATAAACTGTAATTCCAGCGGTCCGGGGGTGGTATTAAGAGAAGGCATTATTTTGTTATTAAAACGGTAATTTACGGTGCCTATCACAGCACAATTTTTACCTGCCTCTTTTAATATAGCTTCAATAAGATACGTTACGGTGGTCTTCCCGTTAGTGCCCGTGACAGCAACTACTTTAAGTTTTTTGGACGGATTTCCGTAGAATTCGCTTGCCAAGCATGCAGCAGCTAGGCGGGCATCCTTAACCTTCACCAAACAAACCCCTGGGAATTTTACCTTAAGGCCCCCTGATGAATAAACTATTATACGCGCACCTTTTGATATTGCTTCGCCAACGAATAGATTTCCATCGTATTTATCTCCTTTTAAAGCAATAAAAATACCGCCTTTCACAACATTCTTGGAGTTGCAGGTTAAACCCTTAACTTTTTTATTTCTTATCAGATTAATTAACTCTTCTATTCTCATTTAATCCTTGTAACTCCAAAGACTGTTTTGTCTTTAAATACCTTACTGTATCGGCAGCAACGTTCTTAAATACGGGAGCCGCAACCACGCCTCCGAAATAAACCGGATGCGGATCGTCAACCGAAACAACAATGGTCACCAGAGGGTCTTCTACCGGAGCAAAACCTATAAAAGAAGCGATGAATTTATTATGCGAATACGTACCGTTTGGCTCTATCTTCTGGGCAGTCCCGGTTTTACCAGCAGAAGTAAGCCCTTGCGTCTTTGCCATCTTACCGGTTCCCTCTTCAACTACTCCAGCCAGCATCTTAGTAACCCGCATTGCGGTATCCAATGATATCACCTTGCGTATTAATACTGGTTTTTGCTCTCTAATTATTCTCCCCTGCTTATCCCTGATCTGCTCAATAATATACGGTTTCATGAGTTGCCCTCCGTTTGCTATGACAGAAAGGGCACTGGCCAACTGCAAAGAGGTTACCCCTACTTCATGGCCGATTGGTATCGCTCCAATAGAAGTTTTAGACCAAAGACGAGGCTCTTTAATCATACCGGAGATTTCTCCCGGTAAATCTATCCCCAATTTAGAACCAAAACCAAAAAGTCTTATATATTTATAAACCGCATCCGGCCCGATAACCTGCGCAACCTTGGTAGTACCTATATTACTTGACTGCTCAATAACTTCCCTAAACGTAAGCCAACCATGCGGTTTATGATCATGCAATACATGCCCGCCAACCAGATAAGAACCGTTTTCGCAAAATATCCTGTCTTCCTCGCTAACCTTTCTTTCCTCTAGTGCCGCACAGGCTGTTATAATCTTGAATACCGAACCGGGTTCAAATAAATCGCATATAGCCCTGTTACGCTTTCTATCCTTACTAATGTTACTGTAATGGTTCAGGTCATAGGTAGGACGGTTTGCCATAGCTAATATCCTGCCCGTATGAGGGTCCATCACAATAATACTGGCGGCCTTGGCATTATATTTCCTAAAAGCCTTATCAAGCTCTCTTTCTGCAATATACTGAATTACCTGATCTATCGTGAGAACAATATCCATGCCATCAACCGGCGGAGAAATATTCTCATAAACATCAAGCTTCTTCTGTCTGGCATCCCTTAAGAAAATCCCCCAACCGGGCTCGCCTTTTAAGTATTTATCAAGATAAAGCTCAATCCCCTCCAGCCCCTTATTATCCATTCCCGCAAAACCTACTATCTGACTTGCGAGATAAGAATTAGGATAGCTTCTTTTGCTCTCCCTTATAAAACCTAAGTGCCTTATTTTGAGTTTTTTTACAGCTTCCGCCTGTTCAAGGGTAATCTTACGGGAGATCCAGACAAAATATTTCTTACGGTTCATTCTTTCTCTTAAATACTCCCGGCTTAAGCCAAGTATTCTCGATAATTCTTCAACTGCCCTATCCTTATCATAATTGCTCATCATTTTAGGCGCGGCATAAAGAGAATCCGCCGGTAAATTAAGAGCTTGGGGCTTAAAATTACAATCATATATAATTCCGCGCAGGGGTTCGATTTCCGTAAAGAGACTATGTTGCTTTTGGGCGATTTCCTGGAGGTAGTTTGACCGGAAGATTTGAATGTAGACAAGCCTGAAAATAAAAACTATCAGAAAAAGAAGGGCAAAGAAAAACACCGCCTCGGTTTTGCGGCGATAACTGCTTATATACACATTAATTATTTAATTAGACGAGTGCCTGTTATTTTAAAACAATTATCAATAAGGCTCCCGTTAAGGGTTAATACTCTAAAGCTACGGCCTGCCTCTTCACCCCGAATATGCGGGAGAGCAAGGTTTCTTTTTGCCCCTGCTGCTGAGAGATAGACAAACCTTCACTGGTAGGAACTAATTTTACCAGCTGATATTTATCGGGCATCTGGAATTCCGAATCCGCCAAAAGATTATTACCTATGCTTACCAGAGAACAATTTTTTTCTATATTATACCTTAGAATACTATTCTTATCCAATAATTCCTGAAATACCTGATTTGATTTTTGCTCAACATAAGCTAAGCGCACAATTTCACTTTGCTGGTAAACATAAAGTACGGAGAAAAAAGTGATGAAAATAACCAAAGATAAAAATTTGTTTTGTTTCATATTTTCACAGTCTTTCTGCCACTCTTAACTTAGATGAGCGGCTTGCCGGGTTAGCTAATATTTCAAGCCTAGCCGGAGTTAAAGGTTTAGGTGTAACTATATCTATCAGCCCTTCGTCTTGCGCCTTGCGAAAGGCAAACTTAATTACTCTGTCTTCCAGTGAATGAAAAGAAATTACACATATTCTAGCTTTTTTTTCCAAAAGAGCAATGGCTTTGTTTACCGCTGTTTCCAGTATCTCCAATTCCCTGTTTACGGCAATACGGATAGCCTGAAACGTCCTGGTAGCCGGATGAATACGGTAATGGCGATAACGGTATCTTGAAGGAATGGATCTTAAAACGATATCAGCCAGCTCCAGAGTTGTGCTAATCGGCTGCCTTTCTCTCTCCTTAATTAAAAACCTTGCGATCCGGCTATGCCATCTCTCCTGGCCATAATTCCAAAGGAGGCTCGAAAGCTCTTCTTCATTTAGGTTATTCACCAAGTCATACGCCGATATATAACTTTCTTTATCCATGCGCATATCCAAAGGCCCCTCTTTTTGAAAACTGAAACCTCTCGCGGGATCCTGGAGTTGATACGAAGATATCCCTAAATCAAAAAGGATCCCGTCAACACTTCTTACGTTAAGCTTTTCTAAGAGCAGGTCTAAATCAGAAAAATTTCCCTGAATTAATTGAGAAGCGGATCCGAATCTTTCCAGCCTTTTCTTCGCAATAGACAAAGACGATTCATCTCTGTCGATTCCAATTAGCCCTCCTCCAGGGAGGATCCGCTCCAGTATTCTTTCCGTATGCCCGCCGGTGCCAACCGTTGCATCTACTATCAATTTCCCCGGGCTTAAATTTAAATATTCTAAAACCTCCCCGCACATCACGGGAGTATGAAAACCGGCACTAAGCATCCATTAATTTCTCGGCAATTTCTTCAAAAGATTGCTTTGAATTCCCGTAAAACTCATTCCATCTATCTTTAGCCCAAATTTCTATCCTATTAGATACGCCCACGATAACAACGTCCTTTTTGATTCCCGCAAAATCCTTCAGGTATTGAGGAAGCAAAACTCTTCCCTGCGAATCAAAAGTCACTTCAACCGCCCCTGAAAAGAATAGGCGGTTAAATTGCCTGGATTGCGCCTTAGTGAAAGGAAGATTCTTAAATTTATTCTCCTGAGCCTTCCACTCTTCTTCGCTTAGCATAAAGAGACAGTTATCCAAACCTCTGGTAACATAGAACTTTTCTATAAAATGATTTTTTGCTGCTTCGCGAAACTTGGCGGGCAATATTAAACGACCCTTACGGTCAATTGAATGCAGATATTCGCCGTAAAACATGGCTTATCTCCCTCCCACAATACTCCACTTTAATCCACTTTGTAGGTCAAGTATAGTTAAAATTGTATATTTTGTCAAGAAAAAAATATCTAAATTATTGAAAAATCAACAGATAGTGGATAGATTGAATCTAAAAAGCCATATATTGTGGTGGAGAATTAATCTAGAGACGAACCTTGCTGGCGATGGATATATCTTTCCTAATTTGACGCACTAAAAGGCTTATGGTTGGGAATTTCTTATCAGAACGAATTCTAGATAAAAACTGGATCTCTAAGGATTTACCGTATATATTCTGCGAGAAATTTAAAACATGCACTTCGATATTTATCTTATCTGTACGGGTAATAGTCGGACGCTTTCCTATATAGCAAACCCCCTTAAATTTTCTGCCGGCAAATATTATCCTTACTGCATATATACCGCAAGGAGGTATAACTTCATGATGCGGATCAATATTTGCAGTCGGAAAACCTAAAATCCTGCCGAGCGAGCTCCCTCTTATTACTGTTCCTAAAATGCTCACCGGACGTCCCAACAAAGACTTGGCATGATTGATTTCTCCCTGCGATATTAAACCGCGAATCAGGGTACTACTTATACTTTTACCGGAATCTTTTATTATTTTAAAAACTTCGGTCTTTATCCCGTATTCTTCCCCCGTCCTTTTCAATAAAGATGCATCGCCTTCTGCTCTATTACCAAATTTAAAATCGCTTCCCACATACACGTAACCAGCTCTTATCTTTTTTGCTAATATTTTCTCCACGAAATCTTTAGGTTTAATACTGGAAATTCTCCGGCTAAATCCGGAAACAATGCAAATGTCAATGCCTAGATCCTCAATAAGCCTTAACCTATGTTCTAGAGAATAAAGTTTCTTTTCTTTCTGCGGGTGGGGCCAAAACGTTAGTACCGCGCTTTTAACTCCCAGGCTCTTTGCCCTTCTGACAACAGCGGTAAGTATTTTTCTATGCCCGCGGTGCACGCCGTCAAAGACTCCGATCGCCACCACCGGGCTTCTTAATCCTCTGACTTTATCAATTCCGAATATTACTTTCATGGGAGGGCTTATTTTAGGTTATTGACAACCGCAAGAACGACTTTTTTACGGACTTTCTGCAAGCTCCCTGAAATAGTACAACCGGAAGCTGTCTTATGCCCGCCTCCCTTAAACAAGGAGGCTATCTTATTGACATCTACTTTACCATTAGACCTTAAATTAACACGGATTTCTTTTTTATTTCCGAAATTCTCCCTAAAAAGCAACGCCACCTGTACTCCCTTAATCATCCTAATAAAACTCAATATATGATCCGAAAGATCAAAACTGATAATTTTGTGCTCAATAATTCTGCGGGGTAATTCCGCCCAGGCAATCTTACCGTCCGGAGAAATATTAATACCGGAAAGTACCTTTACAAAAACACGCAAGTCTTCAAAAGGGATGTTTTCATATATATTCCTATAGACCGAACGCACATCTATATCAAAACGCATTAAGTCTGCTACCGCCTTGTGGGTAAATGCGCTAGTATTGGAATACCTGAAAGAGCCGGTATCAGTCATAATGCCGACATACAAAGCCATTGCCGAAATTTTATCAATCTCAACAGACATCTCCTTGTACAAACAGTAAATCAACTCGCAGGTACAGGAAGAACCGGGATCAACTAGGTTAGCCTTTCCGAAATTTGTATTACTGATATGATGATCAATATTAATAACTGGCTTCGATAAATAGTTAACATTGGATACTTCTCCGGCACGGGCTAAATCAGAACAATCAAGCACTGCCATACAATCAAAATCATAGCTCTTGGACTTCTTATCCAGCAGGCTGATTCCTTCTTTTTGGCAAAAGAAATCGTATTCCACTGGCACCGGGTCCTGATTGACGATCATGACGCGTTTTCTTAGTTTTTTGAGCAAACGGCTAAATGCAATTTCCGAACCTATCGCATCACCTTCCGGAGAAGTATGCGTAGTAATCAGAAACTTATTATTTCTTCTTATTTCTTGAACTACCTTTTGCAGGCTTGCTTTTTTCATCGTGCTCCCTTATTTCGTTTAATACTTCTTCTATCCTTACGCTGTATTCACTTGACCTGTCTTCATAGAACGCAATTTCAGGGGCAAATCTCAAGTTCAGCCTTTCGGCAATAAGTTTACGTACAAAGCCTAATGAAGAATTTAAGGCCTCTTTGGTTTTTTTATAAGCATCGTCATTTCCCAATACGCTAAAGTATATCTTTGCAAAACGTAAATCCTTGGTTACCTCGGCGTTTGTAATAGTTACAAAACCTAAGCGCGGATCTTTTAATTTATCATGTATTATAACGCTCGCCTCCTGCCTGATAGCTTCGGCTACTTTATCCTGTCTACCCATGTGATGAACTCCTTTTATTTAGCATTTTTCTAATAAGATTGATTTCATCCTGCCTGCTATTGACCTTACCGTCTAACTTAGCAGTTAATACCTGTTCGAATATCTTCTGATACTGCGGCCCCGGCTTAAGACCTAAACCGTGCAGATCGCTTCCAGAAACCAATATACGCATTCCGTTATAAATCTCAAGAAAGTCTGCGACATTTCTTTCGAATATCCTGTTCTTGCTTGCTGCCAATAACGATATTATAGTTTCATAACTTAAACCTTCCAGGGCTTCAAATATCTTGGAAGGTTTTACGGAAACACTGCTTAACTCTTTTGCCAGGCTGCGCGGGAATGTCTTGAAAGAGATTATTCTTTTTTCGTCCCCCCTACGCATGCCGAATCTGGCACAGAAAGCCTGGATATCCCTACTCTTAAGGCTATCTAGCAAACCGATAAGGTAAATTAACCAAGAATCAAGTTCTCTGCGCTGGGGAAAGTTTTCTTTAAACCAATTTATCTTTTGCTCCAAAATCTTTAGGAAAGAAACCGTCTCGGCGTTGACCCTTAAAGAGGAGTCAATGAAACGAAAACCGGTTAAATTCTTAAGCCTTAATATCGATTTTATAGGATACTTTTCTTTCAGCATGATAACCAGGTCATCACGGATGCGGTGCGGGTGGACCTTTTCTAACATCCTGGCTCTGCAAGAATCCTTTATCAGCTTTAAAGTCTTGGGTTCAATCTTAAAATTATATCTTTGTTCAAACCTGACTGCCCTGAATATTCGTAAGGGGTCGTCGCAAAAACTTAAATTATGCAAAACCCTTATCTTTTTTTGCTTGATGTCGCTTCTGCCTCCGAAGAAATCAATAAGTAGGCCGCTGTTTAAATCTACTGCCATGGCATTTATAGTAAAATCCCTGCGCAGCAAGTCGTCTCTCAAACTCCCGCTAGACACAACAGGAAGATGCGCCGGCTTAGGGTAAAATTCCTTTCTAGAGCTTGAAAAGTCAATTTTTAACTTTTCCTCGGTTATTAACGTAGCTGTGCCGAACCTCTTATGTATTACAATACTAGAGCCTTTTAAGAGTCCGGAAAATCTACGGGCGAACTCAATACCGTCACCTTCGACTAATACGTCTAAATCAAGATTCTTTACCTCCAGAATCAGATCACGCACAAATCCTCCCACAAGATAAACCTTCAACCCCTGGGCCAAACTCTGCCTCTTTAATTCTCTGATTATCTTATTTAATTCACGGGGAAACTTTAACATATTATCCTTATCCTAAGGTCGCGGATGAAACTGTTTGTGTACGCTCTTTAACCTGTCTTTATTAATATGGGTGTAAATCTGGGTAGTAGATATATCAGAATGCCCGAGCATTTCCTGCACCGAACGCAAGTCCGCGCCATGCTCCAATAAATGCGTCGCAAAAGAGTGTCTTAATATATGGGGCTTAATCGGTTTTTTGATGTGCGCTAATTTCGCGTATTTTTTTATAAGTTTCCAAAGAGACTGCCTGGAGATCTTCTGCCCTAACCTGCTGACAAATAAAAATTCGCTTTCCTTTCCGTGAAGCAGTTTGTTTCTTGAATCCTGAGTATATTTTTTTACGGCTTCTATTGCTTTTTTACCGAGCGGTATTATCCTTTCCTTATTGCCTTTACCTACGCAACGCAAGAAGCCTATATCAAGGTTCACATTATCCTTCTTAAGGTTAACGGCCTCTGATACGCGCATTCCTGTTGCATAAAGCAGTTCAAAAACCGCCTTGTCCCTTATGCCTTGAGTATTCCTGACATTTACCGCCGCGATTAAGGATTCCACTTCATTAAGCGTGAGAGTATCAGGAACCTTTTTCCATAACTTAGGCGAATCTATCAGAGCGCTGGGGTCATTTTTTAAAATTCTTTCCCTGGTCAGGAAACGGTGAAACATTCTTATTGCCGCCAGCCTTCTTGCGATCGAATTCGCAGCTATGCCTTTCTGTCTTTCTTGAAGCATAAAATCGGTGATATTCTCCTTTGTAATCTTTGCTAAAGCATCTATTTTACACTTCTGCATGAAGGAAAGGTAGCTATTCAAGTCCTCCCTGTAAGAAACAACCGTGTTATTGGAAAGGCCTCTTTCCACTGTAAGATAATTAAGAAAATTTTCTACAAGTTCTTTCATTATATCAAATTATTTTTCTCTTCATCTGCCACCGTAGAGAAATCACCGTGACCGGGATAAACCCTGGTCTGCCCAGGGAGCTTAAATATTCTACCCCTGATTGACCTACGCAATTCCTCTTCATCTCCTCCGGGCAAGTCAGACCTTCCCACCCCTTCACAAAAAAGAGTATCTCCCGTAAATGCAATATTTTCCACAGGGCTCTCCATCACGAGTGTTATCCCGCCTTTTGTATGGCCCGGAGTATGAATAACCTTCATTCTGATTTCATCAAGCGAGATTATTTGACCATCATCCAGCAATTCTATCTTGGCCTTTGTCTTATGGGGAGAAGAAAACAAACCCGAAAGATTGAGCATCGGGTCTTTAAGCATAGGGTAATCAAACTTATGAACGTAAACAGGAACTGCGAATTTATCATTTTCCCCTATATGGTCATAATGCCCATGGGTATTGATGATAAATTTTGCTGTTAGGTTATGCGATTTTAACACATTCCTGATCTTAGATTCTTCACTGCCAGGGTCAATAATAATAGCTTCACGGGTATTACTAGAAGCTAATATATAACAATTAACCGCCATGGGGCCTACGATAACTCTTTCTAAAATCATATCAAATCATCCTTAATATCGCCGTAGGAATATCTTTGCAGCACATTCCTTCTTACTCTTTCTGCCAACTGGCGGTTGGAATTATTAGAAGAACCATAAATATCGGAAGAAATAGATCCTTGTAAATCAATCATCTGCTTTATATAGACATTTAACTGCTTTTGTTCGGTTTCATTCAGCATACCCTTCATCCCGGAAAGATTTTTTATTGCCTGTTGCGTACAATCTTTCTTCTTTTTTAAGGAAGCGTTTTGCGTCAATGCGTTAATCAACTCATCCTGCCAGGATAACCAGAAAGTATAATACTGCCGGTACATTTCTTCTTTAGTCATCTTGGGCCCTTTCCACTCTTCAGGCTGCAAAACCATCTCTTCGGGCGCCTTATCTTTCTTGGGCTTACGCGTGAACTTACGTACAAATGCTTCACAACCTAAAACATTAAACAGGAATATTACCGCAAGAAAACAAAATACCAATGATTTCATCATTTTAACATCTCCTTAAATTCTTTTTCAGTAATAATCTTTACTCCTAATTTACGGGCCTTATCAAACTTTGAGCCGGCATTTTCACCTGCCACCACAAAATCAGTTGATTTGCTAACCGAAGAGGAAGGATTCCCCCCGAGGCTGCGGACTAATTCTTCCGCCTCTGTCCTGCTGTAACCTTTTAACTCTCCGGTGAACACAAAAGTTTTATCCGTAAGCTTATTCTTCCTAACTTGAACTTCTTTTTCCTCGAAGTTTAAATCCGCTTTCCTTAAAGAGTCAATTATTTTCTTTGTCTGCTTTCGGGAGAAATAATTAACTACTGATTTGGCAATAACAGGACCGATTTCTGGTATTTCTTCCAGTTTTTGTTCTGTAGCTCTTGAGATATTATCTAGGGTTTTAAATTCTTGCGCCAGAATAAAAGCCGCCTTTTCTCCGACATGCCGGATCCCTAAAGCATAAACGAGCTTAGAAAGGCTCCTGGATTTACTTTTACGAATAGCAGCGAGCAGATTATTAATTTTCTTCTCTTTAAATAACTCCAGCCTGCCTAATTCTTCTTTGTTTAATTTATACAGGTCAGAAAAATTATTTACCAACTTCAGCTTCACAAGCTGCAAGATAACCGCCTCCCCCAACCCCTCAATATCCATGGCGCCCTTGGAAGCAAAATGCAAAAGCCCTCTTTCAAGCTGCGCGGGACAAAAAGGATTTACGCAACGATAGGCAACGTCCTGCTCTCTTTCTTTAATAATTGGGTTTAGGCAAACCGGACAACTCTTAGGGGGCCTAAATTCTTCCTTACCGGAATGCTGGACGACCTTGACCACCTTAGGTATCACATCCCCCGCCCTCTCAATTAGAACCCGATCTCCTATCTTTATATTCAACCTCTTTATTTCATCAAAATTATGCAATGTTGCATGGCGTATAATTACTCCAGCGCATTCAACGGGTTTAAGTTCGCAAGCCGGGGTAATAACTCCGGTTCTGCCCACATTAACAACTATTTTTAAGACTTCGGTAGTTGCCTGCCTTGCGGCAAACTTATACGCTACCGCCCAACGCGGGCTTTTTAAAGTTGCCCCTAAAGTTTTTTCCTGGGCTATATTATTGACCTTAACAACAACCCCGTCTATATCATAAGTAAGGTTATCGCGTTTTGTTTCCCAATTCCTGCAAAACTCAATCACCTGGTCCAGATCCGAACACAGTTGAGAATGCATATTGGAACGAACTCCCCAGTTCTTTAAGCGAATTAGAAAATCCCAGTGTGATTTAATTTCCGCTCCTCTTAAATAGCCTAATGAATGAGCAAAAAAATTAAGCCTACGCCTGTAAGTAAGACCTGTATCGAGTAATTTTAAAGAACCGCTGGCCGCATTACGCGGATTTGCGAATATTTCTTCACCCTCATTCTCTCTTTCACGGTTTAACTTTACAAAATCTTCTCTATCGATATAAACTTCTCCGCGTATTTCAATAAAATCCGGTATCCCCTCTCCTAAAAGCCTTAACGGAACAGCCCGGATAGCCCTTAAATTCGCAGTTACGTCTTCTCCTGTCTCGCCGTCTCCTCTAGTCGCCCCTGCAACAAAGACTCCTTTTTCGTAAGAAAGATTCGCGCTGACCCCGTCAATCTTAAGTTCTACCACATACTCTACCTTCTGGTTTTCTCGTAAATTCTTACATACCCTAGCTTCCCATTCTTTTAACTCCTCAAAAGAATAGGTGTTTTCAAGAGAAAGCATCTTTTCTCTGTGCCTGATCGCGGGAAAACCTTCCTGGATTTCTCCGGAAACCCGCATAGTTGGGGAGTCCTTAGTCCTTGAATTCGGGTTTTCTTTCTCTAATTTTTTTAATCTGAATAATAAGTCATCATATTCTTTATCGGAAATCTCGGGTTGGCTTAAAACATAATAGAGATAGTCATGGCGGCGTATCTCTTCTCTTAATGTCTCTATGGTCTTTAGTATATCGCGCATCTAAAACCTTATGTTAAAATCGCGGAACTCACCTGTTGCAGGGCCCCAATATAGCTGAGAATCCTGGATATACTGGTTGAAGGCTGTATTGACCTGTGCGATAAATTTATGGAGGACTTCCTCATCCGCCTCGGCAGTAACCTCAACCCTGCCGTCATTAAGATTTCTGACCCAGCCTGTTATTCGAGATTCCTCGGCAATACGTCGGCAGGAAAACCTAAAGCCCACGCCCTGGACCCTTCCGGAATAATAAACGTGCAATGACTTCTTCATCTAAACCTACCTGACGCACGCTATAACCTTATGAAAAAATTCGGGGCGACAGGACTTGAACCTGTGACCTCAGCGTCCCGAACGCTGCGCTCTAGCCAAACTGAGCCACGCCCCGTTAATAAAATACTTTTATTGTTTAAGTATAGCAGAAATTTATGCCGATAGCAACACCTACAAAACGGATGATACGGAGTTTTTTATAAGGCTGTCGAATTCTATATTTACCTTATCTGAAGGGTTTCTAAAATCTAAAGTCGTATTCTTAAGGGTGAGCGGAATGATGTAAACACTTACAACCGAAGACTTTCTATCCTGTATAGTCAGGCTGACCCCGTCTACGGCAATAGAATTTTTAATCAGGCAAAACTTCATGTATTTTACCGGCAGTGATATATCAAATCTTAAGTTTCCGCGGTAAATAAACTTCCTGCGGATTAGCCCTAAACAATCTACATGCCCCAATACGAAATGCCCCGAGACTCTTTCGCCGACCTTAAGGCTACGCTCCAGATTAACCTTTTCGGATAATTTCAATACCCCTAAATTGGTGAATTTAAGAGTTTCCGGCATGACTTCAAAACTCAAGACCCCGTTTATATTTTTTACTACAGTAAGGCAAACGCCGTTTACCGCGATGCTCTCGCCAACCTTAGTATCTACGCAGGCCTTACCGGCAACAATATCAATCACGCTAAAATTTCCGCTACGGTAAACTCTGCGCACCTGCCCCAGCTCTTCAATAATACCGGTAAACATTTTATTTTACGTAACCTTCCATCAATATATCATCGGAGAAATGTCTAATTTTGATACCCCGTATTCCTATTGAACGGTCAACACGTAAAACCCCCCTGCCCATAACAGAACCTATAGCATCTTTCCCGCCAATAACCTTAGGGGCAATGAAAAAGAGCACTTTATCAACCAGGCCTTCATCAAATAACGAACCGTTCAAGGTGCCTCCCCCTTCTACCAGCACATTAAATATGTTTAACTTCGGCAACTTCTTAAACATATCCTTTAGGTCAATCTGGCCTGATTTTTCTTTTACCTCAAGTATTTTGGCCTTAGAAGCCAACACCTTCCTGTTTTCCGTCTCCTGGCCTGCCTTAGCCGGCAGAGTAACAATTATTACCTTAGCGCCTTTATTAAATATATTTGAATTGGCCGGAGTACTCAATTGACTATCGACAATTATTTTTATAGGCTGCTTCTTAGAAAACCAGGCGTCAAGCTTGGGGTTATCCCTTAAAACCGTGTTAACTCCGACTATAATCCCGTCAAAATTATGACGTAAGCGATGCGCAAAAGCACGAGAACTATCTGATGTAATCCACTTTGAATCTCCGGACCTCGTGGCAATCCTTCCGTCTAAAGACTGCGCGACCTTAACAGTAACATAAGACATGCCGCTGGTAATGTATTTTATAAAAACCTCATTCATTTTCTTAAGTTGTTCTTCCAGCACGCCGACTTTGACCTTAATACCGCACTGTCTTAATATCGATATCCCTTTACCGTTATTCAACGGGTTTGGGTCAATCATGCCCACGACCACTTCTTTTACCTTGCTTTCGATTATTCTATTAACGCATGGGGCTGTTCGTCCGAAATGCACACATGGCTCAAGAGTAACGTAAAGCGTAGCATTTTTCGACTTTGAACCTGCCTCATCAAGTGCCAAGACTTCTGCATGAGCAAGGCGGCCTGCCTTAGCATGAAACCCCTTGCCTATAATCTTGTTTTCCTTTAAGACGACAGAACCAACCATAGGGTTAGGGTATGTGCTCCCCTTGGCCTTTAAGGCAAGCTTCATTGCCAACCCCATATAATATTCATCGCTTCTTTTCAAACCAATCTCTCCTTATATTCTTTTAACTCCTCTACTAACCGGTAAGGGATTTTAATTGAGCCTATACGTTCTTTAGGCTTTCCGGAACCATGACAATCCGAGCCTCCGGTAACCAAAAGGTTATGCTCCTTAGCCATATTAAGATAAAAATTAACCTCCCCTTGAGAGTGTTCGGGATAGTAAACCTCCAGCCCTAGCAATCCGGATTTAATAAATTCCAGGATAATTTCGTCATTATTAAAAACATAGGGGTGAGCTAAAACAGGTATTCCTTTTGCCTTCTTTATAAAATCAATGGCATCTTTAGGAGTAAATCTAAAACCTAGGACATATGCCGGGCCGTTATCTCCGATATATTTATCAAAGGCTTCATATATGGAATTCACAAAACCCTTACTCAACAGCGCCTTGGCAACATGCAATCTGCCTACCGTGGAGCCTTCCGCCAAGGAGAGTATATCCTTAGCTGAAATATTTAATCCCAGGTTGTTTAGCTTCTCGGCTATCTTGTATATTCTTTCAACTCTGATAAGCTTAAGTTCTTTAAGTCTTTCCAGAAAAAAATCTGACTTATAATCAATAAAATATCCCAGGATATGCACTTCTACGGAATCAAATTGCGCGCTTACTTCTATGCCGGGGATAACCTCAATCCCTTTTTTATCTCCGTAGGAGATAGTCCTTTCCAGGCCTTCAACGGTATCATGGTCCGTTAACGATATACAGTTAAGCCCATTATCCAAAGCCTTAACGACTAAATCTTCCGGGCTATAAGTACCGTCTGAAAAATTTGTATGCAGGTGCAAATCTGCAAATCTTTCACTCAACTATCTCTCTCCGCTTTGATCTTATCCAAAATAGCATTCACAAACTTCCCGGATTCATCTCCCGAAAATTTCTTAGCCAGATCCACCGCTTCGTTTATGGAAACTTTAAAAGGAACATCCTGGCAATAAAGAAGCTCAAAACACCCTAAACGCATCACATTTCTATCTACCATCGCCATACGCCCAAGCTGCCAGTTCTGGGCATATTGAGATATCTTTGTGTCGATGCTGCTTAAGTTCTGCACAACTCCCTTTACCAGTCTGGAAACAAAAACTTTAAGCTCCTCATCCGATTCGCTGCCCGAGCCAAACGACCAGAAATTACCTAGCGCAATTTCGGGGTCTTCACCCGTTATATCTATCTGATACAAAACCTGCAGGGCATATTCTCTTCCTAGGGTACGCCGGCGCATTATTTTATCTTTTCCAGTAAGTTAACCATTTCAATAGCCGAGAGAGCAGCATCGCGGCCTTTGTTTCCGTCTTTAGTGCCGGAACGCTCAACTGCCTGCTCAATTGTATCGGCGGTAATTACCCCGAAAATAACCGGTGTACCTGATTCGCTTGAAACATGCGCTATCCCTTTGGCAACCTCTGAAGCAACATAATCAAAATGCGGAGTAGAACCTCTTATCACCGTACCCAGACAAATAACCGCATCGTAAGACTTAGTTTTCACAAGTTTTTGAGCTGCAAGCGGAATTTCAAAAGCACCGGGCACCCAAGAAACCGCTAAATCCTGATCTGAAGCGCCATGTCTGACAAGAGTATCAACACATCCGGAAACCAGCTCTTTAGTCATAAAATCATTGAACCGGGAAGCCACAATACCAAACTTCTTACCCTTTGCTATCAAATTACCTTCAATAACCTTTACCATTCTGCACCCTCCTTTTTGTCATGCTTAGTCTATATTAAGATTATGTCCGAGCTTGTTTTTCTTAGTTTTTAAATACTTGTAATTAGCTGGATTATGCTCTATTTCTATGCTCAACCTTTCTACTACTCGCAATCCATAACCTTCCAGACCTATAATCTTACGCGGATTATTGGTGAAAAGCCTAATATTACGTACTCCTAAGTCTGCCAAAATCTGTGCACCTATCCCATAATCTCTTAAATCCGGCTTATAACCCAATGCTTCATTTGCCTCTACGGTATCCATGCCTTTATCTTGCAGGCTGTAAGCGCGTATTTTATCCACTAGGCCGATACCCCTTCCTTCCTGGCTCATATAAAGTATCACACCTTTTCTTTCAGCTGAGATTTTCTCCATAGCCTTAGCCAGCTGCCTCCCGCAATCACAGCGTAAAGAACCAAAAACATCGCCGGTCAAACATTGGGAATGAACACGCACTAAAACAGGGCCGCCACTTAAATCACCCATAGCCAGGACAGTATGGACCTTCCCGGTAGTAGTATCCCTGTAAAGCATAAGCTTAAATTCTCCGAATTCGGTAGGAAGATTGGTTTCAACGAGCCGTTCGATAAGCTTCTCGGATTTTCTCCTGAATTCAATAAGGTTTGCGATAGAACATATCTTAATTCCGTGTTTCTTGGAAAATTCAATAAGCTCCGGAAGACGGCTCATACTCCCGTCATCATTCATAATCTCACATATTACTCCGGCAGGATATAATCCGCTTAACCGCATTAAATCCACTGCTGCTTCAGTATGCCCCGCTCTTACCAAAACACCGCCCCTGCGCGCCTTTAGAGGAAAAACATGCCCGGGCCTGACCAAATCATCCTTTTTCGTTTGTGGATTTATTAAAACCTCAATTGTTCTTGCCCGATCATAAGCTGAAATTCCCGTAGATATGCCGCTTGCCGCATCTACAGATATAACCCAAGCAGTAGAAAAAGGATCCCTGCTCTCGCCTTCGTGCGAACTATTCAGCATCGCCTCTAACCCCAGGGAATCTATCCTGGATTCTTCCATCGGGACACAAATAAGACCGCGGCCGAACTTTGCCATAAAATTTATGTCTTTGGGAGAAGCGAAAGAAGCGGCCATCACAAGGTCGCCTTCGTTTTCGCGCCCCTCATCGTCTACAACAATAACCATTTTTGCGCTTTTTAAATCTTCGAGAACTTCCGGTATCGAATTGAGCATAACTTACCCCCTAAAAATAAAAAACCCGAATGG
>CAZSQC010000005.1:3166-32773 GCA_964608955.1 uncultured Planctomycetales bacterium | reverse complement strand
GCATCATCTATTATAAAAACCTTAAAGCTTCCTTCGTAACTCTTAAGGGAAGCCTCCTTCTGCAATCTCCTGATATCTTCTATCTTAATAGAATTACCCTCGCAGGAGATAAAATGCACATCAGGATGCTGATTATTCTCAATCTTTAGGCAGGAAGGGCATTTTCCGCACGCCTCGCTATTATTCTTCTCGCAATTTAAAGCCTGCGAAAATATTTTGGCGGTAAGTTTCTTACCGACCGAAGAAGGGCCGGTAAAAATATAGGCTCCACCTAAACGCTTTAGTTCAATATAACTTCTAAGAAGACTTATGGCGCTATCTTGTCCCTTAATCTCGCTAAAAGGCATGTTTTTCTATAAGCTCCCTGATTTTAAGCTGGGTACTTTCTTTATTTTCCTCTACCCTTACGACCTTTATTCTTTTTTTATCCCGGGCAGCGAGATTTAAATAACCTCGGCGGACCTTAAGATGATAGGATAAAGGCCTTTTCTCAATTCTATCGCTGCAGTCTTTTCTATGGCACAATCCCTTATCCACGGGGAGATCAAGAAAAAACGTCAAATCCGGCTTAATTCCGCAAGTTGAAAATTCTCCGACTTTCTTTATAAATCCGATATCCATACCTAACCCGTAACCCTGATAGGCTATAGTAGAGTCAAGAAATCTATCGCATATTACATTAACGCCCCTTTTTAATGCGGGCCGGATTATTTGCTCTACTATCTGTGCCCGGGCAGCCATATAAAGCAGCATCTCGCAACGTGGGCTCATAGCATCATTCTTGGCATCCAACAGTATATCGCGGATCTTCTCGCTTAATCGGGTTGCTCCCGGCTCCCTCAGATATATAACCTTCTTACCCTTCTTTTTAAGATAGTCAAAAAGCATTCTAGACTGCGTACTTTTACCGCAGCCTTCCGAACCTTCAAAAGTAATAAATTTTCCTTTCATGCTATTTCATATCCTTAAATTTTAAGCGAACCAGAATAGCTGACAGTAAGTCCGCTTGCCGTATTGTTAACCGAGTACCCTTCGCAACTTAAAATCTTTCTTAATCTGTCGGCGCTTTCAAAATCCTTTTTATTACGCGCAAGACTCATTTCTTTTATTTTATTTTTAATATCAACAGGAAGCTTTATCCTTCCGGGAACGCTTAAACCGAGCATGCCGAGAAATCCGGATAATTTATTCTTTACGTATTTAAAGGCAACGGCCTTATCCGCGGATATAAAACGAGAGCCTAAAGCTGTCAATTCAAAAAGACTGGCTAAGGCCTGCGGAGTATTAAAATCATCGCTCATTGCCTCCTCAAACTTAACGCATATCCCGTCTATTTTCTCTTTTTCCTCTTTTGTAAATTCTTTAACGGGCTTGCCAACGAACATAAAAAAAGTATCGACTCTTTCAAAAAACTCTGTAAAAGTCTTTTTCTGCTTTCTAGCTTCCGCAATCTTCTCTTCACTGTAATCAATAGGATGAGAATAATGCGCCGCAAGAAAAAACAGCTTAAGCAAATCGGGATCTTTGTGCTTATCCGCGAAATCCTTTATAGTGATAAAATTACCCAAAGATTTAGACATCTTCTGGGCATTGATTGTCAGAAGCCCGTGATGTATCCAGTATTTCGCAAAATCTTTCCCGGTAAGCGCTTCGGCTTGAGCTATTTCATTTTCGTGATGCGGAAAAATCAGGTCCCTTCCGCCTGCATGGATATCGAGAGTATCTGTTTTAAGAAACTTCCTGCTCATTACCGAACATTCAATGTGCCAACCCGGTCTTCCGCTACCCCAGGGACTTTTCCAGAATGGCTCTCCCGGCTTAGAGCTTTTCCATAACGCAAAATCAAGAGGATCTCTTTTAACCTCGGAAAGTCCGATCCTTGCTCCGTGCTCCATTTGCGATATGCTCTGGCCGGAGAGTTTTCCATAACCTAAAAATCTTTTTACGTCAAAGTAAACATCTCTCCCCGATACATATGCGCACCCCTTATCCACCAGCTTTTTTATATATAAAATCATTTCTTTGATATTTTCGGTAGCACGGGGCTCATAATCCGCTTTTTTTATCCCTAAAAATCCTAAATCCCTGTAGTAGCTTTTGATATACCTTCCGACCAGCTTTTTCCAGTCAACCTTTAATTCGTTTGCGCGGTTTATTATCTTATCGTCTATATCGGTAATGTTCCTTACAAATCTTACTTTAAATCCGCGGTGCTTTAAAAACCTTCTTATAAGATCGAATATAAACAAACTTCTGGCATGCCCGATATGGCTTTCGTCATAGACGGTAACCCCGCAGGTATAAATATTAACATGCGGGTATTTAAGCGGTAGGAATTCTTCTTTTTTCCTTGTTAGGGAATTGTAAATACGGATGGGCATCTATAGTCTACTTCTTCTCTTTATTTTCCAAACTCTGTATTCTCTTTTGAAGCTCTTCCATCGACTGCATAATAGGGTCCAAGATATGGCTATGGTCGAGCTTAACATCAATTTTTCTGCCTTCCTGCCTGGTTATCCTGCCGGGAACTCCCACAACCGTAGAATTAGCGGGGATATCTTTTATAACAACGGCGTTTGCTCCGATATAAGAATTATCTCCTATGGAAATATTGCCTAATATCTTGGCTCCGGCTCCGACTACGACATTGCTCCCTATTGTGGGATGGCGCTTACCCTTTTCTATGCCGGTCCCTCCGAGAGTCACGCCCTGGTACAAAAGGACATCATCTCCGATTACCGTAGTCTCACCTATTACTACACCCATGCCGTGGTCAATAAAAAATCTTCTTCCTATTCTTGCCCCGGGGTGTATTTCTATTCCGGTAACAAAACGCGTAAGTTGGGATATAAAACGCGCCAAAAAGAAAAAGTGAATCCTGTAAAGAAAATGCGCCACGCGGTAAGACACCAAGGCATGAAGCCCCTGGTATAGAAAGAGTATTTCAAAGAAACTTTTTGCCGCGGGATCTCTTTTTTGAGCAGCCCTTATGTCGCGGTAGAAGAATAGAATAATCACAAGTATTTTTATAAAAAACAGGAATATTAATAAAAATAATAACCTCATAATGCAATTCATCGGAAATACCTCCTTAAAAAACAGATTACTTCAGTAAAACAATTACATAACAGGCAATAGCCTTGCCATTACCTTCTTCGCCGATACGGTTATTTGTCTTCGCCTTTACGCTCACATCATCCAAACTGACTTTCAAGGCTTGCGATAAATTCTTACGTATTTTCTCCCTGTAAGGAGACATTTTCGGGTCCCTGGTAATAATAACTGCGTCGACATTACAAATCTTAGCCTTCTTATTCTTTAAGAGGGTTAAAACTTTTTCTAGAAGCTTTATACTGGATATGTTTTTATATTTTGGGTCCGTATCAGGAAAATACTCCCCGATATCGGCATTAGCCAAAGCCCCCAGCAGGGCATCGGCTAAGGCATGCGTTAATACATCGGCATCTGAATGGCCCAGCAGCCCTTTACGGTGAGGGATGTGAACTCCTCCGATAATAAGTCTGCGGCCCGGGACCAAGCGATGTATATCGTATCCAAACCCTATTCTCATTTTATTGACCAGCCTTTTTAATAATTGCCCTTATAAATAATAAATCTTCAGGAGTAGTTATTTTGATATTACTATAAGAACCGCTAACCAGCCTCACCTTCCTGCCGAGCCTCTCAATAAGCATGGAATCATCGGTAATTTCTTTATTTCCAAGGCCGCGATACCCCCTGTTTATTAATTCCTTTTTGAAAACCTGGGGAGTCTGCGCTTCCCAAAGCTGCTTTCTATCTAAGGTAGACTTAATCCACTTACCGCTTTCTGAAACCTTAATAGTAGGCTTTACCCTAACTGCTGCGATAGCAGCGCCATATTTACGGGCAGAATCTATGCAAGCTGATACAAGGCCTTTGCTTAAAACCGGGCGCGCAGCATCATGGATAAGAACATAATCCGATTCTAAGGCAACGGACTTTATGGCATTTAATACCGAATCCTTACGCTCTTTCCCGCCTAAAATGAAATCTTTTACTTTTCTAAAACCGTATTTCTTTGTTATTCTTTCTATACGTTTTATATTATCCCGGTTACATACGACAATAATATTATCTACCTCAGGATGATTATTTAATACCCTAAGAGAATAATATATAACCGGTTTGCCCCCAACATCTATAAGAGCCTTAGAAAGAGGGGATTTTAACCTGACGCCTCTTCCGGCTGCCAGGACTAAACAAGTCAACATTATTTACCGCTCTATCTTTGTAAAAACCATTCTACCGGCCTGGGTTTGCAGCACAGAAGTCACGGCAACCTTGACTTCCTGGCCTATTAGCCTGCGCGCATCTTCTACTACCACCATTGTCCCGTCATCGAGATATCCGATAGCTTGATTATGCTCTTTACCCTCTTTAATAAGCTTTATCTGCATCTCCTCTCCGGGAAAAACAACCGACTTTAAAGCATTGGCGAGTTCATTTATATTTAAAACTTTCACGCCCTGAATTGTGGCTACGCGGTTAAGATTAAAATCCACCGTTAATACCTTAGCCTCCAGAAGTTTAGCGAGCTTAACAAGCTTAGCGTCAACTTCCTGGGTATCGGCAAAATCTTCCTCATTAATCGAAATATCAAGTCCATGCTCTTTTTGAATAGTATTTAATATTTCCAGCCCCCTTCTGCCTCTTTGCCTCTTTATAGGATCCGTGGAATCCGCTATCTGCTGTAATTCACGCAACACGAATTTAGGAATAACTATCTTGCCGCCTAAGAATTTGGATTTAAAAATATCCACAATCCTGCCGTCAATAATTACGCTGGTATCAAGAATAGTCACATCTTCCGACTGATCCTGTCTGCGCAGCCTGACATAGGGAATAATAATATTAAACTCGTCCTTACCGCGTAACGCCATAACCATCCCCAGATAGCAAAAAATCAAAGTTAAAGTAACCCTTATGGATGAAATAGTATTCTCACTTAAAGCTGTGAGGCTAAAAGCATCACCTACCAGCTTGGCCATTATCAAACCAAGGATAAGACCGAATACCGCGCTGGATAACCCGCTTACCGATACCTTACGCAAACCTATCTCCAGAATAATCAAGGCTAAAGCTGCCAAAGCACCGATAAAAATACCTACCACATCCCCCGCTTGATATCCTACTATCATGCTACCTACTAAGAATAGAATACGCACTAAAAATAAATTCATTTTTTTCCTCCTAATGCTATATCTAAAGCTTCTTTCAAACTCCCGACCGGTATAAGCTCCAGGCTGCCTTTGTAATTCTTTAAGCCTTTATAATTATTAACCGGCAGGATCAAGCTCTTAAAACCCAGCTTCTGGGCTTCATTCATCCTGATGTCTATCTGGGAAACATTACGTATTTCTCCGGCCAGCCCTACTTCTCCCAAAATCAAGGTATCGGAAATAACCATCCTGTCACGAAAAGCCGAAGCCACAGAAACAGCAACCGCAAGATCGGCGCAGGGGTCTTCCACTTTTATCCCCCCTGCTACATTAATAAAAATATCTTCAGTTTCCAGCGCAAGCCCCATTCTTTTCTCAAGAACCGCTATTAATAAATTCAGACGGTTAAAATCGAATCCCTGCGAACGCCTTCTTGCGTATCCAAAATTCGACCTGCTTACTAAAGCCTGGACCTCAACTAAAAGCGGACGGGAACCTTCCAGCACAGATGTGACTACCGAACCCGATACGTCGCGCGGCCTTTGCGAAAGGAATATCTCAGAGGGATTACTGACTTCTTCGAGGCCTTTCTGTCCCATTTGAAAAACGCCTATTTCGTTTGTTGAACCGAACCTGTTCTTGACTGCGCGCAGAATCCTGTATATCGCAAATCTGTCCCCCTCAAAATAAAGAACAGTATCTACAATATGTTCCAAAACACGCGGGCCGGCAAGAGCGCCTTCTTTAGTAACATGACCGATAATAAAAATAGAAATTCCGGTAGCCTTGGCAATCTGCGTTAAAGCGCTCGCGCACTCTCTTACCTGTGTTACGCTCCCGGCCGAAGGACTGAATTGTGAGTCAAAGATAACCTGTATGGAGTCTACTACAACCACCTGGGGCTTAAGCTTCTTTATGTATTCAACAATCAAACCAAGATCAGTCTGGTTCACTATATAAAGACTTTCGCTGTCTTTTGCGCCTAAGCGTTTTGCCCTTAATTTTGTCTGCTGCGTAGACTCTTCGGCGCTCACGTATAAAACATTTATCCCCTGCATAGAAAGCTGGTTAGAGACCTGAAGCGATATGGTGGATTTACCTACTCCGGGATCACCGCCGATTAACACTACCGAACCATGGACTAACCCTCCCCCTAAGACCCTGTCCAGCTCCGAAATTCCTGTCTTAAAACGCATCGCATCTTTTACTTCGACGTCTTTAAGTAAAACAGGGCCCTCGTTATTAAAACTTACCCGGCTTCTTTCTCTGGACTCTACCGGAGAATAATCTTCTTCGGCAAAAGAATTCCACGCCTGGCAATCCGGACACCTACCCAACCACTTAGGTGACTGATAGCCGCATTTCTGGCAGTTAAAAACCGTTTTTACTTTCATTATTATTTCTTTTCTTTAGTCTTCCAGAATAACTTCCAGGGATTCTTTCTCAAATCCGTTATCAGGGCGCTTAATTCATTATAAAGGTCATCCCCGTAGATAATCTTCCCCATTGACCCTTCCTTATTAAGGATCTTATTAATTCCGGTATCAACGCTATCTACTATATTCTTAGCGCTCTTCATAACATCATTCATAGGAATAGGGTCTTCTCCGACAATCTCGCCTTCGGGCAACAGAGTATTCTCAAACTGATTTCCCGGCATAATCTCCACGTATTTCTCGCCTAAAAGACCCAAGGTATTTATCCAGACTTTAGAGTCCGCAGGAACCTTTATTTCATCATTAACCCAACAGGTCACGCGAATCTTGGGTTTTGAGGTATTCTTATCGTAGAAAATCTTTATGGATTTTACTTCACCGGCATCTAAACCGGCGAACCTCACAGGTGCCCCTGTCCTTACCCCGTTTATAAAATCAAAAACGATATTTATCTTATACCTTGAAGTCCAGGTCCTTATACCCCCTACCGAAAGTATAAAAACAGCAAAAATAATGAGCCCTAAAAAAACAAAAATCCCCAGCCTTAATTCCATTTTAGTTTTTCCGAATATCATTTTAACCTCCGTTTATTTCTATAGAAGTCTTACGGCGTCGGTTATAGGGCCGTGCGCCAAACCGTTAATAAACTGATGCACCACGGGATCTTTGGTATTCTGTATCTCTTGAGGCGTGCCCTCCGCAATAATCTTACCCTGATAAAGCATGGCAAGCTTATCTCCTACCTGATAAGCGCTTCTCATATCATGCGTTACCACTATAGAAGTAACATTCAGTTTATCATGAAGCCTTTTTATCAACTCATTAATACTGTCTGCTGTTATAGGATCTACGCCGGTAGTCGGTTCATCATAGAGTATAATTTCCGGCTGTATACATAAAGCCCTTGCCAAAGCAACACGCTTTTTCATCCCGCCGCTTAAATCCAAAGGCATCAAGTTCGAAATCCCGGATAAACCGACTAAAGCCAAAGATTCTTCGATTCTTTTATCAAGCTCTTTCTTAAGAATATGGTTATGTTCTATAAGACCGAAACCCACGTTTTCCCCTACGGTAAGAGAATCAAAAAGGGCTCCTCCCTGAAAAACCAGTCCGATCTTAGCGCGGATAGCATTCAAGGCTTTTTCTTTTAACCCTACAATATCCTCTCCGTCTACCTTAATGCTGCCCTTATCGGGCTTTAATATCCCGACAATATGCTTAAGCAGGACGGACTTTCCGCATCCCGAACGTCCGATAATAACGCAGGTCTTGCCCCTTTCTATCTTAAGGTCAACCCCGCGCAAAACAATGTTTCCGTTAAGGTTCTTTTCTACTCCTGATATCTCTATCATTTTTAAGGAAATATAAAGTAAAACAAAGCCGTAAATATGCAGTCGGCAACAATAATCAGAATGAACGAGAAAACTACGGAACGGGTAGTAGCCCTGCCTACTCCTTCCGCGCCTCCCCTTACATTAAAACCTTCATAACAGCTTACTAAGGCTATAATCATACCGAAAAATATCGTCTTGATTAACCCGGTATATATATCTTTATACCAGAGCGCTTCGAAAGTAACGCGTAAATAAAGACTCGAAGAAATACCGAGCCTGTAGACGCAGATAACATAACTTCCCAGTATTCCAACGGCATTAGCATAAAGGGTCAATAAGGGAACTGTGATGCTTAGCGCTATAAAACGCGGAACGACAAGATATTTTACCGGGTTAGTAGCAAACGTCTCTAAAGCATCTATCTGCTCGGTGACCTGCATCGAGCCGATCTCGGCAGTAATAGCAGCACCTACTCTTCCGGCAACTACCAGAGCCGTAATAACAGGCCCTAGTTCGCGCACGATAGAGAGTGCCACCATACTGGCAATATATAGCTCCGAACCTATACGCTGCATAAAATAGGCGGTCTGCAGCGCAAAGATAAAACCGATAAATAATGCTATCAGAGAAACAAGCGGCAAGCTATCAACACCTGCTTTATTAGCCTGCTCTAAGATCCGTTCTTTTTTATAAGGAGGCACAAAGGAAAGGTAAATTGTCTTAAGGGTAAGGTTTGTCAAACCCCCTAGAAAGTACATAAACGAGATTAAATGCCTTCCGATTGTCAAGAAAAAGTTATCTAACATTTTTATTCAAATACCAGTTCCTCTCTCCGGCGCACCACTTTTACTACCGAACCGTTTTTAAAATTCTTTGAGATTATCTCCGAAGCAAGCGGATCCTCCAGGAATCTCTGGATAGTCCTTTTTAACGGTCTTGCCCCGAAAACCGGGTCAAAGCCCTTATCGATTAAAAGCTCCTTTGCTTCAGGCGTAACCTCAAGAGATATATTCTGCTCTTTTAAGCGTGAAATAACATGCCCGACTTCGATATCAATAATTCTGTAAAGATCCTCTTTAATCAACTGACGGAAGACAATGATATCATCAATACGGTTTAAGAATTCGGGCTTAAAGGTATGTTTTACTTCTTCCAGTAATTTATCCTTCATCTCCTGATAACTAACCTCCTCTTTCTGGGTCTTAAAGCCTAACGAACCGGTCTTACGGATAAGGTTCGCGCCTACGTTAGAGGTCATAATAATTACGGTATTACGGAAGTCAACTTTTCTTCCGAAGCTATCGGTAAGCCTTCCCTCTTCAAAAACCTGCAGCAAGAGATTAAAGACATCCGGATGCGCCTTTTCAATTTCATCAAGTAATATTACCGCATAAGGCCTTCTTCTTATCCTTTCGGTAAGTTGGCCTCCTTCTTCGTAACCGACATATCCGGGAGGAGCGCCTATCAGCCTTGAGACATTGAACTTCTCCATATATTCGGACATATCCAGCTGTATTAATGCTTCTTCATCGCCAAACATAAATTCTGCGAGTGCACGGGCAAGGAGAGTTTTTCCGACGCCGGTAGGCCCGAGGAAAACAAACGAACCAATAGGCCTCTTAGGATCTTTAATGCCGGCCCTGGACCTTCTAACCGCATGCGCAATAGCGTCAATAGCTTCGTTCTGGCCTACTACTCTTTTATGCAATTCCTCTTCTATCTTTAAAAGCTTCTCGCTTTCTTTTTCTTCCAACCTGAAAATAGGAATACCTGTCCATTGGGCTACAATTTTTGCGATCTCCTCTTCTCCTACTTCAGGGCGCATTTTATCCTTTGCCTGCGACCACTCTTTATTTAACTGCTCAAGCTCCTGGCGCGCCTGGCGCTCCTGATCACGCAGAGCCGCGGCTTTTTCGAAATCCTGGCTTTTGATAAAAGATTCCTTCTCTTTTCTTATCGTCTCAACTTTTTCCTCTAGCTCCTTGATAGCCGGCGGGACAATAAGCACATTTAACCTCGCACGGGAACCTGCCTCATCAATAAGGTCAATGGCCTTGTCAGGAAGAAATCTTCCGGAGATATAACGCTCCGAAAGCTTTGCGGCAGCCTCTAAAGATTCGTCTTTGAAAGTAACCCGATGATGTGCTTCATACTTATCACGCAACCCTTTTAATATCTCCACAGTCTGCTCTACGGAAGGAGGCTCAACCATGATAGTCTGAAATCTTCTCTCTAAAGCCGCATCTTTTTCGATGTATTTACGGTACTCATCCATAGTAGTTGCCCCGATGCACTGCATCTCTCCGCGCGAAAGAGAAGGCTTTAATATATTTGAAGCATCTATGGCCCCTTCTGCCGCACCTGCTCCTACCAGGGTATGCAACTCGTCTATAAATATTATTACATCCTGCGAACGCTTAATCTCCTCCATCACAGCTTTTATTCTTTCCTCAAACTGCCCACGGTATTTAGTACCTGCCACCATCAGGGCAAGATCCAGTGTAATTAGTCTTTTACCGCGTAAGACCTCCGGGACATTCCCCGCGATAATGGCCTGGGCTAAACCTTCTACAATAGCAGTCTTACCTACTCCGGCCTCCCCCAAAAGAACGGGATTGTTCTTGGTCCTGCGGCTTAAGACCTGTATAACGCGTTCAATCTCCTGGGATCTTCCTATTACCGGATCAAGTTTATTTTCTTTAGCTAAAGCAGTTAAATCTCTGCCAAAAGCATCCAAGGCAGGAGTCTTGGTTTTCCCCTGCTGCTGTCCTCCGGGAATACCCTGCGAGCCCGGCAAAGAAGAACCGAGCAGCTCCATCACTTCGCTGCGCACAGTATTTAATTCAAGTCCCAAATTAAGCAAAACCTGCGAAGCAATGCCCTCGCCTTCACGGATAAGCCCTAACAGAAGATGTTCGGTCCCGATGTAGTTATGCCCCAAAGAACGCGCCTCTTCGGCAGCCAGCTCAAGAGCTTTCTTAGAGCGGGGAGTAAAAGGAATATCTCCGATAATCTGCGTCGTAGGGCCGGGTTGAACTAATTTCTCAACCTCCAGCCTGATGTTCTCCAAAGATAAACCTAACTTCTGCAATACCGTACTAGCAACTCCCTCGCCTTCACGGATAAGCCCCAATAATATATGCTCTGTACCTATATAATCGTGATTAAAACGCCGGGCCTCTTCTTTTGCCAGAATAATAACCTTACGTGCTCTTTCAGTAAATCTGTTAAACATTATTGTTTCCTCCTAGATATTCAATTTACTTCTTATGATCTGTGCCCTTTTTTCGTCGCGCTCCTGCGAAGAAAGTTTCTTAGCTTCTATCTTCTGCAGATGCGCGGGCTGGGTAATTATAAAAAGCTCATTTATTCTTCTCTGGTCTATATCTTTAATTATCCCCATATCGCAACCAAGCCTAACCATAGACAGAAGCTCGATCGTCTCCTGGCTTGTACTAATGTGCGCGCTTTTTAAGATACCTAGGCTACGGTTAACCCTGTCTTCAAGCATCGGCCTGTTTTTAGAGGACAACGCATCCCTAGCTTGATTTTCCTGTTCGATAATCTGGCGTATGAGTCCGTTTATACTTTCTATAATCTCGGTTTCGCTGGGCCCCAAAGATATCTGATTAGAAATCTGAAAGAAGTTTCCCATCGCCTGGGTCCCTTCCCCGTAAAGTCCGCGGGTCGTAAAGCTTAATTTTGCGATAGCTGCAAGAACCCTGTCAATTGAGCGCGACATTACCAAAGCCGGCAGATGCAGCATAACCGAACCGCGCATACCGGTCCCGGCGTTTGTAGGACATGCCGTAAGATAGCCCCAATCAGGAAGAAACGCAAAGTTAAGTTGATTAGCCAGGCTGTCGTCTATCCTATTAATGATATTCCATGCTTCGTAAAGATTAAAGCCCGACTGCATAACTTGCATACGGATATGATCCTCTTCGTTGATCATAATGGAGACTATTTCTTCTTCATCGATAACTACGGCCTTGCTATTTGTTTTCTGCGCGTGGTCTAAAGACATCAGGTGCCTCTCAACCAGAAACTGCTTATCAATACTATCCATCTTTGCAAGCTCAAAGACAGTAGCCTTCTTAAGGTAATCGTTCTTTAATACGGCTTCTTTCACCTTTGCAAGCAGGTCCTCTCCCTGCTTTTTATTCGCCCAGTGCGGAAAAGACAAAGCCTCAAGATTTCGCGCCAGCCTTATGCGGCTTGAAATAACGATATCCGAATTAGGACCGCTCGCTTTAAGCCATTCGCTGCTATGATTTAATAAATCATTGAGTTCCATTTATTCTTTTTTCTCCTGGTCTTTCTTCAAGGATTCTTTTTTCTCCAATTCCTTAATCTGGTCACGTATCCTGGCTGCTTCTTCAAATGCCTCCGTCTCAATCGCACTATTTAAACGGTTGCGCAACTCCTGAATATCATTCTTCTTCTTAGCAGAGCGGGCGGTTTTAATAGGAGACTTCCCGGTATGCTGAATCGAACCGTGGATACGCTTTAACAGCGGCCCGATGTATCTTCTGAAAGCATTATAGCATTCACCGCAACCCAGCCTACCGATCTTCTTAAAATCAGAGAAAGTGAGCGAACAATTAGGGCACTTGACAGCCTGGACCGCGCTGACAGCTTCTCCTTTAGGCTTCTCAAAGTCAGCCATACCTGCCAGAAGGTCGGATAAACCGAATTGCTGTTCCATGTCCTGGCTCTTTTTACGCGCGCATTCTTCGCACAAATGCAATTCGCTCATTTGCTCATCTATTATTTCCGTCAAGTGTACGGTAGCCTGATTCTTATGACAGATATCGCAAAACATCAGTATCTTACTCCTTCTTTCTTTGTAATCTCCTTGAATTTCTTCATAAGACTTAAGGTGAGCTTTCCGGGACTTCCTGAACCTATTGTCCTTCCGTCAACCATGACCACCGGTATAAGTTCTGCTGCGGTTCCGGTCAAAAAACACTCATCCGATATATAAACCTCGTGCCTGGTAATTACATGCTCATGCACTCCGATCTTGGATTTTCTGGCAACTTCCATTACCGCATCCCTGGTAATGCCCCTTAAAGTTCCCATACACTGCGGAGGAGTATACAAATGGTTGTCTTTAACAATAAAGATATTGTCCCCCGTACACTCTGCCACATATCCTAAAGAATCAAGCATGATCGCCTCGTCGCATCCGGCATTAGCCGCTTCGATCTTAGCGAGAATATTGTTCAAATAGTTCAAGGACTTTATCTGAGGGTTTAAAGCCTCCGGAAGATTTCTAACCGTAGGCACAGTAATTATCTTAAGGCCGTCCCGATAAAGCTTTTCCGGATACAACACAATTTTATCCGCGATAATAATCACCGTACCGCTACCCTTGCATTTGCGCGGATCTAAACCCAAGTCCCCCTCCCCGCGCGTTACTATCAATCTTATATAAGCGTCATTAAGCTTATTCTCTTTAAGCGTCGCAATAACACCCTTGATAACCTGTTCCTTTAATAAGGGTATATTCAGCATTATGCTCTTGGCCGATTCAAAAAGCCGGTCTACATGTTCTTGAAGCTTAAACACAAGGCGGCTGTACGAACGTATCCCCTCAAACACGCCGTCTCCGTACAAAAGCCCGTGATCAAACACGGAAACTTTGGCCTCTTCTTTATTATAAAATTTGCCGTTTATATAAACTTTCATTTAAACCTCCCGCCTGTTATTTAATGCGTTAATAAACCGTCTGCCAGGTGATAAATTTTTTCTGCAGTCTTTGCAAGTTCAAGATTATGTGTTACTAATACTACCGCCATATTATTAATCCTGCTTATATTTTTAATGAGAGAAAAAACATCTTCTCCTGATTTTGAGTCAAGATTACCGGTAGGCTCATCGCACAGAAGAAGCCCCGGTTCGTTAATCAGGCTGCGCACCACCGCAACCCTCTGTTTTTCCCCGCCCGAGAGCTGAGACGGAAAATGATTCACCCTCGCTTTAAGGCCGGTCTGATGCAGTAGATCCAAAGCCTTCTTCGACAGAACCTCACGGTTTCCGCCCCTGATAAGGCCGGGTAAAAGCACGTTCTCAATAACCGTTAACTCCGAAAGAAGATGATAAAACTGAAAAACAAAACCAATCCTGGTATTCCTCAATAAAGCCAACTGGGCATCACTCAGGGAATATATATCTTCATCTTCTATCCTAATCGTTCCTGAAGAAGGAGAATCTAACCCCCCCAGTATATGAAGCAGCGTAGACTTACCTGCACCAGAAGGCCCGACAATAGAGACAAACTCGCCTCTCTTGACGATCAGGCTCACCCCTTTTAAAACCGGTAGAGGTTTCTTTACATCACTATAAACCTTATGTATATTTTTAGCTTCCAGCAAATTTTTACCTATTCGTACCTTAAAGCTTCTACGGGTTTTAGTTTTGACGCCTTAACAGCAGGATAAATCGTAGAAACAAGCGCAATCAATAAAGCTACCGCCACAATAAGAAAAATATCCGGCCAGAAAATTATCTTTACCGGCAAGCGGTCAATATAATAAATATCCTGCGGAAGTTTTATAAACTGATATTTTTTAAGCAACCAGGACAACAAAACCCCTCCGGAGAAACCGGCAAGAGTACCCAGGCAGCCGATAATAATACCCTGGTATGTAAAGATTTTTCTTATGCTCGCAGAACTCATGCCCAACGCCTTAAGTATCCCGATATCTTTAGTCTTCTCTACCACCATAACAATTAGCGTGCTAGCGATATTAAAAGAAGCCACTAATATAATAAGGGCCAGTATTATAAACATTACCAGTTTTTCAAGCTTTAATGCGGCAAAAAAATTCTGATTTGCCTCTTCCCAAGTTTTTATATTATAGTTATAACCGAGTACCCCGGATAACTCTTTTTTCACCCTAAAGGACAGTTGAGGGTTTTTTAATTTCACGGATACCGCGCTTATCTGCCCCGGCATACCGAATATCTGCTGCGCGCTATTTAAATCCGTAAAAACCAGATTAAGGTCATAATCATACATACCGGAACCAAAGATTCCACAAACTTTAAAGATATGCTGCTTTCCCAAAGGAGAATAAAGCGTAATCTTTGAATCGACACCCAAACCAAGATACGCCGCAAGCTCTTTTCCGATAACAATCTCGCCGGTTTTCAAAGACGCGAGATTTCCGGCAATCAGATATTTTCCGATCCTGGTGACTTTTTGCTCATGAACCGGATCAATCCCCCTTAATCCTACAGCAAAAAATTTCTCGCCCTCTTTTATTAAAACCTGCCCCTGAAGGTTAGGGCTAACTGCCTCCACAAGAATGTTATCTTTAATCTTTCCGGAAATATCTTCGTACTCCGAACTGCTTATCGCATTAAAACCGGTAACCGTGATATGCGAATAGTTACCGATAATCTTATCATGGAGATCTTTATCAAACCCCGTCATTACGGCTATCACAACAATCAGCGCCATTACGCCGATGGCAATACCCGATACGGAGATGATGCTTATAAGAGAGATAAACTTCTCTTTTCTTCTCGTAACAAGATACCTCCAGCTCAACATCAACTCTGTTTGCATATTATTCCTGTTGCGGCCTCAATAAAGGAAAGAGAATTACATCCCTAATGGAAGGCTGATCAGTAAGGAGCATAACCAGCCTGTCTATCCCGATTCCTAACCCTCCGGCCGGAGGCATACCGTGCTCAAGAGCCAGACAATATTCATCGTCTATATTCTTTGCCTCCTGCGTTGGCAAATTCTTAATTTCTTCTTCGAAGCGCGCTCTCTGTTCAATAGGATCATTTAACTCAGAATAGGCGTTACCGACCTCCATGCCTGCAATATACAACTCAAATCTTTGCGATATTAAACGATTATCCTCCCTGGTCTTGGCAAGAGGGCACATAACCGTAAAATAATCCGTAACGAAAGTAGGATTAAGGCTCATCCCCTCTTCCAAGACTTCTTCAATAATCTTGGCAATTTGCGTGCGCGAAAGCTTATTTACCTCCTTGGCAAAGCCTTTAGCCTTAAGTTTACCCAGCATTACATTTTCGTCATCAGCCGGAGTAATACCGAATTTTTCATTTACCATCTCGGCAAAAGAAACCCTTTTCCATGGAGGAGAGAAATCTATTGCTTTACCCTGGTAATTAACAAGCGTCCCGTTGTTAATATTCTGTACGAGCCCGACGATAAGGTCCTCTGCCAGCTGCATCATCCCTTCAAAATCGGAATAAGCCTGATAGATTTCCAGCATGGTAAACTCAGGATTATGGCGCGTGGAGACCCCTTCGTTACGAAAAGACCTGTTAATCTCGTAAATCCTGTCAAACCCCCCCACCAGAAGCTCTTTTAAATAAAGCTCCGGGGCTATGCGCAGATAAAGGTCCATGCTGTATTCGTTATGAAAAGTCTTAAAAGGCCTTCCGGCAGCGCCCCCGGCGATTGAATGCATCATGGGCGTTTCAACCTCGAGAAAACCTTTGGCATCCAGAAAATCTCTTATCTTCTTAATAATTGAAGAACGCGCCCTGAAAACTTTCTTTATGTCTTCATTGGATATCAAATCAAGATACCTTTGTCTGTAACGCAGATCAACGTCCCTTAGTCCGTGCCATTTTTCAGGAAGAGGCCTTAAAGCTTTACTGAGTAGGTTAAGCTTCTCCACCTTAATACTGGACTCCTGGGTATGCGTCTTAAAAAGTTCGCCGGTTACATAGAGAATATCCCCAATATCAATATTCTGGTAAATAAAAAAGCTTTCTTCTCCGACAATGTCAGCTTTGATATAAAGCTGGATCTTACCGGTTGAATCACGCAGATCCAGAAATGCAGCTTTTCCGTGCGAACGCTTTGCGGTAATTCTCCCGCAAAAAGAAGCTTTTGTTCCTTCTTTGAAATCCGCAAGTGCTTGCCCTATAGGTATATGCACTCCGGATTTAGCAGGATAAAGAGGTACTCCTTTATCTGCAAGCGCCTTGGCTTTCGCCTTTCTTTGTTCAATAAGTTCATTTAGTTCCATAGTTTTATAATTATATAGTATAATTGGAGTTATGTCAAAAGAAAATGGGGCTGAAGCCCTGTATAAAGCATCAGCCCCTAAAGTCAAAAAACCTGCTAATTTCTGTATTCCGAAAGCTTTTTTATTCTCTTGAGCATATTAGGATGGGTACTTAAAACCTCCATCATCTTATCCCCGAAATTAAGCTTGACTGAGGTATTTTGCAATAACTCCAGCTCCGACTGGTCAATCGTTCCGCTCTTATCCAAATCAAGCTGCGAAAGCTCTTTTATCTCTTTTCTTGCGGCTGAAGGGTCATTTACAAAAAAAGCCTTAAGCCCCTCCGACTCTTTAAGAGATTCAGGATTAATGCGGGCAGAACCATAAACAAGTTTATATAAGCTTGAGGCAAGCGCAGAAGGCTTATTGCCTAAAGACACTGAACCGCGGTCCGCGAAATACTCCCTGATCCTGGAAGCATATAAGACTAAAAGATTAGTGATAAAATAAAATACGAAAGCTACCAATCCTATTAAGACGGTATTGCCTCCTCTGCTATCACGCCTTCTTCCGAAGAACAAAAACTGCCAAGCTATCCTGTACATTATCATCGGTATAACCGAAAGAAGCGTTATGGTAAGCACGTCGCGATTCTTAAGGTGCGAAATCTCATGCCCCAAAACTGCTTTTAATTCGTCGTCTCCCAAAAGGGCCAGAATACCCTGGGTTACGCAAATCCTGCCGTCTTTGATACCTCTGCCGAAGGCAAAAGCATTGGGTATTTGTATCTGGGCTATTCCGATCCTGGGCATAGGTATATTTGCCCTGTTGCTTAAAGATTCTACCATTTGAAAAAGCCGCGGGTTATCATGCCTGCCAATGTATTTAACCCGCATAGTCCATTCAACGATTTTAGGGCCCAACATATACTGAATCAGCATAAATACCAGTGACAGAATAAGGTAAAAAGAAAATTCTGTGACATGAAGAAATTGGGTTCCTAAAATAACAAGGGCAGCGTAAATCAAACCGAAAAGCAAAGTTACCAGTAACCACATCCTTAAATGCAACGACCACATACTAACCTCCTATTAACTATTTAACAACTTTGGCTTTAATTATAAATCTAATTAAGGAATTTTCAATATTATCCGTATAAAGGTAAACAAACTGCTGCACCTCTCCCGAATACCCCTTAGTCTTAAATTCAACATTAAGCGTAAAGGATTCCTTAGGTGCAACATCTTTTCTGTCAACCTCTGAAACCGTACAGCCGCATGAAGAATCAACGCTCTTTATCTTTAATACTTTATCCGAATCATTAAGAACTAAGAAACTGTGCTTTAAATTCTCTCCCTCCTTAACCACTCCGAAATCCTTCTCGTATGAATCTGTTTGCCCGTTATTCTTAAGAACTTCCGGAGAAAGCTTACTCTTCTTGCTCATAGAGCAACCGGATGCAAAAGTTAAAACAAACAAAAATAAAATAAAGAATATTCTTGTCATCACCCTTTAAAAATAAGGAAAATACCGAGGCTTAAAAACACTGCCGCCATGATAATTTTGACAATAGCCAAGTTTTTTCTTAAAAAAGAGGCAAATTGTACGGAGGTAAACCCTAAAAGCGCCAGGAATAAAACCGCCAGAAGCGGCAGAATAAACATTATATTATAATAGACTAAATAAAGCAGCGCCTGCCACTTAAGGGTAGTCGTCTTTAAGACAAATGCTATCGTCGGAAGATAAAGCTGTCCGGTGCAAACAGCCTCTAAAAGCGAAACCAGAAAACCGGTTACCAGGGCGCTTAAAATAAGCCTTGGAATTTTACTACCGGAAGCCTTTCTGTAGTTATCTCCTATAACCTTATGTATCCGGTTCTTAATTACTCCCGGCAATTGCAACGCCAGACCTTGAGTATCTTTTGTTTTTAAAAACTTAAAGAAATCATAAAGCGCCAGAGAACCGAGCAGGATGCTAAATATACCGACACTTAAATTAAAGACCTTAACAAAAATCCAAAAGCCTTTAAGCCGGTAAAGAAAATTAAACAGCCCCAGCCCGATTAAAGAGTAAGTTACAAAAACCGAGAACACGAAAGAAAGCCCGACAATCAGCATCTCTTTCCTTCTGTACCCCTGTAAAGCCAGATAAGAAACAAAAAACACTATGACCGTGAAGGCGCAGGGATTTATCCCGTCTACCAGCCCGGAACCTAAAATAACCCACGGACCTAAGCTCTTAAAATACTCAACGAGGTCCTTATGCCTAAAATCCTCTTCGGTTTTAATTGTCGCAAGCGACAAATCAATAAGCATGGGGAGCGCGGTCTTTAAGTCTGACCTGCCGTTCAATAAATTACCCTGGATAAAAATAACCGGCAGCTCCAGCGCGATATCCTGGTTATACTTTTCTTTTAATCCAAGGAGTAACTTATAATTGTCCACATTGCCTAAATCATAATATTCTAATTCGATTTTTCCGCGGTATTTATTTTCTATGTCGGGAAACAGGCTTCTTTTAGCCTCGATACACCTGCTGCATGAAGGAGAATGAAAAACCATAAGCTTAACCGATTCTTTTGCCGCAGATAAATTCGGAAGAAAAAATAATCCTAAGATAAAGAAAACCGCAAAAAATATTCTTTTCTTTAACATAAGTAAAGTCAAAACTTGCTATTTAATGCAAACTTTCCCGGGCCGCTTAAGATTAAAGCAAGACAAACAGCCGCAATAATATAATTATACTCAAAGCCTCCGCTTGACAAGAAAAAACCTTTTACCAGATGCACCTTTACTGCAGCTACCGTTATAAGAATCAACAAAGCCAGGGATGAAGCCCTAGTAAATAATCCCAACACCACAAACAAACCTGCAATAAGTTCAGTATAGGCGGCAAGATAAGCCCAATATAATGCAGGATGAAAGCCTAATCCCGAAAGCATGCCGGAGAATTTCTCTATTCCTGACCCTCCTAATAAACCAAACGCTTTTTGCAATCCATGCGCCATAAACATAGTACCCAAAGCAATCCTTAAGATTAAAACGGCAAAATCCATTATTTGCCTCCTTTCGCTAATAATTGCGTGAGTAAAGCAACTTTCTTCTTCAGCCCTCTCAATCTATAAGCACACATAAAATAATGCAAGAAAGTAGGAAGCGCTCCTTTAAGGTTAATTCCCAATACCGAACCGCAGGATTTATTGTTAGCCATCGGGATAATATAGCCTAAATCCCTGGGGCAATACTTTACCGGCTTCTTTGATTGAGTAATCCTGATTAAGTTATCCGCGATAACCTTTCCTTCCATTATAGCAAACTGTATTGCCATCCTCAAGGGGTTACCATTATATTCAAAAAAAGCCGCATCCCCGGCTGCAAAACAATGTTCGGAAAAACTTAAATATGAATCAACTTTTATCCTGCCCTGCGCATTTTTGTCTACTCGCAAACTTTGGACAAAATCAGCGGCCTTTACTCCCGAAGCCCAAATAAGCAAGGCATTATTAAAAGACTTTGTGTTAGAAAGCTTGATTTCTAATGGAGTAACCTTTTCAACGGAAACACCAGTTAATATCTCTACGCCCATAGAAACAAGATTACCGTAGCAATAATCCTTCATCCACTGCGGCAAAGGGCCAAGAATAGACGGGGCTTTTTCTATAAGGAGGATCTTTTTATTAAGATTGTTTCTTTTAATATATAAACTTATGTTTGATGCTATTTCTACGCCGGTATATCCGGCTCCCGAAATAATATAAGTAGAAATATCCTCGCGTTTTAGGGAATTGGAAAGATGCCGAGCATCAAAAACATCATCCAGCACCAAAGAATTTTCTTCTATTTGCCTGTTTCCGTAAAAATTAGTCTGTGAACCGCTGGCTAAAACCAGAAAGTCGTATTTCTCACGGGAAACTTCAGTGCACACTTGCCTCTCTGTTAAATCAATGCCGGTAACCTCCGCCTCCAGAAAATTAAAACCTGATTTCTCAATTAAAACTCTGGTATCAAAAGTTAGGATTTCGGGATCTAACATCCTGCCTAGGCAATCAGGCAAAAGAGGAAGAAAACTAAAATTTTTTTTATCGCTGATAAGGGTTATCTCAAGGCCGTTCTTCTTAGCGCGGCCTTTAAGCCTTAAAGCGCAGGAGATTCCCGCAAAACCCGAACCGATGATAATTACTCTGCTCATAATAAGGATAAGATCAAAACAACAACTATTAAAATCTGCAGCAATATGGTAGCCTCGGAAGACTTAACCAGCTTGGATTTTTCGCGCCAATGCCTCTTTAGGATATTCCCTGCCTTAATAACTATCGGAAGAAAAATTAACGAGAATAAAACAAGCGGTTTTAATAATTGCAGGAACACACCCGCAATTATCAAAGAGTAACTTAACATGAAAAGAAAATAATAGAATAAGTAAGATTTTTCCGGAGTAAACACTTTGACGAGATTGTTTTTCCCCGCAACAACGTTATCACCGTAGTCGGGAACTTCATTGCTAAAAAGAATAGCTGCCGTCAGGATACCGGGAACAAGCGAAAGAAAAAAACTCTTTAAATCGGGGAAAATACCAGTCTGAATAAAGTAAGCTCCCATGACAATTGCCGGCCCGAATAATAAAAATACAAAAAATTCCCCTAAATAACGATAGGATAACCTTAAGGGTAAAGCCGTATATTGCCAACTTAACACAATAATTATAAAGTACATAAGAAATACGAACGAACTTTTTAAGGCTAAACCGAGGAAAAACACGCAGGCAAAAGAAATTCCGGCGCACAATAAAGAAGAACCAAGATAAAAATTGGGATGCAAAACCCCTTCCTGAATCAACTTTGAACCACCGAAGAAACCGTAGAACTCCTTGTCCACCCAGTCTGCCCCGCTCTTAGAATCAAAAAAATCATTAGCAAGATTCGCGCTAAGATGGGCAAATAGCACCGCCGATAAGCCGACAAGAAAAGCAAAGAGACTAAAACTGCTCCTTTCTATCAATGAACCGAACACAAAAGGAAGTATGCTTGCGCTTAAGAATGGGAGCCTTAAGGCGCGGGAAATTGTCTTAAAACTATATTTAGTTTGCAATGCCATATTTATTATGTTAACATAAAACCATGTTTTTGAAAATAAGAAACAGAGTCAATAAAGAACTTAAAAGTTTCATCCGCGGGTTGAATAAATCCTACGGATTAAATTCTCTCTCTCCTCTTATAATAAACAATATAAAAGATTTTGCCTTAAGAAACGGTAAAAGAGTCCGGCCGGTATTATTCTGTATCGGCTATCTCGGTTACGCTAAAAAAGCATGCCGGGGACTTTATAAGAGCGCCATCTCCCTTGAGCTTCTGCATGATTTCATGCTTGTCCATGATGACATTATAGATAAGTCATCGACGAGGCGGGGCAAGCCTTCAATGCACTCTCTTTTAAACCGGCAGATAAAAAGATACGGGAAAATCAAATTCAGCGGCCAGGACCTCGCAATAGTAATTGGAGACGTTCTATACGCAATAGCGCTAGACGCTTTTCTGGCGGCAAAAGAATCCCCCGAAAGAAAAGAACGGGCACTAAGAAAACTCATCTCTGCCGCTCTCTATACCGGTAGCGGCGAATTTGTCGAACTCCTCTTAGGAGCGAAATCCATAGACAAAACAACAAAAAATGATATTTACAAAATATACGATTTTAAAACCGCTAATTATACTTTCTCCTCTCCTCTTAGCATGGGAGCGATCCTGGCTAATGCAGGAAAAGATGAAATCCGCAGGATCTGCGAATACGGCATGCTGCTAGGGAGGGCCTTTCAGATTGAAGATGATATCATCGGAACTTTTGGTAAGCCTTCAAAAACAGGCAAATCCAGTCTTACCGACATATTGGAAGCAAAGAAGACTATGCTTCTCTGGCATGCATATAACCGCGGCAGTAAAAAGCAAAAAAATCTGATAAAAAAAACGCTTACCAAAGATAACCCGAAAGCGCAGGACGTAAAAGAGATACGAAAGATTTTGATAGCTACAAAAAGTCTTGATTTTGCAAGAAATGAGGTAAGAAAGCTTGTGGAAGGCTCAAACAGAATACTGCATTCCCTAAAAATAAGCAAGAAAGCAAAAACCGCGCTTAAGGAACTCTCCCGCCAAATATTTTCTATTTAACAGTTTCATCCCCTCCAGCGCAAATAAACTTACAACTTTTGCTATTATGATCCAGGGCCAAGACGTTTTGAGGATCTATCTCCAAGGCCTTTTTCATATAAAACTGGTATTTTGCACTATCCTTGCGCACACTATAAAGCTGCGCCAGCCTAACATAGGCATCCGCAAATAAGGGGTCTTTCTCAACTGCTTTCTTTAAATATTCCTCTGCCTTTACCTTATCGCCTCCGGCAATAACCGGAGCCAGGAAATAATAACTCCCTAATCCGAATAACACCGCCGGTGAATCGGGAGAAAGCTTTTGAGCCTTCTTTAAGTTCGGCTCAACTGCAAGGCCGTTTATCGCTTTAGAGAGGACTCCTCCGTAATGCGCAATCATTCCTTTTGCTCCGGCGTACATAGCGTAAGCACGCACATAATTACTCAAATCAACCTTATCTCTCCCTTGATTAATAACTTTTAAAGCGAGAGCGGCTGATCCATTAAAATCCATATCAATATATTTTAGATAGGCCAAACTTATATAGGCAGGCGAAAAAGACGGATCTTCTTCTATTATTTTAATAAGCTTCTCCTTAGCATCCTTGCTCTTGTGCTGCCTTCTTAAGACTTCCGCAATTCCCCATCTTGCCCCGATTGTTTCGGGACTTTTATTAAAAACTCTCGTAAAAGCTTCTGCTGCCCTATTATCCTGATGCAGATTTAGATAAACCAGCCCCAGGACATAAATACCTTCTAGCGATTCAGGATTTGACTTATTTTTAGCAAGAGCTTCTTTAAGCTCAATGGAATCCGCCTTCTCATGAAGCTCCTTCCAATTAAAAGCTAAAGCCTGACAAGTGACAAAACAAGAAAACAAAAATAATAATATTATTCTTTTCATTTGTTCTTTTTAAAATACTCCCAGAATATTATCCCTAGGGTAACCATACTGAAACCGAAAAGAAAATCCTCAAGCGGTATGCTACCTAGCCTTATGCCTAAATAAGAATTCGGATTATACAATACTATTCCGCTTGAGGTTAGATATCCGTTTACAAGAAATTTAAAGAATATAATAATAACGATGAATACCCAAAATAACCCTTTACTCAAAATAAATGTCTGCATCCTGCGGTCAATAATTAAGGTTATCAAAACAGAAACTGCTGCAAGTAAGGTATATTCTTTCATTTTATATTATTTTTAATGAACTTAAGCGCCTCCCACGTAAAAATACAGCAAAAGGTAATTACCGGGAAAAAAAGCCACTCTTCAACCGGAAGATTAAAAATATGCAAGCCCGATATTGCGGATTCTTCAAAAAACCAGTGTCCTCTCCAAGTAGCAAAAACATCCCAGGAGCCGAATATTAAGAGAATCAGCAGGATGCTAAAGAAAAGCGCCTTGATATTACGATAAAATCCTAACGGCGGATAGAAACTTAAAATAAAAGGAACGGATATCGAAATAAGTAAAGCCTGCAAATAACTTGACATGTGTTTATTATATATTAAAAAAGGCGGTTTTCCAATAAAACCTTTATTCTAATTTAATTGATTTGGCACTTTTTTAATGTAGAATAAAAGCATGAAACAGATAGCAGCAGGGTTTAAAGAAGCAAAGAATATTACCAGGCGCCACGCCAAAACATTTTACCTCGCTTCCCTATTCTTATCCGAGGAAGAAAGGTATTTTTCTTATTCGGTTTACGCTATCTGCAGGTTAAGCGACCAATGCGTTGACGGATTCTCCCTCGAAAAACCGCAGGATCAATTAAAAATACTTAAGGAGAAAATTGAAGCTGTTTATTCACAGAATGTTCCGCTAGATAACCTCCTGTCCTCATTGCGTTTTACCGTAGAAAAATGCCAGATACCTAAGGATTATTTTTACGAATTAATTAACGGAATGGAGATGGACCTTATTAAAGGCCGCTATGCAGACTTCGAGGAACTGCGTCTTTACTGTTACCGGGTTGCTTCGGTAGTCGGGCTCATTATGCTCAAGATACTCGGCGCAAAGAAGATTGAGGCGCAAAAATACGCAATTGATTTAGGCATAGCCATGCAATTAACAAATATAATAAGGGATTTAAAGGAAGACTTTCAGATGGGCAGGATATATATACCGTTAAACGAAATGAGCATCTTCGGCATAAACGAAGAAAGTTTTAAAAACAGTGTTGAAGTTACCAGAAACCTAAAATTACTTATCGCATCGCAAATAAAAAGAAGCCGGGAATATTACAGAAGATCCGCGGGAGGAATAAAATTCCTGCCTAACTTAAGAACGCGTTTTGTAGTTTTAACGATGAAAGAAATGTACTCTGCAATATTAAAAGAGGTGGAATTTAACAACTACGATGTATTCTCAAAACGCGCCTTTGTAAAACTTCACAAAAAAGTTATAATTATCTTAAAGATTCTTATTAAGGGAGAATACCTATGCAGGTAAATATTGCAAAATCCGCCGGTTTCTGTTTCGGCGTCAAAAGGGCGCTGGATATTGCTTTTAAGACTTCGCAAGATAATATGCATGTCGTAATGCTCGGAGATATAGTTCATAACGAAGACGTGGTAAAAAAAGTACGTTCAGCCGGAGTAAAAAAGATAATAAAATTAATGCCGACGAAGACAGATACGCTTATTATACGGGCACACGGCTCACCACTTTTAAAGATACTACAGGCAAAGAAACTCGGCTACCGGATAATTGACGCTACCTGCCCTATGGTTAAAGAAATACACAGGATAGCTTCCGACATGGAGAAAAAAGGCTGCAGTATTGTTATTATAGGAGATAAAAAACACGATGAGGTATTTGGCATAGCGGGACAACTCAAAGCTAAAGCGCTTATAATAGGAAAGGGAGATAAACTTCCCTTAGATAAAATAAAAAGATCCGGGAAGCTTTGCATAGTGGTGCAATCAACTCAGAATATAAAAGATGTCTTACCAATAGTGGAAGCCATTAAAAAAATCAATCCGAACCTTTGTTTCTTTAATACCATCTGCCGGCCGACCAGAATAAAACAAGCTGAAATACACCGTCTGCCTAAAGAAAACGATGCAATGATAATTATAGGCTCAAAAACAAGCGCAAACACTAAAAGGCTCTATGAAATATCGCGCTCTATTAACAAAAAGACATGGTGGGTAAACTCAAAAAATGATATAAAGCAGGGCTGGTTTAAAAATGTGAAGAAAATCGGAGTAACTGCCGGAGCCTCTACCCCTGAAGAAACCATACAAAAAATTGTAAATTTCCTGCGCTCTCTATAAAAATCACTTACCGCGTTTAATTAAATCCGCAACTATCCTGGAACTTGCTATAACCACCGGCAACCCTCCTCCCGGCTGCGTGCTTGCACCGGTAAAATATATATTTTTTAAGCCGCAGGAGACATTAGGAGGCCTAAAGAACGCACTCTGCGTCAGGTTATGCGCCAGCCCAAAAGTTGCCCCGAACTTAATATTATAACGGTCGATAAAATCGCGCGGATAAAACTTATGCTCTACTTCAATAAGTTCTTCAAGATTAATTCCAAAAGCCTTATTGATCTTGCCAAACACCGTGCTCCTGATACTTTTTTCATAAGAAGAAATGTCTTCTTTTGCCTTTTTTAAATTCGCAACCGGTACCAGTATATAAAATATTTCTTTGCCCTCCGGGGCCAGAGAAGAATCTGTTGCCGTAGGTACATGCAAATAAAAAGACGGATCCTGAGGCACTTCTCCTGTTTCAAAGATATCATCTAAATTTTTATTAAGGTCGGATGAAAAAAACAGGCTGTGGTGCGCCGCTCCCGGAACCTTTTTGTTAAGCCCCAGGTAAATCAGGTAAACCGAACAGGAATACTTATAGTCCGGGATATCCCTGTTGAGAAGCTCACTTTGCGCGTATGAATAATCGGCATTTATCACCGCCTTATCAAAGGATAACTCTTCTTGCTGCGATTTAACAGAAATTTTCACCTTTCCGTTTGCGCTAATACGGTCAACCTGCGTATTATAATTAAACTTAACGCCGTATTCCTTAGCCATTCGTTCTAACGCCAACGGAATCCGGTACATCCCTCCCATAGGATGCGAAATCTTCTGGACGTGGTCGGTATAGGTTATAATACTATAGAACGCCGGGGCGGCAAAAGGAGAAACCCCCATAAACATTGCCTCAAAGGTAAACGCAAAGAGAAGTTTTTCATTCTTAAAATAGTTCTTAGCGATTCCCCAGTAGGATTCAAAAGGACGTATTTTTGTCACCAGGGGCCAGTAAAGAGGGTTAAAAAGCGAAGCAGGGGTAAAACATTTATACAGAAGAGGCTTTACTGTATCGTAAAGCCTCCCGGTTTCCCTGATAAAATTATCATAAGAAGTACTCGCCCCAGGCTCAAACCTCTCTATCTCTTCCTTAGTTCTATTCGTATCATTATAAACCGTAATGCTCTCGCCGTCGGAGAAATAAATTCTGTAGTTTATATCCAGCTCTTTTAAATCCAGGTAATTTCTTATGTCCCTGGAACAATAAGAAAAAACTTCTTTAAAGAAATCCGGCATGAGGACAAACGAAGGCCCCATATCAAACTTAAAGCCCTTATCCTCTAAGATATGGTTACGTCCGCCGCACTTAGGCAGCCTCTCAAAAACCTCCACCCGGTATCCATCATAAGCTAACCTGGCAGCGCTGGCTAACCCGCCGACTCCGGCTCCGACAACAGCTATTTTCTTACTTGCCACGGATAATCCTCTCTGCCTCTTTCCAATCTTGAGCCGCAGTCCCCGAAGGCTTACCTTTCTTCTCCCAGATTTTGCGGGCCAAATCTTTTATCTTCTTCTCTGTTTCTATTATATTTTCTTCCATCAACCTGTTGTAAAACCACGCAAAAACAAAACCCGCTACGCTCGCATATACAAAACCCCAGACAGCTCCGGCAATGCTTCCTAAAATAGTAGGCCTATATCCTAAATAAACCATGGCCATTATTCTTCCCCAAGTATTTCCCCAGAAATAAAGCATGTCCATCAAACCGAGAAGAAACATAAGAGCACCCCAGACAATACCCAATGCAAAACCAAAAGACTTAACATCCAGTTTTAGCATACCCCCTCCTTTTTTATTTACTCTTTAAAGTCATTTTTAATAACTGCGGAAACACCGGAAAGAAGGTGAAATACTCTCTCGGCATCAACTTCAGGAAAAGTTCCAAGTCCGCAAGCCGGGGTAATTATCGTTCTTTGCTTGAGTAAAGAACGATCCAAACCCTTCTCGGCTAACCTATCTATGCCTGATTTTATTTTATCTACAAGTAACCCGATATCAGGTTTTACTATAGAAACGTTGGTGGGTATAACCCCCCAAGATATAACACCCCCTCTATCCAGAAACCTTTTTATCTCTTTGGCATAAAGAGCAAACTTATCCTGAAAACCGAAAGCATCAAAACTAATAATATCTATTCCGCTACATTCTGCAATCATAGACCAGTCGGTATTTCCGCAACAATGCAACCCAACTATAACATCATCAGAACTTAACCCTTCAGTCAACTCATTCAACGCGGATAATACATCGCCCCTGTTAATAGAAGTATAAGCAGAGCCAAAACAGCTTAAATAAGGCTCATCGATAAAAAGAATAATCTTTTTCTTAAGACTGCTTAATAGGCTTATCTGCCAGAGAGCTTTCATCTTCAATCCTTGCACAATAGCCTGGAACATTATATCGTCATGAAGTATTGAAATACCGGAAGAATCGTTAATCCCTCCCGCAAATGTAAAAGGTCCGGTTATATGGGTTTTTATGAAAGCTGCGGACCTTAAAGAATCCACTCTTTCAAGAAATGCATAAAAACCCGGGGCATATTCTTGGCTTATTCTAAAATACCCTAAATCTCGCTCAATCGCCTTACTATAAAACAGTTCCAGCTCGCGCTCTTTATCAGCGGCGTCATAAAAAACCCCTGAACTGTTTACTTTAATACAGGGAATATTCTCGCTAAACTGGGCGATCATCCCCTCAAAAATACTCCTTCTGGGAAGTTGCGGCCAGAAAGGAATATCCGGAATATATTTAAATATAAGATCTAGAGCTTCTTCGGTGTCTCTATAAGGGAGACTCCCTATTCCTGTAGCTAAACCTGAAATCTCAATCATCTAAAACCCCAGTTTTTCACCAACTAAAATAAATTTAAGCCTGCCAGGGCTGATCTCCCCTTCTATAACAAGCGTCTGACAGCACATTCTTTTATATTCCGGCTTAAAACATATATCCTGACGGCATATTCCGGAACTTAAGCAAACAGAATTCCAATTCAGCCTCCGGCAATTTAAAGGCGTAGCATATTCCCTTGCTCTTTTTAACGCGGCCCCCAAATCAGCCGTCAACTTGTTTATCCCGCAAACAACTATTAACTTCTTAGCGCTGGATATGCCGGCTATCCTCTCGCCGTAAGCGCTTAAAAACACCAGTTCTCCGTTTAGAGAAACCGCATTA
>CAZSQC010000005.1:0-3156 GCA_964608955.1 uncultured Planctomycetales bacterium | reverse complement strand
TTGCAAGGTAACAATCAGCTCTAGAACCAGACATTCTTAAAACCAAAGAATCTTCCCTGCTTAAACCTTTCCTGTACTGGTTAAAAACCTTATTGCCTCTTGCTTCCAGTTTATCTACAATGCCTATTTCGTCAAGCGAAACAGAGCCTGAAATTCCGATAGTCTCCTGCGGAGTAATAATATTTAAAATATGGCCGACCGCCGAAGAAATATCCCCACAAAAAACCCCGCTGATATTTCTTTTAGCAAGATTGTTGATAAAATCTTTATAATCGTTAACCATTTCTTAGATAAACTAATCCTTTATTAGGTCTTTTATCTTCTGGAAAGATAAACGCGTACCGTTAAAAACAATACTTGCGTCTTTTTTTATAAGGATGTAAGTCGGCACTCCTAATATGTCGTAATCCGAAGCAACCTGCGAGTTTGCATCAAGAAGTATTTCAAAATCAAGCTGAAGCGATTGCTTAAACTTTACCGCTCTTGCAGGAGGTTCGGATATGTTAATTGCCAACACAATAATATTAGCTTCACGTAAATCTTTATATTCCTCATTCAGTTTTTTAAGGGCTGCCCTGCAGTAAGGGCACCAGGTGGTCCAGAAAACCAGTAAAACATTATTCTTGCCCTTGTAATCAGCCAAAGAAACTTCCCTGCCCTGCGTACTGGCAAGTTTAAAGTCGGGCGCGTAATGCAACTGCGCGTTAACTCCTGCGCCCTCAATCTTTGAACAACCAGAAGTAAAGAAAAGAATAAGAAATGCCGATAGCGCTGCTTTAATTACTTTTCTGCTCATTATAAACCCCTTATTCCGTGGTATATAAAATAAACTCCCGATAGTACAAGTAATATCCCTGATGCCGTCTTTACGTTATTCATCCATTTACCCGACCTGGGAAGATTTGCCAAGAGCCCCGCAAAAGACCCGCAAAGAATAAGTATAAAGCCCATCCCGTAAGCAAATACTGCCAAAAGGCTCATTCCATAGAATACATTTTTCCTAGTCGCCAAATATGAAAGAATAGAACCTAAAACAGGAGTAAGGCATGGTGAAACAACCAGGCCGGATATTAAACCTAACAAAAGCACAGAAAACAAGCCCCTAGTTGACGAATGCTTTCTCTCTATCCTGATATTAAAAGGAATGCGAAAGAGCCCTGCCATCGATAACCCAAGGAACACGATAAAAATACCGACCCCAAGGCTGGTAAAAGGATGCGCGCTAACTTTACCGAAGAATGTACCGGTTAAAGAAGCGAATAAACCAAGCGCCGAATAAGTCAGCGCTATGCCTGTAACATATATAAAACTTAAGATAAAACCCTTAAAACCCGAAGTGCTTTTTGCGCCGATGTAACCTAAGCTTACAGGTATTAAAGGATATACGCAAGGCGTAAAACTAACTATTACTCCGCCTGCGAAAGATAATAAGTATTCAATCGGATTACCCGAGGGATTCATCTATCCACCTTAAATAAGGCCCATAGCCTTCCTGGATTTTAAAAAATATTATTTCCGGCACTTCATAACTATGAGCTGACTTTATTGCCTTGATTGCCTCTCTGGCTTTATTCTGTTTGGTTTTTACGATCAGAAGTGATTCCCTGGAACACTCAATCCTGCCCTTCCACCGATAGAGAGATTCTACCTTAGGGATAATACTCACGCATGCCGCAATTTTATTTAGAATCAGCTTCCTAGAAATTTTCCTGGCTTCAGAGACATTCTTCGAACTTACCAATATTACAGCGTACATATCAAAGGCCCTCCTCATCAACCTTGGCAGACCTTATCCTGCCGAACTGGGCGCAAACGTCAAAAACAAGCGCAGGCTCTAATGTAGTCACTAAAATCCTGAAACTATTTTCTTTATTCTTATCATCGTGGAATGCGCATACTTCGACGGTATCCGTAAATTCTACCAACGCGCTTTTTATCGCATCTCCCGAAATATTATAAGCGTGCAATACAAACTCTACCTTAAACCTCTGCTGGGGGATCATTTAAGCATTATAACAGACATCATCCTCCCGCAAGATAACCCTTCCTTACGATAGGAATAAAACTCTTCGTTATGACAAAAGGTGCAGACCTGCGGAGGAAAAATATTCCTTTCTACAAGCCCTGCTTCAAGCAATTGCGCTCTATTTACTGCTGCCAGATCCAGATAAAGCCTACCGTCTTTTTCCGCTAAACCCTGGCTGAAATAATCCTTAAATTCCTTTGACACCTCATAGCAGCATCCTCTAACACTTGAACCAAACCCGGCGTAAAGATCCTTAGGGTTGACATTAAATTTTTCTTTCATTAACAAAACTGCTTTCCCGACAATGTTTTCCTTGGAACTGCGCCAACCGCAATGAAACAACCCCACAGAAGGAGTCTTGGGATCATAGATAAATACCGAAAGGCAGTCTGCAGTAAATACCGCTAAGGGGATATTCTTTTTGTCCGTTACAAAGCCGTCTGTGTCAGCAATTGAACCGCCATAAGAGCCTGCTCCGCTACCCTTATCGCTTTCGGTAACATACCTGATATCGCTTGCGTGTATTTGCCTGGCACAAACGAGATCGCGGTAGTCTATCCCCAGGCCGCTTAAGAAATTCCTACGGTTATCAAGGGCCTGAACCGTATCTCCGTAATAAAGCGACATATTTCCGTGCCTGCGGGTACTAAAGGCTATAATAAGATTTACTTCATTCGGTAATTTCGACAACCTTTATCCTCGCTTTCTCCCCTTTTATTATCTTGATGCGGGATTTTCCTGTTTTAAAATAATCTGCCAGTAAGCCTATCAATTGCTTGTTGGCTTCGCCTTCAAAGGCGGGTTTTGTCAGATAGACCTTTAAAGACAAAGAACCTTTTCTTTTATCTTCATTAATCCTGTCAATCTTTACCCTGCTTGCTCTCGGAGAGACAACAATATTAAGAACCATTTTATAAACTAAACTGTTCTATTGCTGGATATTCTGTAATTTCTCACTGAACCTATCCAGGCGCTTCTGTGCTTCCGAATACTTTGTTCCCGCGTTAACAATATGTCCGCCTAGAGTGTTAAAATCATCCTTAAATTTCCCTATTTCTACGTTAAGCGCGCTTAGAGATTTAAGTATGTTTTTCGCATTCTCTTCTACTCTAAGGCCCTTAAGCCCCAGG
>CAZSQC010000004.1:0-35392 GCA_964608955.1 uncultured Planctomycetales bacterium | reverse complement strand
GACCGGTGAATAACGGTTTTGCAGACCGTTGCCTTACCACTTGGCTACCACGCCAAAAATTATCAAATGTTTTTCTTTACAGCCTTTACTATCTCTTCGGTTTTAGCCAGGCACCCGTTTCCTATATCACCGCAGGCAAGCCTTCCCTTTTCAGGCCCCACGAAAATAAAACCCAAACCCTTGAGCCTGGCAATATTTGCCTGCGTGATTTTATTATTATACATATTCTCGTTCATCGCCGGTGCTATCAGAACCGGAGAACTGGTAGCCAAAACAGTACAAGTTAATAAATCATCGCATATGCCGCTTGCGATCTTTGCTATTATATTAGCTGTTGCCGGAGCAATCAAGAGTAAATCCGCCTTCTTTGCCAGAGAAATATGTTTAATGTCCCAATCGCCCGGGCTATCAAAAAGTTCGCAATAAACCTTTTCTCTGGAGAGGCTTTCAAAAACTACAGGCCTGATTAACTCCCGGGACTCCCGCGTCATTATAACCGTTACGCTAAAGCCTTCATCCTGGAGCCTTCTCAAAATATCACAGGATTTATATATTGATATCCCTGCGCTGACACCTAATACAACTTTCTTCTGTTTTTTCTCCACTTTTAATCTTTCTTCTTCGACTTTGCCGCCTGTACCTTGCCGCCGGCTATCTCGTGCAAGGCTATAGTAGAAGGCTTAATAGACGCATCTAAGTTTACAAGTTTTGGCTGGCCCTCTGCGATCTCCAATGCCCTTTTAGCCGCCAGGTTAACAAGTTTATAAATGGACCCTTCGCTTTTCGGCAACAGCCTGCTTCTGTCTATATATCCCATAAGTACCTTCTCCTTTTATAAAATTTTTAATATAATACCCTTTAGCCTATTAACAGAATTATTCAGGTTAATATTCCTAAATGCATAATCGTATTTGGGCGCATTTTTTATCTCTTTTACCGCCAAAGACAATCTTTTACCTAGCTCATTTTCAAGTGTTCCCAGAGAACGTTTTACAATTCTTTTACGGAGTTCTTTTATGGAAGGCGGCAATACAAATATACCTACCGCTTTTTTTTTATAAAATCTCTTAACATTTAAGAAACCCTTAAAATCAAGACAGAGAATAATACTTTTTCCATTTTTTAAACTCTGCGATATGAAATCCCTGGATGTGCCGTAATAATTTTCCAGGTATTTAGTCCACTCCAGAATTTTTCCTGCCTTATTAAGCCTTAAAAACTCATCTTTGGTTATAAAATTATAATCTACTCCTTCTTTTTCGCCTTTGCGCCTCGTGCGGGTCGTAAAAGAAACGGATTTCATGAATTTCCTGCTAAATGCCGGATCTTTTATGATTAAATCACGCAGGGTAGTTTTCCCTGAGCCAGAAGGACCCGAAAACACAAAAATTTTGCCGCCACGTTTATTTTTTCTGCGTTTTTCCGTCACTCTATATTCTGTACCTGTTCGCGTATTTTTTCAATTAAGCTTTTAGCCCTTAATACCTGCGAAGAAACCTTAACATCGAAAGTCTTCGCGCCCAGCGTATTTGCTTCTCGCTGCATCTCCTGCGCTATAAAATCCAATTCTTTTCCTACCGCTCCGCCGGAATTAATCCTGTTCTTAAAATTGTCCACGTGGAAATTCAGCCTATCGACTTCTTCCTGGGTATCAGTCTCTTTCAGAAACACTGCCCTTTCTTCGTCTGTAGTAAGTTCCTTTAGTTTCAGTTTTAAAGAGCTCTTGATTATTTTATCTATGCTAAGGATCACGCCCTTTAACTGTGCTGCCAACTTTTTGAGGTAAACCTGCAGTGCAAGCCCTTCTTTTTTCCGGGCCTTAACCAAATCGCTTACCGCCATACTAAGCGCCTTGTTAAGGCTGGGCCACAAATGCTCCGGGGTTACTCTCTCTTCTTCGAATGTCAAAACACCGGGAAGACGTATGAGCTCATTTATGCCAAGTTTTTCTTTTAGCTTGAATTCGCCTCTTATGGAGTCTATCTTTTCAATATACTTCTTAAGAAGCGTTTTATTTATAAAAGCTGCCCCTGACCTCTGCCCACCAAGATTGACAACGCAAGTTACCCTGCCCCTTTTTATCTTTTTTTCTATAATTTTCTTGACTCTCTCTTCCAGAGAAAGCGATCCTTCCGGTAAATGCAAACTGGTCTCAAGGAATTTATGATTCGTGCTCCTTAACTCCACATAAATCTTTCCGTGCTTTGGAGTTTCAACCTCAAAGCTCCCAAAGCCTGTCATGCTTGTTATCATTTATACACCTCTTATCAAGAAGCCCAAACCATCCTTTTAATTTCTTTTTCAACCGCTTCTTTCTTCGGATAAAGCTCCACTATAATCTCATCGGGCGAAAACCACATTTTTATCTCTCTTTCGGCATCTACGGGGTCAGATGAAACATGTATTACGTTTTCATACACTCCCGAGGTTGTAATGCGGCCGTAAGAACCCCTGATCGAAGTAGGGTCTGCTTCTTCCGGATTAGTAGAGCCTGCTAATTCCCTGCATTTCTTAATAGCATCTTCTCCCCAATAAACTAAAGCCATAACCTTTTTACGATTATGCAACTCGCCCTGTAAATATTTAATAATGTCATTGAAAAAAGGCTTATCCTTTAAATGCCTGTAATGGTTTTCGGCTAATTCCTTGGAAACCCGTACCATTTTAGCGGCGACGATTTCAAGTTTTGTTTCTGAAAGGCGCGTTAAAATATTGCCCGTTAAAGATTTTTTAAGCCCGTCGGGTTTAATAAGAATTAAAACCGCTTGATTCATCGCTACTTACCCCCTCTCATTATATTAATAATCCGATCCAACTCCTCGGAAGAGTAAAACTCAATGGAAATATTCCCTCTTTTTTTCATCTTATTTATCCGGACCTTTGTCGACAAAAGGTGCTGTAGTTCTTCCTCCAGAACCGCGATATAAGGTTCCAATGGTTTTTTCACCTTCGGTTTAAATGTTTTTACGCGACGAGTTTTTATAAGGCTCTCCAGCTCTCTCACAGATAAGTTTTTTGCGACTATCTCCTGCGCCAAGCGCCTTTGTAAATTTGCGTCATCGAGCTCCAATAATGCTCTTCCGTGGGCAAAAGATATTCTCCCCTTTTTTATCTCGTCCTGTATTTCATGCGGCAATTTTAAAAGCCGTAAAGTATTTGCTATTGCGGTCCTGGATTTTCCAAGGCCTTGACTCATTTTATCCTGAGTCATTTGGAACTTATCCATTAAGTGTTGATAAGCATGCGCTTCCTCTATGGGGTTTAAACTTTCCCTCTGGATATTTTCGATCAAAGCATATTCCAAAGAATCCCGGTCATCGACTTCTTTTATGATGATTGGTATCTCCTTGAGCCCCAACGAGTTACAAGCACGGAGTCTTCTTTCCCCGGCAATTAGCTCATAGTGGTCTCCTTTTCTACGGACCAATAAAGGCTGGATTATCCCCTTCTCCTTTATTGACTGAGCAAGCTCTTCGATGTGCTGTGAATCAAATTCTTCTCTCGGTTGAAATGGATTAGGCTTTATTTGTTCCGGCTGAACAAATAAAATTTCGTTTTTTACTCCGGCTTCCTTCTCCGGTATTAAAGCGCTTATACCTTTACCCAGGGCTCTCCTCTCCATTAAAGCTCTCCTTCTAATTTAGCTTCTTTAGGACCTAAAGGTAAACCTAAAATCTCGCGGCATAATTCTTCATACTTTTGGGCTCCTAGAGAATCCTTATCATAAATAAATATCGGCTTTCCGAAACTCGGGGCTTCTGTGAGGCGTATGTTACGGGGAATTACAGTATTGTAAACTTTGTCTTTAAAATGATTTCTCGCCTCTTGTATTACTTCTTTAGTTAGATTCGTCCTGAAATCTGCCATAGTAAGCAAAACGCCTTCAATATAAAGGTTCTGATTTATATTGTCTTTTACTAACTTAATGGTATTATTCAGCTGTGTTAAGCCCTCCAGCGCATAATACTCACACTGAACCGGGATAAGAACCGAATCTGCGGCGCATAAACCATTGATAGTCAAAAGCCCCAAAGACGGGGGTGAGTCTATAATAATAAAATCGTATTCGGGCCTTACTTTCTCCAGGGCTCTTTTTAGACGATACTCTCTTCCCAGCGAACCAACTAACTCAACTTCGGCACCTGTTAAATCAAGATTAGACGGAGCTATAAAAAGATTTTTTATCTCGGTGGGCAGGAGTACGTCTTTAATGTCCAACTCTTCCAAGAGAACATGGTATGTGCTTTTTACTATACTGTGTTTATTAAGGCCTATGCCGCTTGTAGCATTCGCCTGAGGATCAAGGTCAATTAACATTGTTTTCTTGCCTGCTACAGCAAGAAAAACAGAAATATTAATTGCGGAGGTAGTTTTACCAACCCCTCCCTTCTGATTACAGATTGCGATTACCTTACCCATTGATATCTATATGGTTACGCATTGTTCCACGCGAAACATTTCGTTATTCTATCCATACTGCCAAAGATATTATCTTAAAATACACAAAGGATGTCAAGTGTTTTTTCCATCCTTTAAAATAGTTACACGCACCTTGGCTGGCTTAGCTCCAGGCATGCCAAAAAGGCCTTTAGCCTCTTCGCTAATTACTTCTATTTTGGCTTTCTTACGAGGAACCTTCAGCTCCCGGAGAGCTTTCTTTATTGCCTCTTCTACCGAATCTCCCTCTACCTCAATAAAACCCTCTTCCTTCATTTTGACCTTTGCATACGTAACTGAAAAATTAACATAAGGATGCTGTTAACAAACCAGTATAAAACAAGCCCGGAAGGCATCCTATAAAATATTATACCAAACATAATAGGCATAACAACAAACATTATCTTCTGCTGCTCAGCCGCTGATCCAGTCATGGAAGACGAGGAAATTTTTTGCTGAAAGAACATTCCAATAGCCATTATTATTGGTAATATGTTTAAATCCTTCCCGAGAAGCGGAAGTGCTTTTTCAAAAACATAAAGCTTATCTGGTTCTGACAAATCCTTAATCCATAAGAAACCAGCTCCTTTAAGGGAAATTGATCTAATTAAGGCATTGTAAAGAGCAAAAAATATGGGCATCTGTAGTAATAATGGCAAGCACCCTCCCAAAGGATTAACCTTATGCTCTCTATAAAGCTCCATAATCTCTTTATTCATCTTCTGCGGATTATCTTTATAAGCCTTTCTTATTTCCTCCACCTTAGGCTGCAAAATTTGCATCTCTTTCATAGAGCGCATTTGTTTAAGGGAAAGCGGATATAAAATTAAATACACCAGTATGCTTAAAAGTATAATGGCAATGCCCCAATTGCGAACTATGCCATAAATAGCTTTTAAAGTTTGTAAAAGAATTTGTGAGATAAAATCAAGGAGCCTTGGCCCGTATCTCACAATTTTGGCCCAATCAGGATTAACTGAATTAATTAAGTTTACATCTTGAGGGCCTAGGTAAATTTTATATAAATGTCCAATCTGCTTTCCAGGTGCTATTTTTTCATTTTGGACATTAACTCCTATTTCAGAGGATTGATTGCTTTCTTTATTTATATATCCTTCAGCAGTAAAATTGACAGGGGAAAGTAACGCAGTAAAATATTGATCCCTAAAGCCTATAAACTTAATATTTGGAAGAGAAAGATTCTTGTGGCCATTGGAATAGAGCTCTGTTTCGCTATTCATGAGAGCCGTGTCTATGAATCTAGTCTGTGGGTTCTTAGAGGAAAGATCCAAATTACCTATTACTAAAGGCATCTGGAGCGTAACTTCCTGTTTTGAAGTATTAGTCGCCGTTATCTCTAAATCTATGCTATAGCTAGAGTTATGAAATGTGAACTTCTTTTCTATATTCAGGTCCGGGCCTGAGTACTTAAAAACAATAGCCTTGTCTTTTTGCTCGCTTTTCTGAAAAACAATATTTTTATTATTAATTAAAAAGCCTTTTCCCAGTAAAAAATTGTGATCTTTATACTTGCTAAAAACAATTTTTTCAATTGCACCGAGAGGCTTATTAAAAAATACCTCAAAATTATCGGTCTTGAAAACCAAGGGTTCATTTTTTGACTGACTTATTAAGAGTTCTTGTATAGCAACCGCGTTTTCAATACTAACAATATTCTTTTCCACAACATCTTGTGTAGCAACATGTTGCGGCTTTGGTACAATAAAAGACCAGCTTATCAATACTATAAGGGATAATGCTATTGCTAAAATCAAACGTTTTTCCATAATTTTACTCCAATGGGTAATATCCGGATTTGCCTGAAAAAGGATGGCACAAAAAAACCCTTCTTAATCCCAATAATGGTCCTTTAAAAGGTCCGTATTTTAAAATTGCCTGCTTGGTATATTCTGAGCAGCTTGGCTCAAAACGGCACGAAACAGGAAGAATCCCCCTCAAAATAGCCTGGTAAACATTAATCAGGAAAATAAGTAACTTTTTTAGCATCACCGGCAGATTTTCTTTCTGCCTTTGCGCCTTCTCCTGGATAAAACCTTTCTTCCGTTGCGGGAAGCCATTTTTTTACGGAATCCCAATTTTCTCTTTCCAACTATGTTAGTCGGTGTTTTTATATTTTTTTTCATTTCTCCTCCCTAACCTTAGCTTTTATAGAATGGTTGATAATTATAACACAAACGCGTATCTCGTCAATGGGTAATTTATTCCGGGAGGCGGTTTATACACAAAAGCGGCCAGCTTTTCCACAGCCCGTCGGGAAAGCCCGACACTTTCCTCTTTATTCTGCTCGTACAAAGAGCTGTATCTAAAAAAACGGGACCTCTTTGATTTTTTTTATTTGACGTTTCCTTAGTTTGCAGTATAATTATTGACGTTTATCTTTTTTACTTGCAACTAGTTTTGTTTCTGTTATAATTTCTTTGCTGTTGTAGAAAATACGCTTTCCATCTTATAATACCTGCTTTAATCCTAACGCGGGAAGAGGAGTTTTAGATAAAATAATTTTCCACAGATTTATTCAAGGTGTGGATAAATTGTTAATAACATAATGCATACCTCGGAAAACATTTGGTTAAAGGCGCAAGAACTCCTAAAAGGGAGGCTAGAAATAGCTGCTTTTGAGGCCTGGATATTGCCTATTAAGCAAAAGGATTTTAATGGGGAATCGATTACCCTTGAGGCCCCGGATGCTTTTTTTAAGGATTGGGTTAAGAAAAATTACTTTGCTATAATTGAAGAGGCGCTTTCGATTGTTGCTGGCAAGAAAATCTCACTCCTTCTGGAAAACGCCAAAAATGAAGAGACCACAAAAACTCCGGAGCACTTTTTAAAAAACACGGGGGCTGAAAAATCTAACCCCTTCGGGTTAAAACTGAACAACCGTTACACTTTTGAAAATTTTGTTATAGGGCAGTCTAACAAGCATGCCCATGCTTGTTCCATAGCAGTAGCTGATTCTCCGGCTAAAGCCTATAATCCTCTGTTTATCTATGGCGGGGTGGGGCTGGGCAAAACTCACCTTATTCAGGCTATCTGCCACAAGGCCCAAGAGGGCTTTTCCGGAAAACTAAAAATCGCGTACCTTCCTTCGGAGCAGTTTACAAACGAGCTTATTAACGCGATCCAACACCGCTCCACAGACCAATTCAGGAATAAATACCGCAACGCTGACATATTGGTTATTGACGATGTGCATTTCTTCGGAGGAAAAGATTCATCGCAAGAAGAATTTTTTAATACTTTTAATGCTCTTTACGACGCACACAAACAAATAATACTTTCGTCGGATCGCCCGCCGAAGGAAATCGCGGATTTACAGGAAAGGCTTGTCTCTAGGTTTAGCTGGGGATTAACTACCGAAATAAAGCCTCCGGACCTAGAAACAAGGGTTGCTATTTTAAAAAAGAAGATTGAACGCGAGCCGGTCAGCGTTCCTGACGACGTTGTTTTTTTTATCGCCCAGTTAATAAAAACAAATATCCGTGAATTAGAGGGCGCTCTGGTAAGAACAATGGCTTATTCTCTTATGGAGGAAAAGCCCATAACAATGGAATTAACAAGAGAGGTCCTCAAGGACTTATTAAAAGAGCCTAAAAAATTAATAACAGTGGATTTTATACAGCGCTGCGTTGCGGAAGAGTTCGGAATAGCGCTATCCGATATAAAAACAAGGCGTAGAAATAAAAACATAGTTTTGCCCAGGCAGATAGCCATGTATTTAAGTAGAGAATTAACCGATCTTTCGCTGCCTGAGATCGGAGGGTTTTTTGGCGGAAAGGACCACACAACGGTTTTGCATTCATATAATAAAATTAAGGAGCTTTTTAATAGCGATACGGAATTAAAAGAACGGCTTGAAAAACTAATTCAAGTAATAAAGCGCTGAGTTAACGGGTTTTCCAAAGGTTCTTCTTATTGTAACTCCTTAAAAATATAGGGGTTTTGTTCTTTTTAACAAAATAAGAAGATATTATTACTTTTATTATTTTTTTATATTATAATTATAAATAGTAAGGAGAGTAAAATGAAGTTCAAGGTAGAAAAAGGAGTTTTACAATTCGGGCTCCAGACAGTTCAAAATGTTATAATCGCCAAGGTGAGCTTACCTATTCTTTCCAACGTTTTAATGGAGACGCAGCAGGGCCTGTTAAGGCTAACCGCAACGGATTTAGACATCGGGATAACCTGTGAAATACCGGTGGATATCCAGGAAGCAGGGGGGGTTACTGTTCCGGCAAAAAGGTTTAGCGACATTATTAAAGAGCTTCCGCAAGAAAACGTTTTAATTAATGCCAAAAAAAACAACCAGGTTAGCGTTGAGTCCGGGGGGTGCCAGTTTAAGGTTATGGGTATAGCTAAAGAGGAGTTTCCTAAAATCCCGGAGTTTAAGGACAAAGAAGTAGTTAAGGTGGACCAGGAGGTTTTAAAAGAAATGTTAAACCTCACATCTTTTTCTGTCTCTGTGGACGAAACGCGCTATGTTCTAAACGGCATTCTTTTTAGGATTAATAAAAATAAAATTAGCATGGTCGCAACCGACGGAAAAAGATTGGCTGTTGCCGAAAGAGGCTTGCGTTCGGATCTCGGAAAAGCCATTGATATAATTGTTCCCATAAAAACTATACACGAGTTGGTCCGTAACCTGAAAGACGAGGGGGAGGTTTCTTTGATTTTGGGTAGCAATCAGATCTTGTTTGATTTAGGCGGTATAATGATTATTTCGCGCTTAATCGACGGGGAATTTCCGGATTATAAGCAGGTGATTCCAGTACCATCGGAGAACAAGATGCATGTTGACAGGGAGGCCTTTTTGCTGGCAGTAAAACGTGCGGCGTTGCTTTCTACACCGGACTACCAGGCGGTTAAGCTAGAAATTTTTAAAAACAAGCTTGTGGTTTCAAAGGCAACTCCCGATGTAGGCGAGTCGAGAGAAGAAGTTAATGTAGTGTATCAAGGAAAAGAACTGGTAATAGGGTTTAATCCGTCTTATATAATAGATGTTTTGAAAAACCTGGATGATGATGCTATAGATTTAGAGGTTACGGATAGCGAAAAGCCGGGAGTAATACGTATAAACGGTTATACCTACATTGTTTTACCGATGCGCCTCAATTAGTATGGAAAGAATTTCCGGTGCGATAAATGTAGTTATGAAAGAATTAACTACCAAAAAAGGAACGGATAGTGGTTCGGATCCGCAGGGATGGTTAAAAAAGTCCTTGACAAAAAAAGACCTGGGGCATATAAAGTTTAATTATTTCAGGAAGGGAGTCCTGGGTGTAAGCGTGGATTCTTCTGCCCGGCTTTATCGTTTAGGTTTGCAAAAAAACGATTTGCTGGTTAGCCTTAGGAAGTTCTCTTCCGAGATCAAAGACATTCGTTTTACTATCGGAGAATTTTAGTGAAAAAGGATATGGTTAAAAAAACTGAAAACGCGGATGCTATAAAGCCGGCGGCAAAGGAAAAGGCTTATGATGCTACGAGCATCCAGGTTTTAGAGGGGATCGAAGCGGTAAGGCGAAGGCCGGCGATGTATATTGGCGATACCTCTGTGCGGGGGCTGCACCATTTGGTTTATGAGGTAGTAGACAATAGCGTTGATGAAGCGCTTGCGGGACATTGTGATTCTATCGGGGTTGTTATCCGTTCCGATAACAGCATTACGGTTACCGATAATGGACGCGGCATACCGGTTGATATGCATAAAACAGAGAAAAAGCCTGCGGTCGAAGTGGCACTTACTACTCTTCATGCAGGCGGTAAATTTGACCATCGTTCGTACAAGGTTTCCGGAGGGTTACACGGAGTAGGTGTTAGCTGTGTGAACGCACTTTCTGATTGGTTGGAAGTAGAAGTAAAAAGAGACGGCAAGGTTTATCATCAGCGCTATGAAAGAGGTAAAACCGTCTCCAAGCTTTCTGTTATCGGCAAAAGCAGCAATACGGGGACAAAAATTACCTTTAAGCCCGACAAAACTATTTTTTCCAAAACAGAATATTCTTATGATGTTCTTTCCCAGAGATTAAGAGAGCTGGCCTTTTTAAATAAGGGGCTCAAGATTAAATTGGAAGACGAGCGGACGGAAAAAGAGTCGGTTTTTGAATTCGCCGGCGGAATCGTCTCCTTCGTAGATTACCTTAACAAAAACAAAAATCCGCTTCATAATAAAGTCGTTTATTTTCAGAAGCTGCAAGATGAGATTAATGTTGAAGTCGCTCTTCAATATAATGACGGTTATGCAGAAACCATGTTTTCTTTCGCTAATAATATTAACACAGTAGAAGGAGGCACGCATCTCTCGGGGTTTAAGTCTGCGCTCACCCGCGCTATAAACCAGTATGCTAAGTCCAAGAATTTACTTAAGGATGAAATTAGCATAACCGGTGATGATGTGCGCGAAGGGTTGACCGCTGTTATAAGCGTTAAGGTTCCTAATCCGCAATTTGAAGGGCAGACTAAGACAAAGCTCGGTAATTCCGAGGTGGAAGGGTTGGTAGCTTCAGAAAGCCTTAGCGCATTAAGCAGTTATTTCGAAGAAAACCCCTCTGTCGCCAACAAGATTATTGATAAGGTTATTGTTGCTTCCCGCGCGAGAGAGGCTGCGCGTAAAGCCAGAGAGCTAACTAGAAGAAAAGGCGCTCTTGAGGGCGCCGGGCTTCCCGGAAAACTCGCTGACTGCTCGGAACGGGATGCCGCCCTCTGCGAGTTATATATCGTCGAAGGAGATTCTGCCGGCGGAAGCGCAAAGCAGGGTAGAGACAGAAGATTTCAGGCTATCCTGCCGATCAAGGGTAAAATTTTAAACGTGGAGAAATCGCGGTTGGACAAAATATTATCCAATGAAGAAATTCGTACTATAATAACCGCGCTTGGCACCGGTATAGGAGAAGAGTTTGATATAACTAAATTAAGGTACCACAAGCTAGTTTTAATGGCTGATGCAGATGTCGATGGTTCACACATCCGAACCTTGCTTTTGACGCTGCTTTACAGGCAGATGCCTAAACTTCTCGAAGAAGGTTATGTTTATATTGCCCAGCCCCCGCTTTACAAAATTAAAAGAGGGCAAAGAGAAGAGTATATACAAACTGAACAGCAAATGGATGAAATGCTTCTGGATTTGGGGAGAGAAGGGCATAAGTTAATGGTTTTAAAAGACAAGAAAGTATTCACTGATAACCAGTTTAAAGACCTGCTCGGTCTTCTTGTGGAGTTTGATAAGATCGGGAAGAGTCTGGGGAAAAAGGGAGTAGAAATATCAAAATACCTTAGTTTTAGGCATCAAAAGTCCAGAAAAATGCCTATTTATAGGGTTAAAGTGGAGAGTAAAGAACTTTTTCTCTATTCTGATAAAGAGCTAGCTGAATTAAGGAGTAAAGAAGAAGGCATCTCCGAGAACGATGTAACAGAGATTTTTGAAGCACAGGACGTAGAGGTGCTTATAGGCAAAATTGAAAAAACCGGATTAGACATTTCTACTTATTCTCCTGATGTTCAGGTATACAAAGAAGGTACGGGTAAAGAGGAGCCCAAAAAGGTAAAGCTTAATTACAGGGTTATTAATGAAAAGGAACAAAAAGATTTACTGGGCTTAAAAGACGTTTTAAGTTTTATAAAAGAGATCGCAACCAGAGGCATGCACATACAAAGATATAAAGGTTTGGGGGAAATGAACCCGCAGCAGCTATGGGATACTACTATGGATCCCGAGAAGAGAACCATGCTTAAGGTCACGCTGGAAGATGCGGTAGAAACCGATAAAATGTTTACAGTATTAATGGGCGATCAAGTTGAGCCCAGGAGAGAGTTTATTGAAAATTACGCGCATCAGGTTAAAAATTTAGATATTTAATTCTCCAGGCTAGCAAGGAGGTATGATATGCAAGACTTAACCGAAAGCTTAAAAGACAAAAAAATAAAACCCTGGTCAATTTTTCTACAGGGCATAATAGATTGGAAAACGAGCTGGCTGAAGCTCGCGGGGCTTTATCTTATTTTTCATCTGCCGATTGAATCCGCGCAGATTTTTGTTGTTCCCCTGCCGCTGAAAACAGGTTTTTTGGGAATACTTGTAGGTATTGTGCGCTGGCTTTTTGACACTTGGGTTATGGCGAGCCTTATTTTAGCTGCCCAGGCAATCCAGAGGAAAGAGCAAATTAGCCTGATTACGGCCATGAAAGCACCCGGTAGAGTATTCCTCAAATTTATTTCAACAGTCTTATTAAGCAGCCTAATTGTCGGCGGAATTTCTATCGTCGGCCTCTTCCTTGCTGCGGGGCTGGTAGTTAATTTTCCAAAAATGCAGAATGTTTTCTTAGGCTCCGCGCTTTTCGGTTCGCTTATAGCCATATGCATAGCCGGGGCAGTTTATTTTGCGATTAGACTGGCCCTTGCTCAAGTATCCTGCGCTTCTGAAAACAGCGGCCCGCTCGTTTCTATTAAGACAAGCTTTAATTTGATTAAAAGCCGGGTTAACGCGGTTGTTGCCGAATTCCTGTTGGTTATGGCTTTATATCTTCTAGTGTTGCTGCCGCTTTTTCTTTTTACAATGAGGGCGCCGGCAGTTCTTATTATTTATCAGAACATGCTGACAAATTCGCTGGTAATACCTCTTACCGTTTGTATTTTTGTAATGCTTTATAATAAACTTAAGGAAGTAGCAAGTTAAAATGTATACGCGCAACGAAAGAATAGTCCCTATTTATATTGAGGAAGAAGTTAAGGATGCCTATCTTAATTATGCGATGAGCGTAATTGTAGGCCGCGCCCTGCCCGATGTAAGAGATGGCCTAAAGCCCGTACACAGAAGAATACTTTATGCGATGCAGGAGCTTAATCTCGACCACTCCAAGCCTTATAAAAAATGTGCGCGTATTGTCGGAGAGGTGCTTGGTAAATATCATCCTCATGGAGATGCTGCAGTATATGATACGCTAGTGAGAATGGCGCAGGATTTCTCTTTGCGTTACCCGTTAGTCGACGGGCAAGGGAACTTTGGTTCGGTTGACGGCGATGCGGCAGCGGCTATGCGCTATACAGAAGCAAGGCTGGCAGCAGTTTCTGATGAGATGCTCGGAGATATTGATAAGGATACCGTAAATTTTGGGCCTAATTTCGATGCGTCTTTAAAAGAGCCGCTTTTACTTCCTGCATCCCTTCCTAATCTTTTAGTTAACGGCTCAAGCGGAATCGCGGTTGGAATGGCGACCAATATTCCCCCTCATAATTTGACCGAAGTTGCCGATGCTATAATTTATTACCTGGATAACCCCGAAGCAGAAGCGAAGGACTTAATGCGTTATATTAAAGGTCCGGACTTTCCAACCGGCGGAGTTATCTGCGGTAAGGGCGGGATAAAAGAGGCTTACACAACCGGAAGAGGCAAGTTAACCGTGCGCGCCCGCGCTACTGTAGAACACCAGAAGAACGGTAAAGACCTTATTATCGTAACCGAAATTCCTTACCAGGTGCAAAAGTCCGCTATTATTGAAAACATCGCTGCTTTAGTAGATGATAAAAAAATAGAGGGTATTTCTGACATAAGAGACGAGTCCGATAAAGACGGGATGCGTATAGCTGTAGAGCTTAAAAGGGACGCAGAGCCGCAGATTATTTTAAACCAGCTGTTTAAGCATACCCAGCTCGAGACCACCTTTGGCATTATAATGCTGGCTTTAGTTGAGAACCGTCCCAAGGTGTTAAATTTAAAGCAGGTTTTAGATTGCTATATTGAGCACCGCAAGGTTATTATTAAGCGCCGGACGCAGTTCGAATTGGATAAGGCATTAAAAAGGGCGCATATCTTAGAAGGGCTAAAAATAGCCCTCAAGTTTATCGACCGAATTATCAAAGTAATAAAAACATCTAAGAGCGTAGAAGCGGCTAGGGCAAACCTGGTGAAAGAATTTGATCTTTCCGAGATTCAGGCCCAGGCTATTTTAGAGATGCAGCTGCAGAGGTTAACTGCGCTTGAAAGGGATAAAATTGATGCGGAATACGCCGAGCTATTGAAAAAGATCGAATTTTGCAGGGCAATTTTAGCTTCAGAAAAAAAGGTCGAGGGCATTATAAAAACAGAACTCGAAGAGCTCAAGAAGAAATACGGAGATGAGCGCCGCACCGATATTGTGGGAGAAGTTGAAGAGCTGGAGGTGGAAGATTTAATTGCCGAGGAGGATGTGGTAGTTACTATAAGCCACGGAGGCTATATTAAAAGATTACCTGTCAGCTCCTACCGTAAGCAGAAACGCGGAGGGAAAGGAGTTACCGGCGCAGAGCTTAAAGAAGAGGATTTTATTGAGCACCTTTTTGTAGCCTCAACCAAAGACTATCTTTTGATATTTACCGGTAACGGACAGGTGCATTGGCTTAAGGTTTACGAAATACCGCAGGCCAGCCGCACATCCAAGGGTAAAGCAATAATTAATCTGGTTCAAATGGAGCCCGGCGCTAAGATAAGTTCTACTATCCCGGTTAAGGAATTCTCCTCCGATAAATACTTGGTAATGGTAACGAAATTGGGTCAGATAAAGAAGACCATGCTCGATGCTTACGGGAATCCTCGTAAGGCAGGGATTATCGGAATCTCGCTCGAGAAGAACGACGAGTTGATCGGAGTAGAGATGACCGACGGAAAGCAGGAATTGCTAATTGGTACGCGGCAGGGGAAAGCAATCAGGTTCTCTGAATCCAAGGTAAGGGATATGGGCAGGGCGGCTAAAGGGGTGAGGGCAATATCGTTGGGGAAGAAGGATGAAGTAATAGATTTAGTTGTTCCCAAGAAGGATACCGCGATTTTAACGGTAACCTCTCTGGGGTTTGCCAAGCGTACCACTGTTGAAGAGTACCGGCTTACTTCGCGCGGCGGTAAGGGCGTGATAAATATAAAAGTAACTGATAAAAACGGAGAGGCCGTAAATATAAAAACCGTAAATGATAACGATGAATTAATGGTGATAACGCAAAACGGAATATTTTTACGTTGCGCTGTTAAAGACATACGAGAAACTGGGCGCTCTGCCCAGGGAGTCAGGCTTATAAAATTACAGGATAAAGATCGCGTTTCCTGTGTTGCTCCGGTAATTGCTGAAGAAGAGGAATAGGCTTGACCCTGTCGTCTAGCCTGGTCTAGGACAAGAGCTTTTCAAGCTCTCGACACGGGTTCAAATCCCGTCAGGGTCATTAAAATTTATGTGCGGAATAATAGGTTATATTGGTAACAGGCCAGCTAAAGACATATTATTAGCTGGCCTAAAGCTTCTGGGGTACCGTGGTTACGATTCGAGCGGCATAGGAGTTATCCTTCCCAAAAAAGAAAAAATTTGCATTAAGAAATCTCCCGGAAAGATCAGCGCCCTAGAAAAAGTACTCAAGAATTGCTTTCTTACCGGCGGCACCGGTATAGCGCATACGCGCTGGGCAACCCACGGTGCTCCCACTCATGCGAATGCCCATCCTCATTTAGATTGTTCGAAAAGAATCGCCTTGGTGCACAACGGAATAATTGAAAATTACGAACAGCTCAAGAAACAGCTTATTAAAGAAGGGCATGTTTTCGAGAGTCAAACCGATACGGAAGTGATTGTGCACCTTATAGAGAAATTCTACAAAAACATATCCATAGAAGAAGCGGTTTGCCGGGCGCTTAAGCTATTAAACGGCTCTTTTGCTCTCGCTGTTATTTCTTCGTGTGAGCCGAATAAGCTAATCGGCGCCAGGTCAGGAAGCCCGCTTATAATAGGAGTGGGTGAGGGCGAGAATTTTATTGCTTCTGATGTGCCGGCAGTTTTGGGCTCGACTAAAAACATTATTTTTATGGAAGAAGGAGAGGTAGCGGTTTTATCCAGGGACAGTTTTAAGGTTATTGATTTAGAGGGAAAAACTGTTTTCAAGAAAGTGACCGCAATTACCTGGGATATTGCCCTAGCGCAGCGCGCAGGCTTTAAGCATTTTATGCTTAAAGAGATTAACGAGCAGCCTAAAATCCTCGAGCGCATATTAAGCTCGAGGATAAACCAGCAAACCGGGCAGATTTCCTTTAGCGAGCAGAATATTGATGAAGGAAGGCTTAAGGAAATTAAGAATATTTTTATTGTTGCCTGCGGTACGGCTTTTCATGCCGGATTGGTAGGAAAATATGTTCTTGAGTCATTGTGTTCTTTACCTGTCAGCATAGATGTTTCAAGTGAGTTTAGGTACCGCGATCCTTTGGTGAATTCGGATACGCTGGTTATTGCTATCAGCCAATCAGGAGAAACCGCTGATACTTTAGCAGGCGTAAGGGAGGCAAGGAAAAGGGGTTCTAAAGTTCTTTCTATCTGTAATGTTTTGGGCTCTACTTTAACCCGCGAGTCCGACGGAATTATATATACTCATGCCGGCCCGGAGATAGGCGTTGCTTCAACTAAGGCGTATACTGCCCAGCTGGCAGCGATTTACCTTTTTGCTTTTTACTTGGCCCGAATTCGCAGGAGCCTTTCAGAAGTTGTATTAGGTAAGAATTTGGATAGTTTATGTAAACTGCCGCATTTAATGGCCCATATTCTTAAAGAACAAAGTTTGATAGCCAACCTTAGCCGTAGGCACTCTCATTTTGGCTCTTTCCTTTATCTGGGTAGGAATATTAATTTTCCTTCCGCACTAGAAGGAGCGCTCAAGCTTAAGGAAATTTCTTACATTCCTGCCGAAGGATACGCTGCGGGAGAAATGAAACATGGTCCTATAGCTTTGATTGATGAGTACCGTGCCGTAGTTTGCATCGCGCCGTATTCTAAAGTGTATGAAAAGATGGTTTCCAATATTCAAGAAATCCGCTCGCGCAAGGGTAAAATTATTGCCATCGCCTCCAAGGGCGATAAGGAGATTAAAGAATCGATAAAAGATGTTATCTATATCCCCAAGTGCGAAGAACTATTTTCTCCTTTTTTAGTAGCGCTTCCGCTGCAGCTCATGGCTTATCATATTGCTGTAAAAAGGGGTTGTGATGTAGATCAGCCGCGCAATTTAGCCAAATCCGTAACCGTAGAATAAATTTTATAAATTAAAAATGCTTTATATCGTTGCTACCCCGATCGGCAATCTGAAAGATATTTCGCTGCGCGCCATTGAAACATTAAAAAGCGTTGATATCATCGCCTGTGAAGATACCCGTCACACAAAAATACTTCTCGACAATTTCAATATCTCAAAACCTTTAACAAGTTTTTTCCAGCACAATAGATTTACCAAGGGCGAATACTTGCTCGAACTTTTAAAAAACGGTAAAGATATAGCGCTTGTTTCGGATGCAGGCACTCCGGGAATTCTTGATCCCGGGTATAATTTAATCAATTTAGTTATAAAAAACGATATTCCTTTTACAATTATTCCGGGCCCCAGCGCTTTTATTAATGCTCTGGTTTTATCCGGGAAGCCGGCTCATGAATTCCATTTTGCGGGGTTTTTATCCAATAAAAAGTCTGCGCGTAAAAAAAAGCTGGTTGAGCTAAAAGGCTATAGCTGCACTATAATTTTCTACGAATCATCACATAGAATTTTAAGCACCCTGGGAGATATCAACGAAGTTTTTGGGGATAAAGAGATAGTTCTAGCAAGGGAGCTTACTAAGAAATTTGAAGAGGTCATACGAGACCATCCTAAAAATATTATTCAAAAACTTCAGGAAACAAAACCCCGCGGCGAATTTGTAGTTGTTATCTAATATTTAGAATGGACAAAAAACAGCTTCATAATTGTCCACTCTATCCAGGGACACCCTATAGTCTAAAGCTAAGCGTGTCCCTTCTTTTTAATTTGAAAGCTCTTTCCTAAAATGCTTTTTTTGCCCTTGATTTGTTTTACCTATATAGCATACTTTTATTGTTATATTAAAGGCTGATAAACCAAATGAAAATAAAACAATCTTTTTTCCTAAAGTTAATTGCCATTTCTCTATGCTTGTTACTTTCTTTTGAGCAATCGGGTTTTGCTCAAATTGCGGGACAGCTTGATATTTCCCGGCAGCTTACAGCCTTCAGAAATACCTTTTTCCCCTCCAGTTTCCGTCCCGTCCACTTAAGGTTTATGCAGTATAGCCCGGCAACGAATAACTTTCAGCTTCTTCTTGATAAGGAAAACCTGAAAAATTTATCAAGGCCTTCTGCCGAGAAAGCAACGGAAGAGCTGCTAAGCTTTTTTCTTATCGGCATAAGTCTTCCTAATGATTCCTTCTGGGTTAATTTAAGGCCCGATTCGCCGGGTAATATTATCGACCCCCTTGTTGAAAAAACCGATATCGGAAAAGTTTTTCTGGAGGCGGACGTCCAGTTAAAAAAAGATACCGCTAAAGCGACCTCTCCCGAGACACCGGAAGGAAAGCAATACTGGGAAAGGCTTTACGCGAAGGCAGAGGAGCTTTTCGGAAGCCAGAACGTGACCATACCGACACTAATCCGGCCTTGGATTGTCCCCGATGAAATTATAATCCGGGAAACAAGTGAAAATGCCTATATCTATAAAGCAACATTAAAAGTAATGCTGGAACAGGACTATCTGAACAAAAATAATCCTTTCCCGGGAGGGGCAGACTACAGTTTTAAAGATGAACGCCTTAAGCAGCTAAATGAATATGCCGCAGAAATTCTTAAAGAGACAATAATTCCGAACATTAGCAGGGAAATTAATACATCGAAGCGCTACGCCAGGTTAAGGCAGGTCTACTATTCTTTAATATTAGCGCAGTGGTTTAAGAAAAAATTCCGCGGTACCGATGGGTTTTATGCTTCTATGATTGACGGGAAAGACATCAACAGGTTTTATTCAAAGGATGCCTGGCTAAAAGATGATTATTTTAAAGAGTACCAGAAGTCATTTAAAGATGGCGAATATAATTATAAAGTCTCCCAGCAATCGGCTTTTGGCCGGGTTTTAAGAAGTTACTATTCGGGAGGCATTGCAATAGGCAACCTCGATACCGTTGCGCAGGTAGTAAGCCCCGGAAATAGCGCTTTGCCAGCGGGCCTTGCTAACGGACATGTTATAGAAGCTAGTGGGGTCCCTTTGCCAAGAGCAAAGGTCATTGCAACGCAGCAGGATACTGCTTCGGGAGAAGAAAAGAAGCTGGCATGGAAAGTGCATCTGGCAACTCAGCTGGCCTTAGGCGCGGGAGTTAACGTTGAAGACGGAATAGATATATCAAGGGTAGTAAGTTTTGCTGCTCTTCCTGAACGCATACAGAATGATAATATTGCGTCAGTAAGAAGGGCTCTTGAATTAATAAAGACTGCGGGCATCTCAACAGCAGAATTTCGCAGGGCATTAGAATCCGCACTGCAACAATTAAAGAATGGACAGAAATTAAGCGCTCAATTCGGGACGAATCCCGCAGGTAAGGTTGTCTTAGCTGCCGGGGAAGCGCTGCATGAGCTCTGGCTTAGTAGGCAGCGCGAATCCGGCCAAGGCGTTGAGGCAGATAGACAGGAGGATTTCTTAGGTCTAAATGCCCAGCAGCAGATGCTCGATTTAATCATTCTTCTGACGGTATTAAATGAAAGCGCGCCAGTTCAATCCGTTGCGTCTGGGCGCAGTACTGAAGCAGCCCCCGTAAGTCATAAACTAAATATCCATATCGCAAAATTTGATTTTGACTCAACCGATGAAAGATCCTGGGAGAAATATAATACACTGTTAAGCGTTTCAAGGGATTTAATTACCGGGATTTCGAGGGAGGACCTGCTGTCAATATTACGCAAAATATCCGGTATTAAAGATCTCCAATGGGCTGATATTTCACAGGATGTGGATCTTTCCTATTTCGCTGAAGGCGCACACAAATATGTTTATAGGATGCAGTTTGCGTTGGTATCTGGAGAAAAGATAAATATACTTCTGGCGGCCAAGAAGGAAGTAGGGAAAAACGATATCACTTCCCATGAGTTGCAAAACCTTAAGAGGCTAGACGGGAGAGGAGTGCCTAAATTCGCCTGGAGCGGTGTCTCTGCCGACGGAAGGCGTTGGTATATCGAGGAGTTTATTGAAGGAGAAACAGCCCAGGGGTTACTTAATAAGGGTTTACTTACCGAGCGCTTACGCAGGAGCATTGTTTACGCCCTCCTTACTATAACTTTCGGATTAGGAGGCATGGCTCCGCGTGACATGCATGGAGGCAATTTTATTATCCGTAAGGGGAACCAGGAAGCGGTAATGGTTGATATCGGAGATAATAGGCTGTATATAGGGGGAAAATCTGCTAATGCACAGCATAGATTGCTTTTTCTGGCGATGATTATGTCGCAGTACGGTTTTAAAGATTACGGGGCACCGGGAACGGATAATTTTATTTTTGACGAGGTTCTTAAGCATCCGGCCTTCAGAAAGGATGCGTTGGGCTTGTTGGAAGATGCCCATGCTCTTGTAAATTCCATGTCAAAAAAAGAAATAAAAGACCTTTTCCTTAGTAAAGGAAGAAATATGTTCTGGAATCTGGGAGGTAATGCCGGAAATGAAAAGCCGATAACTGATTTTACCGAGTATTTTATTAATAGCCTCAATGCTTTTATGGCTAAGGTTGATTCTCGCCGAGGACCTCCTGAAACAACCTCTGTCAAGGGAGGGCAAGCTGTATTGAAAAACCTCGCCGGAAGAATCGACGGAAGATTTGTTAGGGTAAATGCGCGCGGAGAAATTATCGTTAATACCAGAGAGATTGCTTCTGTGCTAGGGGTTGCGGAAGATGACCCTATTGTTCTTAAGGTGGCGAATGTCTTAAGGCAGCATGAAATGGCGGAAGATGCTGCTATTGGCAGGGGTTTAAGTGCGAAAGAAGCGCATACAGAAGGAATGATCGCAGAAGCAGAGGCGATAGGAGAAGACAGCCAGTTACGCGAGGCAATGCATAAGCTTTGGGGTTCTTTAACTTCTGACCGTAGCGCAGGAGCCAGGATAGAATACGGAGGATTAGATGCCTGGGGTAAAGACGGAGTAGGATACGAAGGAGAAGGAGAGGTCTCGGAAGTTCTTCAAAAGGTTGCTGCGAGAGAAGAGTTTCGCAGCTTTATATCACGCACAGGAGAAAGCACAGAAAGGGTAACAACGGTGCTCGAGGAATTCTTAAAATCCCACGCCGAGAAAGTAAAAGAGAAGTGGGATTTAGAAAGACTTTTGTCTTCGCACTTGAGGTTCTTAAGCAGTGTCTCTGAGCTAGAAGCGCACTTGGGCCTCTTTGGTAAATATATCACCGAATCTTACTCTAGGTACGGTTTTGTCTATCTCGGGTTTTCCAGAATCTTAGAGGAGACCGAAGATAAGAAAGAGTTCTTATCTTATTCCGAGATGCTATTAAGATTTACAGGTTCCATTACAGAAGAATTCGGAGAAATGGAATACTCCGAGTTATATTTACCTTCTTTTCTATCCAGGGTTATGGGTATCGCAGACCGTATGCTTGAAAACATCCCGGATAAAGCTAAAAGAGAGGAAGAGCTAAAAGCGTTTCTCGATAAAGTATATAATAAAACCAAAGAAATTTTAAATATATATTCTCTAAAACACAAAGGAGATTCTAATGCTGCGCGAATTGCGCATCATCGCGCGCTTAGCGTAGCTAAGAGTATCTTGGATATTATAGTGCAGTTTCTCTTCTCCAGCAAATCAGCGCAAGCAACTTTAGCTTGTGATGCGGTATTTAACTTTGCCGCGGAGTTTATTTCAAGAAGAGATGACAACCTTTTTGATGAATCTTATGGAGGTTCACACGGACTAGCCAATGCCGTTAATCATAGCGACACCGCCGAAGAATTAAAAAACAATGTCGCGGCCTTACACCGTTTTCTGATTACATCGGAGAAGCGTCTCAGTGAAAATATTCCGGAATATGTCATCTATAATTTTATGCAGAAACTTTCAGAAATGCTTGGGGAAAAAGAAGGCAAGTTGTTCGCTGTTTATATGAACGCTATGTCAGGATTAATGGATGCTCTTGATGACAAAGATGTACAAATGCTCTTCTCCAAGTCGGTTTGGGTAGCGGTGTTTGATATGGCTAATAAGCTGAGCCCTGGAGCCGATAATCTGCAGCGTACTTTCTTGGAGCTCGCTTTATTATTTAAGGAGATGAGTGCGGCAGACATATATTTAGAGTCGGCTGAGACTTATCTCTGGTCTTTTTGCGAGCACGAGAGAAATCTTCCGGCTTTAAAAGAAAAGGTCCGTGCATTTTTAGAGTTTAAAACATCTCTAACTAAAAAGTTCCCCGGAAAAGAACATCAGGCTTTGATCAATATCGCACTACGTAATTGTATAAGGCATTTTTCTGAACTTAGCCCGGTAAGCTTTGCTTCGACCTTGGCCTCCGCAGAGAAACTTTTTGAGGGGATAATGAAATCCGGGAATAATTCTATCGCAGAAATATTCATTGAGAACTTCGGGCATTATAAAAGCATTCTTTTGAGTCCGGAAAAGATAGAGATAGCCATTGCTATTATGGGGGCAGGGTTTATTCCTACCGAAGGGCTAGTGGAATATGCTTTCGGAAAGAAGGATTTAAAAGGTGCGCTGGAAGATTTTGCAAGGGTAAAAAGAGCTATTTCTGAAGGCGGATTCCGGCTTGATAAAATTAACGATCCACAGGGAAAAGCTCTTTATATTGATGTAGAATACTCGCATTTTGTGGCAGTGTTGTTGGAGAACGGTTTTGGCCTAAACAGGGCAAATTATAACAACTACAGGCAGTTTATCAGCGGGGAGCACCGTCCCGGAGAGGTGCATCTGGGAGCGGCGGAAATAGCAGAGGTTGATTATGCCATATTCGAAGCAAAGAGGCTCCTTGAATTTATAGATAAATTAATAAGCCAGGGTAGAGCGGTTAACAGAGAGGTTGTAGTTGTGGCAAATATGAGTTACGGCGGATTTGTTATCGATATCATAGAAGAGGAGCTTGCGCGCCGGGGAGTCAGAATAATAAGGACAAAGATAGGCTCTACGGAGAGCCATCAAAATCCTTGGGTGTTTAGGGAGGACCTCTTTAGCGAAGGAGACCTGGAGTATTTAGTAAATAACCAACCCATTATGGTAGTTGTTGACGGAACGCAGCATTTGGTAGACCGCGAAGGAGACGAAGGAAAGCGCGGAAGATATCCAGACGCATATCAGGGATATAGAAATTTTGCTTTGGCTTTTAACGAGGCTATCGGAAGTATCTTAGGGGATCAGGCTGCCCGCAACAGAGGCGAATTATTAGGTAAGGATCGCACTTTTGTTTCTGCCTTCGGCGAAGACTTTTTAAGGCTGAAAAATAAAATCGCCGCTATTTTAAGAAGGATATCGGGAGAAAAGCTTTATTATGACTTTATGTTTTGGAATCCGGGAGGATTAAGGTCTATTCTGCGTGAAAACAGGCAGCCACTTGCAGAAGTAGACAATGTAAGGCCTGCACAGGTCAAAGGCCCCACCATCATATTTGTCAATGCGGTATTGGTAGACGCGGATGTCCCTGCAACGTTAAAGAATCTGCACTTAGGCCACGAACATGAGCCGGCCTTTTTCGACGACAATAATATTATAAAAGAAATATTCCTGTCCGTTACTGAAAGGGGTACGCAATTCGAGAAAAAACTTAAGCCGATTATAAGAAGCAGGTATCCGCTTGTCTCCGGGGTTCTAAAAGAATCCAATTCTTTTGAAGGCGCCCCCGGACAGGTAGAAACAGGAAATCTGGAATTATTGGGCAGTTACGCAGATACAGTATTAGATGCGCTTAATAGCGGTAGCCTGGTTATACCGGTAAGCGTCAATAGCCAGGGCGTAGTTACGGTTGTCTCGGGATTAGTTACTGTAAACGGCAGGCAGATACGTATCGTTATTAATAATCTCCAGGACTCTTACGTCTCTGTCAGCGCAGACGGCAGCGTAGTCTCGGTAAACCAAGATAAAATAAACTCCCTCCTTAACGGTTCAAGCCTTAACCCCCAAGAAAGAAAAGCAGCAGCTGAAAGAATCTTAATTCACGATATAGCAGAAGCATTTGCGATTCAGTCAGGATTAAATGATGCGCAGGCTCATCATGTTGGCATGATGGCAGAAGCCATGCATCCAGAGCAGTCCCAGAGGATACGCGATGCCTTAGCTCCGGTTTTACTTGCCCGTGACCAGCGTCAGGCAAGAGAACTAGCTGATGGAAGGGGGTATGGGGGAGAAAATAGCTCTGCCGGAAATAAGAGGCGCAGCATGGTTATCCGTCTGGCAATAGCAGCAATAGCCGCATTTCCTCTTACGTTTTTTATCTTTTCTCATAGAGAGGCTTTACCAGAACAGAAAACAGAAGAAGTTTCTCCCGCCGCAAGCGGTGATATTTCCAAGAAAGGCCCCCTAACTATAAAACTGCCTGTTTCTTCGAAGCAGCAAGAGGGAGCGCCGGACCGAAGACAAATAAGCAGGAATACCAAGGATAATCATTTATACGCCCAAATTGAAGCATTAGTTAAAGGTTATGATTTAAGCGGCTTGCAGGATATATTATTTGAAGAAGGTTCCGTAGAAGATGAAACAGGAGCCGTAAGGCTTACTATCAATTGGAATAATCTCAGTATTCTTATTAACGTAATTAACGGGATGATTTCGGACGGGATAAGTATCCAGGATAAAAACTTTATCAATAGGGTGATTAAACACATGTCTGGGCAGGTTCTAATCTATGCAAACGTTTACCATAAGCAGCAAGGCGAGCCTAACCAGGAGGCTGATAATTTTGCCAGAGATTTCATTGAGTTGCGCGGAAGAATTGTAAGCGAGGGGCTTAAAGGAAGGGATGCAACTTATTCTATTACCGATAGCATTGATTACATAAAATATATACAGTCAGCCACTAAAATAAGCCCGGATTTGGTTCCGGAATCTGCTTTTCAGAGCCTAAGGGAAATCTTTAAGAATGAGCCTTCTCTGTATTCTTCTGTTGTTTATGCGCTTTCCTCCTATATAAAATCAGGGAGGGATAGCGTTGGCGCGCGGTCTGCATTCGAAGTATTATTAAGTATTTTCGCAGATTCCAAGACTGCCGAAGAGCTCGAATCAACACAGGAGACAATTGCATCTTTGCTGGGAGTGTCTAAAGAAGAAGTTGGTAAGTTAGGAGATAACGAGCTACTTGAGATTTTTGAAAAAAATAGAGGGCACTTTGAGTACGCTTCCGGGGTTGTTTCTACCGGCGATTTAGATTCCCTGGGCCTGCCGGCTGACACGGTAATCGAAGCTTTTAAAAAAGGCGCTTTGGTTTTCCCCGTAGTAAGCAATACTAACGGGGAGCTTTCTTTGAGAGAAATGGTTCTTAATGTGGAGAACCGCAGGATAAAAATAGTAATTAATAATAGACAGTTATTGCTGGGGTCTGTCAGTGCAGACGGAACAGAGGTGCATTTAAACCTTCAAAAAATTAATCAGATGTTTGTAAATACGGGCCTTAGCGTCGCGGAAAGAATAAATGCTTTAGAGAGGATTATAATACACGAAATTACGGAAGCATATTCGTTGCAGCTGGGAAATACTTTAGCGGATAGCCATTTTTCCGCGATGATGGCTGAAGCGATGTACCCCGCTAATTCGCAGAAAATCAGGGATGCTTTGTCCCCGCTTCTTATAGAAAGAGACAGAAGGCATGCCAGGCAGTTGGTCCTTCAGATTTCCCTTACATCTTCGGAAGAGGAAATAGCAGAGGAAATAGTAGAAGATTTAAAGAAGATGCACCTGGCCGCATTAATGAACCCGGAGGCATTTCCCCATAATCCTAATCCGGAACCGTTTTCCCCTGCCCCGTTCTTTGACCCGGTAGTATTCGCGAAAGTATTCGCACGAAAAACAAGCCAGATAAGCGATAAAGAAAGCGTCAAAAGGATTTTTGACTATATCCTAAATAAACCCATAGTAATTTTTACTACGGTTATTTATCTTGCTCCTTGGAGAAATATTTTCTGGGACGTCTATATCAATCAGCGTTCGGACTGGAAAGTGCGCGATACCTTTAATTTAAGATCTAAAATTACCAGCCTTTTTGAATATTATTTCCATGATCGCATTAATTACAAGATAGCATACATGAATATTCTGGAGTATCTTAACAGCGCCCGTAAAGATATCCCTCATAGCGAAATGCGGGATATCAATGACGCGTCCAGGTTGGTAAACAATTGGATTGAAAAAGGCGTAATTATTGAAGATGACATCTTCAGTTTTATGAAGCATGTCGAGCAGTTGCATTCAGTGGCAGCCAGAAGCCTTTGCGGTTTTTCTGCGGGGAAGATGCGTATGCATGACGTTGAACATACGGACAGAGTAAAAGGATTTTTAAGAGGAGGAGATGACCTTAAGAGGGCTATGCAGAACTTATCTCTCTATGTTGCAGGGGGAGAATTTAAGAGCATGCCTGCCGTAATGCAGGCCGCTTTAGTTTACTTTGCCCTTACTGATCTACAGTATTTTTCCGACGGTAACAGAAGGGTGGCGAAGCTGCTTATGGATTATTACCTGATGCGCGCGAACCTTCCCCCGCTTGAGATTAATCAGCAGAATAAGAATGAGTTTATTAAGGTTACGCGTTTTATGAAGTCTCCGGAAGAGCTGGCCGACTTTATTGCCGATGAACTTCACGGACAGATTGAGCGCAGGCAGATCGAGCACGAAAATTATATATTAACAGCCAGAACTATGCGTAAAAGGACCAACAGGTCCAATATAGACGAAAGCTTGATTGGCAAGGCAGAAGAAATCCCGGATGCAGAAAAAGACCTTAAGGAGTATCTTTCCCGTTGGCTAAGCAGGCTTGGGATCAGCGGTTTAAGATTGCCGGAGATTAAATTTGTAAATTCTGCCGTCGGAACAAATATTCCTTTGTTTAAAGTTAGGCTGGCGAGAGTGAAAGACAAGGCTTACCTTGCTGTAGATATAAGCCTTTTGGAGAAAACTTCTTCCGGGATGGTAATCAACCCAGCGGCAAAAGATATTCTTATCCTCCATGAAGTCTTGGGGCACTTATTGTTCAGGAGTTACTTTAAGGAAGAGGCAGCTAAAATAGCTTTAGGAGAAGAAACAGACTCCGAAGCCTTGTTTCTTGGTACGACGGAAGAGGTTTTTAGCAGAATAATGGTGTTTTATTATTATCATATTATGTATCGGGTTAATCCCGGATTAATTACAAATGAAATTAAAAATTATTTATATGGCTTAGGTTTGGATATTAATGTATTTAACCTGCAATCATATGCGGCAGCGGCTGTAAAGAGTATTTTGTCGAGCAAAGATCCTAATTTGTACAGGTATGAGGAACTCCTTTCCTATAGGAGGGAGGTTGTAAGAGTGAGCGAGCAAGCAGTGAAAATGGCAAGCTTGGTTATAAATTCTCAGCCCAGCGGTTCAGCAGAAGAGAAAGAAAGCCTGAGGATAATGACCAAAGTTACGGATCAGGAAGCGCATGCCTTGGCAGAAGAAGTGAACAGTATTTTAGGCGGTAAAAAAATCGATGACTATTTCCCGCGCACTCTTGAAGCTGGAGGGTATGAATATGCTATTGAATCCGATGCAACTCATGAGGGCGCTGCGCGGGTTGTCCGTTTCGGACCAATTGTTTTTGTTGTTATTGGAGATACTAGGGAGAGTGGTGACTTAGAAGGCCTTAAGAGAGAGGTTCTGGAGAAACAGAATAAACTAAAATCCTCTAAGCTTTATGAGAAATATAAAGGAAATGTTATTTTCGTAGTGCCTACTTTTTATGATGCCACCTCCATACAGCCGATAAGCCGGTATGCTCTTTTAGTTATAGCTTCCATGATATCTAACGCAGGCAATTTTAATGACGCTGTTGTTTTTGATGCCGGCGCAGGGGATGGGCTTCTTTCATTAGTTGCGCTCAGACTGGGAGCAAGGAAAGCGGTGCTTATTGAGAATAATGCCCAGAGCGTTGCCAGGTCAAGAATTCTATTGTCGCAGGAGAGTGAAAGGGTAGAGATTGTTCAGAAGGATTTAGCAGATCCGGAGCTAAAAAATATCTTGGGTTCTTATGATTTAGGAAGCAGGCCCGCGGTAGCATTAGTGAATATAGGCCCTCACGAGGTATACGGCAAAGCTAATGTTATTGCTTTGGAGATGATTGCCAGCTTGCCGCAGCTAGCACTTATTATAAACGGAGGCCACCTTACCCCTATAGATGAAGACATAGTTCCTGACAGCCAGGATGAAGATATACCTTTATATAGGGAAGGAAGGAGCGAGTCAAGGCGTATTCTTGCGGAGAACGGTTTTTTTGTCTCAGAAACGGGGGTTCCTTTTACAATCATTACAGCTAAGAAAGAGATTGTTACGGATAATAAGAAAGATGCGAGCGGGAGTGCGCAGGATATTAGTGAGAAGGGCCTTTCTTCAGAAAGAGCCCCTGAAGCAATAGGCGCCCCCGGACAGGTAGAAACAGGAAATCTGGAATTATTGGGCAGTTACGCAGATACAGTATTAGATGCGCTTAATAGCGGTAGCCTGGTTATACCGGTAAGCGTCAATAGCCAGGGCGTAGTTACGGTTGTCTCGGGATTAGTTACTGTAAACGGCAGGCAGATACGTATCGTTATTAATAATCTCCAGGACTCTTACGTCTCTGTCAGCGCAGACGGCAGCGTAGTCTCGGTAAACCAAGATAAAATAAACTCCCTCCTTAACGGTTCAAGCCTTAACCCCCAAGAAAGAAAAGCAGCAGCTGAAAGAATCTTAATTCACGATATAGCAGAAGCATTTGCGATTCAGTCAGGATTAAATGATGCGCAGGCTCATCATGTTGGCATGATGGCAGAAGCCATGCATCCAGAGCAGTCCCAGAGGATACGCGATGCCTTAGCTCCGGTTTTACTTGCCCGTGACCAGCGTCAGGCAAGAGAACTAGCTGATGGAAGGGGGTTAGGAGGAGACATCCAAGCAGGTGAAGATAGCGGGGAGGGATCGTATTCCCGCAGAATAAAAATAGATGACGAAGGCGACATCTCTTTGGACGGGGTATCTTTAGGAAAGCCTTTAGGAGGAGGGATGTTTAATTTTGTTTTTGCTCTTCCGGATGGCAGACATGTTTTGAGAGTGATGAATAAGCCAGGCAGGAATGCTAATATTTCCGCATGGAAACTTTTCTCAAGAAAAGGCATTTCTCCAGATATTGTAGACTCCGGTTTCATAAATGAAGACGCCGAAGGATTTTATTTTATCGTTACTACTAAGCTGGATAAAAGGCTCGATCAATTAGGGCCTCTTAATGATCAGCAGATGAAGGCAGTGATTGAGCTTTTTGAGCGTATGCTTGATGAATCAACAGGGCTGGTAGATGTATTTGATTTAAGGCCCGATAATATCATGATTACCGGATCAGAAAATCAAGGGTATCGTGCCTGGGTGAGCGATCCGGAGCAAGGATTTGTTTATACCGGGAAATCGCAGGATCTAGCAGAGAATATACACAGTAGAATAACGGATTTACAAGCCCAGCCCGCTTGGAAAAGAATTGATCCGTCAGGGAAAATAACGGCTTTCTTAAAAGAAAAGTCAAGCCCAAGAAGTTCCAGTGCAGCTGTTGCCTTAGGAGGTGTCCGTGAAACAGCTCCAAAAAGAGACTCTCGCTTATCAGGAGAGCTTAAAAAAGTTAACCCTCCTGCAATAATAACGGGTTTTATTGAAGGAACGCGTGCACAGAGAGACGGTTGGTTTACCTGGTCAGTAGAGGTGGATGCTAGCCAGATAGATCCATTTTTCGTTAAACTTGTTGAACTTGAAGATAAAGACGAATTAGTATATGGCGGCGGTTCGGACTTAGTTCAGATGCTACTCGGAGAACAAAAAGTAATCATTGCCAGGGATTTAGCGGAGGTAAACGTAATCAGGTCTCCAGAGGAGCTAGCGGATGTTTTTACAGCAATGCGCTTTTATGACAATATTGACTTTGCTCCTTGGAAGAGAAGAGCCGGTAGGTCTAGGTCAGAGATTAAAGGGGTTTCGGTGATGGTTAACGGAGAATCTTCTCTTGATTTGCGTGATTATGTGCGTAACTATGAGGCAGGGAGGTACCTGTTTTACGGCCATCCGGAGATAAACGTGCCCCTTAAGCACACCGCTTTATTGTTAGTTACAAGAGACGGCAGGGCGAGAATTTATTTTAGGACCCCGCAGGATTATGAAAACTATGTGAATAGGATTTTAACTATGCCTGATGCTCAAAGATTCAGGTCTAATCCAAAGGAGCTAGAGCAATGGATAAAAGAGAATAAAAACGCCATACAAGGAGTAATAGATTATTGCGCTGTTTTGTATACCAGGACTAAGGCGGAGAAAACCGGTTGGAAGTTTGATGAGGATTCGCTATGGGTTATACAGCAGATTTCACGGCACTTAACACATGAAGAGAAGCTGGAAATAAAGAAGGATGTTCTGGAAAAGAAAAAAATTGCTTTTGGGACAGAAAGATTTTTTGTTAGATCGCTGGATGAGGTATTGAAAGAGTTTCTGTTCGATCTTCCGGAAGAGAGCAGTCCGGACGCTATTCCGGTTACGGGGGAAGAAGAGGGGAAAAAGGGAGGAATAGACTTCCGTTCCCTTCCGATAAATACGCAGCCTATTCCAGGCGGAGCCTTTTTAACCACCCCAGGTAAACTTGTGGTTAAAAAAGATGCTTTAGAGCTAGATATGGAGTGGAATAAGATTCAAAATATGCTGAACGGAAAGATTATTCCTTCCATTGAGCGCATGAGAGAGTATATTCTATTTTCATGTCAATCCGATGATTGCAAGGAAAGATTAGGTTTGGTTTTAAGCTGCATAGCCGACATCTTAAGGCTGGAGGAAGAGCGTTGTGTTTCAACCGAAAGCTCTCTTAAGCAGCTATTAGTTTTGCTTGAATCCGAGAAACCCGCAGCTCAAATCAAGGAGGAACTAATGAAAATGCGGGTTTCAGAAAAAGAGCCGGTTTTGATAAATTAGGGGCGCTGATCCTTCCAAAAAGGTTTATCAGCCAATAAGAAGGCCCCGAATATTAGCGCCCCTTTTTAAGAATTTAGACTTGACAAATACCTCTCCCGTGTTATACTACATCAAATAAGATTTAACCTTTAACCCTGCCCGGAGAGGCAGGCAAGGTGGAGAAAAGAATGCAATACATGAAGATAAATAACAATAACCCTAGGCTAAAGGCCTGGGGTATTTTTTTAATGAGCGCTTGGTTTACGAAAGCAAAGCGTGAGTAAGCCAATGCGCGAATTAACCCGGCACCAGTTTGTTTTATGCCTTAAGGAGTTAGATAAATTAGTGCCGGGTAAGTTCAAACATATAAGTTATGTCGCCCGCGGTAAAAGCGGACTCCATAACGCAAGTGCTCACTTATGAAAGAAAAGGCTAAAATTCTGGATAAAGACGGGATTAACCGCGCCTTGATGAGGATAGCGCATGAAATAGTCGAAAAAAACAAAGGGACCCGGGATCTCTGTATAGTGGGGATAAGAAACCGCGGAGTTTATCTTGCTAAGCGTCTTGCAGATGCGATTAAAAGCATTGAAGGGGTTGACGTTCTATCCGGCGCATTGGATATTACTTTATACCGCGATGATCTGGCCTTAGCTTCAGGCCAGCCCTTGGTGAGAAAGACCGAAATAGATTTTGACATTAACGATAAAATATTGATACTTGTTGACGATGTTCTGTACACCGGTAGGACTATCCGCGCTGCCTTAGATGCTTTAATAGACTTCGGCAGGCCTAAATCAATACAGCTTGCGGTTTTGACCGATCGCGGGCATCGGGAGCTCCCTATCCGCGCTGACTACGTCGGTAAAAATATTCCTACTGCTAAGAACGAAACCGTGGAAGTGCGTTTATCCGAGACCGACGGAACAGAAGAAGTAGTAATTCTCGAAAAATGACCTGGAACAGAAAAGACTTGCTAGGGTTAGAAGAACTTAACAGAGAAGAGATAGGGCTGATTTTATCAACCGCCGAATCTTTTAAAGAAGTTTCCAGCAGGGAAATAAAAAAGGTTCCTGCCCTTCGCGGGAAGACAGTGGTAAATTTATTTTATGAGCCTTCTACGCGTACGCGCGTTTCTTTTGAAGTAGCTGCCAAAAGGCTTTCGGCGGATGTGATTAATATTGCTACCGAGACCTCCAGCGTTAAAAAGGGGGAAACCCTTATTGATACCGGGCGCAATATCGAGGCGCTTAAAGCGGATATTATTGTTATGCGGCATAACTGTTCCGGGGCTGCGCTTATGCTCGCAAAACATGTAAATTTAAGCGTGGTCAATGCCGGAGACGGCTGGCATGAGCATCCTACCCAGGCGCTGCTGGATATTTTTACCCTTAAGGAAAAGCTGGGCAGAATCGAAGGTTTAAATGTCAGTATTGTGGGAGATATCGCTCATTCGCGCGTTGCGCGTTCAAATATGTGGGGATTGACCAAACTGGGCGCAAAGGTGACTGTTTGCGCCCCTAAAATGCTCATTCCTGTCGGAATAGAGGGTTTTGGCGTAAAGGTGACTTATGATATAGAAGAGGCGCTGAAGAATGCCGATGCGGTTAATGTTCTGCGTATGCAGTTTGAACGCGACGGAGAGACTGCTTTTCCAAAACAGTTGGAGTATTTTAAAGAATTCGGCATAACGCATGAAAGGTTAAAGAAAGCCAAAAAGGATATTGTAGTAATGCACCCCGGGCCTATTAATCGCGGGATCGAGATGTCCAGTCAGGTGGCAGACGGAGAAAATTCAGTAATTTTAGACCAGGTTACAAACGGTATCGCAGTACGCATGGCGGTTTTATTTTTAGTGGATCAGGCGAGAGATGGAAGAGAACAAGCTGCTTATTAAAGGAGCCAGGGTAATTGACCCGGCCAATAACTTAGACGAAGTCGCGGATATTCTGATAGAAGGTTCGGTTATTTCCAAGGTTTCCAGGAGCATCGGGGGCTGCGAGAAAATAATCGATGCTACGGGGAAGATCGCGATTCCGGGGTTAGTGGATATGCATGTGCATCTTCGCGAGCCGGGCAGGGAGGATAAGGAAAATATATGCAGCGGCACCAAGGCTGCTTTGCGCGGCGGAGTAACCAGTATCCTTGCAATGCCTAATACTGATCCGGCAATGGATTCATCTTCCCATATTAGTATCCTTAAAAAAGCGGTAGAAAAGAGCGCAAAAGCGAATGTTTTTGTATGTGGGGCAATCACCAAAGGTCGCTGCGGCCAGGAATTGGCGCAGATAGATAAATTCAGGGATTTAGGAGTAGTAGCAATTTCAGATGACGGATATTCGGTGGAGAGCGAAGAATTGATGCTTGAGGCATTAAAGCTCTCGAAAGAAAGTGGTTTGTTAGTAGTCTGTCACTGCGAAGATAAAACTTTGTCTGCGGGTGGTGTAGTTAATCGTGGCTTTACTTCAACCCGTTTAGGGTTAAAGGGGATATCCAGTGAATCAGAATATAAAAGAATCGAGCGGGATATTAGGCTCGCAAAAAAATCCGGCGCACCTTTACATATCGCACATGTAAGCTGCAGAGAGTCTGTGGAGATAATCGCTAAAGCCAAAAAAGAAGGAATGGAAATTACCTGTGAGACTGCCCCGCATTATTTTGCTTTAAGTGAAAAATGTGTTTTAGGATATGATACTAATTTTAAGATGAATCCTCCTTTGCGCTCCGAAGAAGATATGCTTGCTGTAAGGGAGGGGTTAAGGGATGGGACAATAGATGCTATTGCTTCTGATCATGCCCCGCATACGGAAAACGAGAAGGATATCGAATTTGAAAGGGCGGAATTCGGAGTTATAGGGCTTCAGACAGAGCTGGCTGTGAGCATAACCCAGCTTATAAACGGTCAAATATTAACATGGCCGGAGCTGGTAAAAAAACTTTGTCTTAATCCTAGTCTTATCTTAAAGATCGCTAAAGGGACGCTCGGAACCGGGAGAGACGCTGATATAGCCATAATCGATCCGCAGAAAGAATGGACAGTAAATAAAGAAAACCTTCTTTCTAAATCCAAGAACTCCGCTTTTCTGGGGGAGAAGCTTAAAGGGGCTGTGGAATATACTATATGCCTGGGGAAAGTTCATAAATGGAATTCATAGCAGATTTTCACATACATTCAAAGTATTCACGCGCTACCAGCCGCAACATGGAAGTAAAGTCTTTAAGCGAATGGGCGAAGATAAAAGGTATTGCCTTGATGGGTACGGGAGACTTTACCCATCATTTATGGCTGGAAGAATTAAAACATTATCTCGAAGACTGCGGCAACGGGCTTTACAAATATAACGGTATTAATTTTATACTGACTGCCGAAGTAAGCAGTATATATTCCAAGAATAACAGAACCTACAGAATTCATAATCTTATCTTTGCTCCTTCTTTTAAGACGGTAGATAAAATAAATGAGAGGCTTGGTAAAATCGGTAATTTAGCCTCTGACGGCAGGCCTATCTTGGGGTTGGATGCGGCGGAACTCGCCCGTATCGTTTTTGATATTGACGCAGAGTGCATGATTGTGCCGGGGCATATCTGGACCCCATGGTTTTCGCTTTTTGGTTCAATGTCCGGGTTTGACAGGATAGAGGATTGTTTTGAAAAGGAGACTCCTAAGATATTTGCTCTGGAGACCGGGCTTAGCAGCGATCCGGCAATGAACTGGCGCTTATCGGCGCTGGACAGATTTACCCTGATTAGCAATTCGGATAGCCATTCTCCGCAGAAGATCGGACGCGAGGCGAATGTTTTTAACTGCGAGATGGATTATAAAACAATCAGAGAAGTGTTAAAGACAAAGGATAAGAAAAGATTTCTTTATACAATAGAGTTCTTTCCGGAGGAAGGTAAGTATCATTTTGACGGGCACCGTCTTTGTGGTATAAGATGGTCTCCTAAGGAAACAAAAGAGCATAAGGGAGAGTGTCCAAAATGCAAAAAGCCTGTT
>CAZSQC010000003.1:23410-39702 GCA_964608955.1 uncultured Planctomycetales bacterium | reverse complement strand
AGCCTGCTGCTAAGCCTAAGAAGAAAGAAAAGAAAGAAGAAAAGAAGGCAGGCAAGGTTAAGGATGCTCTCGAAAACCTTTCCGGGTTAGGAGAAAAAACAATTCTCAGCCTTAAAGATGCAGGTATCGAGACAATTGCGGATCTTATTAAGGCCGGCCAGGAAGGCCTGAGGAAAATTAAGGGAATCGGAGAAAAGAAGGCAGCTAAATTAATAGATCAGGCTAAGAAATTGAAATGATCTTTAAAACTAAGGAAGAAGGTAAGCCATTATGATTAAAGCTAAGAAAGAAAAGAAAACAGTAAAGAAAACAACTGTTGATAAGAAAGTTAAAACAGTTAAGAAGACTGTTAAGAAAATAAAGACTGTTTTAAAACCTGTTATCGCTGCCAAGCCCAAAAAGGCTGTTAAAATAAAATCAAGCCTTCTTCCTAAGCCTAAGATATTACCTAAGCCCGAAGTTAAGGTTTCTGTTCAGGAGGTTGAAGTTAAAATAACGCCTGAATCTATCCAGCATGTAAAGATACAGCCCGTAGCAGAGAAAGCTCCTAAAGAAGAGCACAAGGAAAGGCCGGCAGTTAAGACGCACAAAGAAATAAAACCTGAGCCAGTATCAGAACCTGTTTCAGTAAAGATTGAATTAAAAGAGCTAGAAATAGATCTTCCGGTTACCCTAAAGGATTTAGCTGTAAAACTTCAGGAAAAACCTTCTGTTTTGATTAAGATGCTTATGGATATGCGGATTATGACCGGTATCAACCAGTCCTTGGATGAGGCTGTAGTAAGCAAGATCTGCGAGAAATATAACTGCAGATTTAAAAAGGCCTTAGGTGAAGAGGAGCTTGCTTTAAGCGTACATGCGCTCAAAGACGAAAAAAAAGATTTAAAGCCGCGTTCGCCGGTAGTTACTTTTATGGGGCACGTTGACCATGGAAAGACTTCTCTTTTAGATGCCATAAGAAAAACCAAAGTTGCAGAGTCTGAACACGGCGGGATAACCCAGCATATCGGTGCTTATAGGGTAGCTACGCCAAGCGGTGATATTACTTTTCTTGATACGCCTGGCCACGAAGCTTTTACGGCTATGCGTTCAAGAGGGGCTAAAATTACGGATATAGTTGTTTTGGTCGTTGCCGCGGATGACGGTATAATGCCGCAGACCCAGGAGGCGATTGACCATGCCAGGGCTGCCGGTGTCTCCATAATCGTAGCTGTTAATAAAATAGATAAGGCCGGAGCGGATATAGACAAAGTGAAGAAACAGCTGGCTAAATTGGATTTAAACCCGGAAGACTGGGGAGGAAAAACCATTGTCGTTCCTGTTTCTGCCAAGACCAATCAGGGTATAGATAATTTGCTGGAGATGATTATCCTCGAATCCCAGATGCTGGAATTAAAAGCTAACCCTAACCGCCTGGCAAGAGGGGTAGTGATTGAGGCGCAGATGTCTAAGGGTAGAGGCCCGGTCTCAACCCTTCTTATACAGAATGGGACTTTGCACTTGAATGAAAATATAGTAGTAGGTAATTTCTACGGCAAAATACGTGCTATGTTTAATGACCGTGGCCAGTCCGTTACCAGTGCCGCTCCATCTGTCCCGGTTGAGGTATTGGGAATTACCGGTGTGCCTGCTGCCGGGGAGCAGTTTTTTGTTATTCCGCAGGAGAAGGATGCTAAAGATTTGGCTGCTTTAAGAGTTGCTAAGGAAAGGGAGTCGCAAGTTAAGGCGATAAAACGTATCAGCCTGGAAGATTTACATTCTCAAATTCAGGAAGGAAAGATAAAAGAACTAAAATTAGTCATTAAAGCGGATGTTCAGGGCTCTCTGGAGGCTATCAGGGAAACCTTAAATAAAATCAATGCTTCTGAAATAAAGTTGGATTTTATACATTCCGGGGTCGGCAATGTTAACAGTTCCGATATCATTCTTGCCGTTGCTTCAAATGCCCTGGTTTTGGGTTTTAACGTAACCGTGGATGACCTTGCTAAAGAATTAATGGTTAAAGAGGGAGTAGATGTTAAGACCTACAATATTATTTACGAACTGGCAAATGATATTAAAGCTGCTATTGAGGGTATGCTAGAGCCTAAGATTAAGAAAGTATTTCTAGGAAGGGCTGAGGTAAGGAAGGTATTTAAGCTTTCTAAGGCCGGTTTAATCGCAGGTTGTTTCGTATCCAAGGGAAAATTTAACAGGAGCTGCCTGGTTTCTTTGGTAAGAAACGGGCAGGTTGTATTCGAAGGTAAGCTGTCTTCTCTAAAACGTTTTAAAGACGATGTGCGTGAGGTTTCCGAAGGTTTTGAGTGCGGCATAAGTATATCCGGTTTTGATCAGACAATGGAAGGCGATGTCATCGAAGCCTATGTAGAAGAGAGGATAGTAAGAAGACTATGAATAAAGTCATATTGAGCGGGATGCGCCCTACCGGTAAATTGCACTTAGGGCACCTGGTAGGCGCATTGGATAACTGGATAAAGATGCAAGAGGAGTACAAGTGTTTTTTTATGGTGGCCGACTGGCATGCCCTTATGAGCGAATATGAGAATGCTTCTTTAATTCCCGGCTATATCATGGATAATGTCTTGGACTGGCTAAGCGTTGGCATAGACCCGGGTAAGTCCACTATATTTATTCAATCCGAAGTACCGGAACACCTTAAGCTTTATATGATATTCTCCTGCCTTACTCCTTTAGGTCTGCTTGAGCGTTGTCCTACTTATAAAGAACAGATGAGGGAGGTAAAAACACGCAATCTTAATAACTACGGTTTTCTAGGTTACCCTGTTTTGCAGGCAGCAGATATACTTCTCTATAGGGCCGATAAAGTTCCCGTGGGTAAAGATCAGCTTGCGCATCTGGAGTTAACCAGGGAAATAGCCAGGATTTTCAATAATTTGTACAAAAAAGAGGTCTTCCCTTACCCTGATGCAATTCTAACGCAAACCCCCAAGCTCCTGGGGGTGGACGGAAGAAAGATGAGTAAAAGTTACCTTAATACTATAAACATATCAGATTCTCCGTCCGAAATAACAAAAAAAATATCGGTTATGTTTACTGATCCAAAAAGAATAAGGGTAAGCGACCCGGGGCATCCGCAGACCTGTAATGTTTATTCCTATTATGATATTTTTTGTCCGGAACTCAAAGATAATGTTTATGATTGGTGTACTGGAGCAAAACTAGGTTGCACAGAGTGCAAAAAAAGACTGGCCTCCTGCATTGTAGATAAAGTAACTCCGATACAAAAGAAAAGGCAGGTTCTAGCTGACGATAAGACTGTGGTAAGGAAAATATTAGACCGCGGCAGACAAGAGGCCGGAGATTTTGCGTCAAAAACGATCAAGGAAGTGTTAGGGGCCATGAAATTATGAACTACAAGATTAAGCTTGAAATATTTGAAGGTCCCTTAGACCTTCTCCTTTATCTTGTTAAAAAAGACCACCTTAATATTTACGATATTCCTATTTCTAAGGTAACGGAGCAGTATTTAGAATACCTTAATTTAATGCAGCTTTTAGATCTTAATATTGCTGGGGAATTTCTGGTAATGGCTGCAACCCTGATGCAGATTAAATCTAAGATGCTTCTGCCGGTTGAGGAGGGAGAAGGCGAGGATGCTGCAGCAGAAGACCCGCGTGAAGAGCTGGTAAGAAGGCTATTAGAATACGAGAAATTTAAGCAGATAGCGCAGGATTTGCGTCAGAAGGAGGAAAGTCAGCGTGAGGTATTTAAGAGGCCTAAAACGCAGATAGAGGAGAAGCAGGGAGAAAAAGAACCGGTTTATTTTGAAGCAAGTATATTCGATCTTATTAATGCTTTTTCTAAGGCTTTAAAAGACGTTCCAAAAGAGGTATTTTACGAAGTCGTTAAGGACCAGTTTACGGTAGAACATGCCACGCACGAGATATTACACCTTTTATTGGTTAAGTCGCAGGTCAAGCTTTCTGAATTATTCTCTAAGGCCAGGAATAAGCTTGATATCATCGTAACTTTTCTGGCTGTTTTGGAGCTTATCCGTATTAAAGAGATTATTGCGCGTCAGGATGCCCTATTTGAAGATATAGATATAATAAGGAATAAGGAGAATATCATACCTTATGAAAGAAGAGAACAGGGAAGCTCTGATCAGGGGTAATTTCAACGTTGCCTCTACCGGTGAATCAGAAGAAGATGTAGTGTTGAATATGTCTTTGCGCCCGAATACATTTTCTGAATTCGTCGGGCACAAAGATATTGTCGATAACCTGAAAGTTTCCATACAGGCGGCTAAAGAAAGGAATGAGCCTTTAGAACATGTTCTTTTGAGCGGCCCTCCGGGATTAGGAAAAACTTCTCTTTCCCATATTATCGCTCATGAGACAGGTTCCAAGATTACCGCTACCAGCGGGCCCGCTATCGAACGTGCCGGAGACTTAATAGGGATATTAACCAATCTCGAGAAAGGCGATATCCTTTTTATCGATGAGATACACAGGCTTTCGAAAGTCGTGGAGGAATTCCTTTATCCTGCCATGGAGAATTTTCAAATCGATTTTGTCATAGATAAAGGTCCTTATGCCAAGACAATAAAATTCAATTTAAAGCCTTTTACTTTAATAGGGGCTACCACCCGTACCGGGTTACTGGCGGCGCCTTTAAGGGCCAGATTCGGAATCTTTTATAACCTTGATTTTTATGCGGTGGAGGACTTGGCGAAAATAATAAAACATTCTGCAAAGATACTTGAAATCGGCATAAAGGAAGAAGCTTGTTTTGAAATAGCGCGCAGGTCGCGCGGAACCCCACGTGTAGCTAACAGGCTTCTAAGGCGCATAAGGGATTATGCGCAAGTTTCCAAGGTTAAGATTATCGATATTGAACTCGCTGCAAAATCTTTAAATGAGCTTAAAATCGATGAGGCCGGTCTTGATGATCTTGACCGCAGGGTATTAAAAATTATAATTAATTCTTATTCCGGCGGGCCGGTGGGAGTAGAGTCTCTTGCAGCGAGCTTAAATGAGGAAGTCGATACTATCGCCGATACCGTGGAGCCTTATCTGCTTAAGGCAGGGTATCTTAAGCGCACCTCGCGCGGGCGCACCGCTACCAAGGCGGCTTTTGAGCATTTCGGTTTAAAATACACAAAAGAAAACCAGGAAGAGATGTTTTAGCATTTTAGTTCAGATATGAAGATATTGATACACATTTGCTGTGCGCCCTGCCTTATACATCCGTTGGAAGTATTGAAACTCAAGGGATTTGAAGTTACGGGATTGTTTTTCAACCCCAATATCCATTGTTTCTTAGAATACGGCAGGAGAAAAGATGCGCTTTCCGTATTAAATCCCGGTATAGAAATAGTCCATACCGAATATTCGCCGCAGGATTTTTTCAGGGCCATTAATTTTAAAGAGGATGCCCCTGTGCGTTGCGGTATCTGCTGGAGGTTAAGGCTTAAGAAGACTGCCAGGGTGGCGGCATTAAAAGGTTTTAAATATTTCAGTACCACGCTCTTGGTAAGCCCCTACCAGGACCATGAGATGTTAAAGCGCATAGCCGCAGAAGTCAGCAAAGAAGAAGGGGTAGAATTTTATTACGCGGATTTCCGCCCGGGATTTAAGAAGGCGATAGAAGAAGCAAAATCAAAAGGTATTTACACGCAAAAATATTGCGGTTGTATTTATTCTCAAATAGAAAGAAGCAAGAAGAATGCCTAAAAGATTATCTTTTTTAATTATTATTTTCTTCCTGTTTGTTTTTCACCAGGGGTATGGATTTAGCGAGGGAGGTAATGACAAAGAGCTTCCCTTTGGCGTATGGGTAAGCGTATTCTCCAAGAATAAAGTTCTTCATTCCAAAGAGGCGGTATTAAAATTAATTGATACCTGCGATAAGTCCGGCGTTAATCAGATATACCTGCAGGTTTATCAGTCCGGCAACGCTTATTATGATTCTTCGGATTTTGCGCGCAATAAATACGAGGATATCCTTAAGGCTTCCGGCGGGATTGATACCATAGAGTTTTTGCTTGAAAAGGCCCGGGAGAAGAATATCCAGGTTTTTGCATGGATTAATCTTTTGAGCCTGGGCAATAACGACAAGGCAGATATATTAGATAAATTCGGTAAGGATCTCCTTACGCGCGATCAATTCTTAAGGATATCCGGCAGGTCCAACCCCAACGATTCTGATAAATACTATTTAAGAGAAGAGCTGCTTTTTTTGGAGCCCGGAGACCAAAGAGTTGCGAAGTATATTATTTCAGTAGTTGACGAGGTGATCAGAAGATATCCTCTTTTTAGCGGAGTACACCTTGATTATGTAAGATACCCTATGACTGTTCCTTTTATTCCGGGTTCCAGGTTCAATAACCAGGGATTAAGCTACGGGTACGGAGTTAAGAATTTAGAGCGTTTCACTGATTGGACAAAAATGGATCCCCTAAAGGACTTAAGGTCGGTAAGAGACTTTCTGGTTTGGGATGACTGGAGACGTGAACAAATAACCAGCCTCGTAAGAAGGATATCAAAGAAAGTTAAAGAAAAGAATCCTTCTTTGTTAGTTTCGTGTGCGGTGGTCCCTGCAGCCGAAAGGGCGTACTCAAGCATGTTTCAGGACTGGCCTTTATGGCTTGAGGAAGGGTTTGTCGACTACGTTATTCTTATGAATTATACATTTGACAATCAGCTTTCTAAGGTTCTTGTGCGTTCTGCGTTATCTTTACGCGGAAAAGGAAAAGTTTTTGTAGGTATAGGTTTATATCTGATGCTGGACCCGCCGAACCTCTTTCCGGAGCAGCTAAGAATTGTTTCAGGGCTCAAGCCGGACGGGATAGCCATATTTTCTTACGATGACCTTGAAGAATTACTCAGCAAAACCCCTGATAGCAGGGAATTCCTGCCCAAGAGAAGGTAAATAATGAAGTTATCCGATTTTGATTATACTCTGCCCAAAGAACTTATTGCGCAGTATCCCTTAAAAGAGCGTACAGCAGCGAGGCTTTTAGTAGTCGAAAAGCTAACAGGGGGTATCAGGCATCTGGATTTTAAGGATTTAAGCGGGTACCTTAAAGAGAAAGACCTTATTGTATTAAATGACACTAAGGTGCTTACCTGCAGATTAATCGGGCACAAAGCAACGGGAGGCAAGGTAGAGGTTTTATTGGTGAGAAGAAAAACCGGGAATATCTTTGAAGCTTTAATCCAGCCCAGCCGTACAAAAATAGGCGAGAAGATATATTTTGAAGATAAAAAAGTGGTCGGTATTATCTGCGCGCGCAAAGAAATATCTTTTGATATTAAAGATGCCGATGCGATATACGATTTAGGGCAGGTTCCGCTTCCTCCTTATATCAAAAGGGAGCCCGAAGATTTAGATAAAGAACATTATCAAACGGTTTACGCCAAGAACTCCGGGGCTATCGCTTCTCCTACTGCAGGATTGCATTTTTCCGTTAAGATGCTTGATGCTCTTAAGTCACAAGGCATACGCTTAGGGTATCTTACGCTGCATGTAGGAATAAGTACTTTTAAGCCGGTTACCTGCGAAGAGATAACGGAGCATAAAATGGAGAAGGAGTATTTTAAGATATCTAAAGAACTGCAAGAGGAGATAAGGTTGGCGCAGGAGAGTAAGGCGAAGGTCTTTGCAGTTGGCACTACTTCTCTAAGGGCCCTTGAGACTTATGCTCAGGGTATCAAAGAGGGGCACACGGATTTATTTATCTATCCCGGGTATAAATTCCGTCTCGTTAACGCGCTTTTAACCAATTTCCACCTTCCTAAGACCACTCTTTTTATGCTTGTTTGCGCATTCGCAGGAGAGAAGCTTATGAAAGAAGCTTACAGCCAGGCAGTGGAGAGAAAATACCGTTTTTATAGTTACGGGGACGCAATGCTTATAATCTGAAATGTTTAAGGTTATTCTTGAAGATAAGAAAACTAGGACAAGATTAGGGGAGTTGGCTACCAGCCATGGGGTGATTGAAACCCCCTGTTTTATGCCGGTAGGAACTCATGCTACAATAAAAGGACTTTACCCTAAAGATGTAATTGAGGCAGGCGCGCAGGTTATGCTTTCTAATACCTATCATTTATACCTGCGTCCGGGGCTGGATATTATCCGTAAAGCCGGAGGTTTGCATAAATTTATCTCATGGCAGAAGCCGATATTGACTGATAGCGGCGGATACCAGATTTTCAGCCTCTCTCTCTTGAGGAAATTAACCGACGAAGGGGTTGAGTTTCAGTCGCACATTGACGGTTCGAAGCATTTTCTTACTCCGGAGAAAGTCGTTGATATCCAGACCGATTTAGGTTCTGATATTATGATGCCGCTTGATGAATGCGTTCATTACCCCTGTGCCAAAGATATGGCGCAAATAGCCATGAAAAGGACTATTGATTGGGCAAGGCGTTCCTTTGCGCGCAAGAAAGCAAGGGAAGCAGCAGGATCAAATAAAACGCAATATCTCTTTGGTATTGTTCAGGGCGCAACTTTTGAAGATTTGCGTGTTGCCTGTGCCAAAGAATTAACCAGTATAGATTTTGACGGTTATTCTATCGGCGGAGTATCCGTGGGAGAGCCAAGCGGTTTGATTTATGATATTCTTGAAGTTACGGCAGGGCTACTTCCTTTGCATAAGCCCAGGTATGCAATGGGCATAGGTTATCCTCAGGATATATTGGAGGCGGTTGAGAGGGGAGTTGATATGTTTGATTGTGTCGTTCCTACCCGTTACGGAAGGAATGGCACGGCTTTTACCAGTACGGGAAAAGTGAAGATAGGAAATTCTCCCTATATTGAAGATTTAAATCCGCTCGATGAAAACTGCTCCTGTTATACCTGCAGAAATTTCAGCCGCGCGTATTTAAGGCATTTGTTTAATGCACAGGAGATGCTTGGGCTTACTCTCTTGTCTTTGCATAATGTTTACTTCTTTCTTGACCTTATGCGTAAAGTGCGTAATTCGATAAAAGAAGGTAATTTTACGGAATTCAAGAGAAATTTTCTTGTTACCTTTCTTAGGGAGCAAACCTTATCATGAGAATAGACGTTTTAACTATTTTCCCCGGAATGTTTGATGCGGTGCTTAACGAGTCTATCGTAAAGCGCGCACAAGAGAAAGGGAAAATCCGTATATACACGCATGACCTGCGTGATTTTACTTCAGATAAGCACCGTAAAGTGGATGATCGTCCTTTCGGTGGCGGGTCCGGCATGGTTATGCGCGTAGAGCCTATCTATAACTGCTTAAAAAGCCTTAAGCGTCTTAATCCAAGGGTTATATTGCTCTGTCCTAAGGGGAAGAAGTTTAATCAGGGTGCTGCCAAGAGAATCTCTAAACTAAAGAATATTGTTCTAATATGCGGGCATTATGAAGGCGTGGATGAACGGGTAAGAAAAGCGGCGGATGAAGAGATATCGATAGGCGATTATGTCCTGACCGGAGGAGAATTGCCGGCCATGGTTTTGATAGACGCGGTAGTAAGGCTTATTCCGGGAGTGTTAGGAGATAAAAATTCCTTGAATTTTGAGTCATTTGAAGGTAATCTATTAGAATATCCGCACTATACAAGGCCGGCGGATTTCTGCGGCATGCAGGTTCCCGATGTCCTATTATCGGGGGACCATACAAAAATAGCGTTATGGAGAAAAATCCAGGCGTTAAAGACTACAAGAAGCAGGAGAAAGGACCTTTTAAAATAAAACTCTAAGGAGGTTTTAATGGATAAGTTGAAATTAATCGAGTCACAGCAGATCAAAAAAGAAGTACCTAAGTTTAACGTAGGAGATACCGTGAAAGTACTTACCAGGATACCGGAAGGCCCTGATAAGTTTCGTCTGCACCCGTTTGAGGGAGTGGTGATATCCAAAGAGGGTAGCGGCATAAAAGAACATTTTACGGTAAGAAAGGTTTCCTATGGCGAAGGGATCGAGAGAGTTTTCCCTTTGTATTCCCCCAGTATTGAGCGCATTGAACTTATACGTTCAGGAAAAGTAAAAAGGGCTAAGCTTTATTACCTGAGAAATAAAGTTGGAAAGCGCGCCACAAAGATTGATACCCAGTCGGATAAAGCCTGATAAAAAGCTCTTTTACGAGAAGAAATTCTTAAAAAAAGGCTTTGAGGTCATTATCGGAGTTGATGAGGCCGGGCGAGGCCCTTTGGCAGGTCCGGTGGTTTCTGCGGCAGTACACCTAAAGAAAACAGAATTTGAGCATAAAATCGACGATTCCAAGAAGCTTAACTTAAGGGAACGTGAATCTGCTTTTTCCGAGATAATAAATTCTTGCGCATTCGGATTGGGCATTGCCGGCGAGAAGATAATTGACCGGATAAATATCCGGGAGGCTACCCGTTTTTCAATGGAGGAAGCAGTCAAGAATTTAATACGCCGGATGCCTGAGGCGAGCGTTAAGAATACTTACGTGATTGTCGACGGCAATATGCCCCTAAAGCTTCCCTTTCTGAATCAGGCTATTATTAAGGGTGATTCTAAATCATTAAGTATAGCAGCCGCTTCAATCCTGGCTAAGGTTATTAGGGATAGGATGATGCTCAACTATGACAAAGTTTATCCTGCATATGGCTTTGCAAGGCATAAGGGCTATCCTACCAGGGAACATAGGGATTTACTCAAGAGTATAGGGCCCTGCCCTATACACAGAAAGACATTTGCGGGTGTTTAAGGGCAATAAGGCTTTAGGGGAAGAAAGTGAAAGATTAGCCGTCAATTTTCTTAGAAAGAACGGTTACGAAATTATCTGTTTTGATTATACAACAAAGCTTGGGCAGGTAGATATTATAGCGAAGGAGCAGGGATTTATCTGTTTTATCGAAGTTAAGTCCAGGAGCACGAATAAATTCGGTTTGGGGAGTGAGTCGGTTTTACCGGGTAAGCAAAGGCAGATTTCTAAGGCAGCTTTAGTTTTTCTTAAAAGTAATAATTTGTTAGGCGCAAAAGCAAGGTTTGATGTGCTTTCAATAGATTATTCTTTGAACGAAGGTAAGTTTTCCCTAATTAAGGATGCTTTTGAATTGCAGGGGGGTTTTATCTATTGATGAAAGAATACAATAAGTTTCCTATTGATAAGTATCTTGACCATCTATCTTCCAGGGTTCCTGCCCCGGGAGGGGGTTCGGCAGCTGCCCTTTGCGCTGCTATGGCTGCGGCTTTATTAAGCATGACGCTGAATTTTACTATCGGTAAACCTAAATACGCAAAAAATGAGAAATGGTTAAAGTCTGCGTTAAAGAAATCTGAATCATTAAGGTTTGAGTTTATGCGGCTTGTAGATTTAGATGCCGTAGCTTACGCCTCCGGAAATTTAAGGGATTCTTTAAATGTGCCGTTTATGTTATCCAGGCTTTGTCTTCAAGGAGCCGAATTAACCATGTCTTTATCAAGAAAATGTAATCCTAATTTGATTAGTGACATTGGAGTAGCGGCAGTCTTCTTCGAATCCGCTTTTTTTGCTGCTTCTTTAAACGTTAAAATAAATTTAAAGTTGATAAAAGAAAGAGCCTTTCTTAGTCCGGTCCTGGCAGAGTTAAGAAAGAACGGCAAGAGGGTAAAATTATTAAGGAGTAAAACGGAGGATATAGTTGCCGACATTATTGGAAGGTAAGATTATAGCATCCGGTATAAAGGAGGAGATAAAGAGGCAGATTAATTCTCTTGGTTTTGCGCCTACGCTTGTAAGCATAGCAGTAGGCGAGAATCACGGCGTATCATCTTATGTTAAGTCCCAGATGAAAGTCTCAAATGAGCTGGGTGTTAACTTTAAGCTTGAGAGTTTGCCGGAAGATACAACGCAGGAATGCTTGGTAGGACTTATAAATAAGCTTAATAGAGAAAAGAGCGTTAACGGCATTATAGTAGATTTCCCTCTTCCTAAGGGCATAAATTGCGGGAGGATAAGTTCCTGCATCAGCCCAGATAAAGATGTTGAGGGAATGCATCCCGAGAACTTAGGCGCGCTTTTATTGCGCCGGCCCAAATTTATACCCTGTACTGCTGCGGCAGCGCTTGAACTTATAAAATTCAGCGGAGTGCAATTGCGCGGCAAGGATGCAGTGGTTATTGGGCATAGCGAAATCATCGGTAAGCCCCTGGCGCTTATGCTTATGGATGAGTTTGCCACTGTTACGGTATGCCATATAGCGACAAGTGAAGCCAATAAGCTTAAGGAGCACGTTGAAAAAGCAGAAGTCCTGATTGTTGCGGTTGGCAAGGCAGGACTTATAAAGGGGGATTGGATTAAGAAAGATTCAGTTGTTATAGATGTGGGTATTAATCGTCTGGGTGATAAAATCGTAGGAGACGTAGAATTTGAGACTGCCAGTAGGAATGCTTCTTATATCACTCCGGTCCCCGGAGGAGTAGGGCCTTTGACAGTTGTAATGTTAATGCGTAATTTAGTGAACGCCTGCAAGCTGCAGCTTTAGTTTATGAAGACAGTAGTTCTTTTGTTAATTTCAAATATCTTTATGACCTTTGCCTGGTATGGGCATTTGAGATATAAAGATTCGCCCCTCTGGATTGTCGTATTGGCTAGTTGGGGTATTGCTTTCCTGGAGTATTGTTTTCAGGTACCTGCAAACAGGTACGGCCACTACAGGTTTAGTGCAGTGCAGCTAAAGACAATCCAGGAAGTAATTACGCTTTTGGTATTTGTCGTTTTCTCCGTGCTCTATCTTAAAGAAGAATTCCGTTGGAATTTTGCGGTGGGTTTTATACTTATTATTGCCGCGGTATTTTTTATATTTAAAAAATGGTAAAGGAAAACAAGATGAATTTTAAGGATAAACTAAATTCGGGAAAATTTATCGTTACATCTGAGATAGGCCCTCCTAAAGGCATAGACTTAGGGCAGATAATAAAGGACGCCCAGTTGATTATGGGGAGAGTCGATGGCATAAACGTTACTGACCTGCAGAATTCAGTAATGCGTTTGGGTTCTCTTGCCGCATGCCGCATACTTAAGGAAAATGGCTTTGAAACCATATTGCAAATTACCTGCCGCGACCGTAATAGGCTGGCTTTGCAATCAGACCTCTTATCAGCCGCGGCTTTAGGGATAAACAATATTTTGATTCTTACCGGTGATTATACTACTGCGGGCGACCATCCGGAGGCCAAACCGGTTTTTGATTTGGATTCGGTGCAGCTTTTGCAGGTCGCAAAGAAGCTGACAATGGGTTTAGATATGAAGGATAATAAACTAACCGGAATTCCTCCTGAATTTTGTCTGGGAGCGGTTGTTAATCCGGGGGCTGATCCAATTGAGCCCGAAATCTTCAAGATGGAGAAGAAGATTGCCGCAGGAGCCGAGTTTTTCCAAACTCAGGCGGTGTATGATATAGAGGTTTTCGAGAGCTTCGTAAAAAGAACCAGCCATTTAAAAACAAAAATATTAGCCGGAATAGTTTTGCTTAAATCCTCGACAATGGCGAAGTATATGAATGATAATGTCGCCGGAGTTTTTGTACCCGAGAGATTGATTAAGGAAATCGATGAAGCAGAGGATAAACAGGCATGTTCGGTTAATATCGCCTCAAGGCTTATTAAGGAACTTAAGCCCTTAAGCCAGGGAGTGCATATAATGCCCATTGGTTGGAATAAGCTGGTTCCGAAGGTCCTTGACGCCAGCAATCTTTAATCGCATATGAATAACCACGTAGTTATTTTAGGAGCTTCAGTTTCGGGCCACAATATCGCCCGGCGGATCAGAGAGGAGGATAGAGATTGCCGTATTACGTTGATAACAGACGAAGACTATCCGGCGTATGACCATCTTAAATTAGTGGATTTTATAAGCGGAATAACGCATGAAGACGGTATCTTTCTTTGCAGCGAAGAGTGGTATGTAAATAATAATATTAGTTTTATCAAGAATAAGCGCGCAGGAGCAATTAACACCTCCAAGAAACAGCTTTATTTTAAAGACAAAGGTAGTATAAATTACGATATCCTTGTTATTTCTTCCGGGAGAAGCCCTGTTGTCCCGGAAATACCCGGAGCAAGAAAGAGGGGCGTTTTTCGTCTTTATACCCTTGATGATGCAAAAAGTTTTCTTAAACATTATATAGCCAGCACTGTTTGTGTAGTAGGCAGCGATGTGCTTGCGTTAAAGATGTCGCAGGTAATCTGCGAGAAGTATAAAACTGAAGTTAAGCTTCTTAGTGAATCTGTTTTTGATCCTTCTTTAATCCACCCTGATATTGAGGTCATCAATGACGCGGCAGCGGAGATACTTGGAGAAGGGGAAGTCCAGGCAATCAAGCTTAAGAGCGGCAAGGTTTTCGGGGTCTGCGCGGTTTTATTTATGGGAGAGTATAAGTCCAATATAGATTTCCTAAAAGGGTCTGATATTAAAGTGGATAATGATTTTGTTTTGGTTGACGGCTGGATGTGCACCAGCAACAAGGATATTTTTGCTTGTGGCAGCGTGGTAAAAAAAGACAGTATAGTAATAAGCTTGATGCTGGCCGGAAACATAATTAATAGGCTTAAAGATGCTACAGAAAGAGACGCTAGCAGGGTTGGTTGAAGAAGGCCGCAGGGAAAGAATCCTTATGGATATTCCTGTTCCTTATAGTTATGTGTTTGAAGGCGAGAGGTTTTCTTCAAAAGAGCCTTTTATTGGTTTTGGATGTAAGGCTGGCCAGGCTGTAGAGCTTGTCCTGTCAGCCAAAGAAGAGGATGTATCTGACGCCAAGATAGAGGTGCAAGGACCTGATCTGGATGTATTGAGTAAACATAGAGCAGACTTTTCTCTGGCGATCATGGTGAAGGTTTGCGGAAAGAGGATGGAAAAAAGCTTTGAGCCGCTTTTTGAACGGTACATCCACCGGTTTCTTAATTACTGCTACGGCTTAATCCATATGGGGCAGCGTGATTGTGTTTGCATAAAGATATCCCACAGAGCGATAGACGCGGGCTTGAGGCTTAAAGATATCGGGATTATACTCTACCGTATGTTTCACAGGGAATACGCAAACGTAGTGGATAAAGTTGAGGTAATATTATGTACTGATAAAGAAGCCGTTAACCGGATTGCGGATCAGGCAAAGGCTATATTTAAACATCGCGATGAGAGCCTTAGTAAGATTACGGACGAATGCGTAGATACATATTATTCATGTTCGATCTGCCAGTCTATTGCTCCTAATCATGTATGCATTGTTACTCCCGAGCGCCTAGGGTTGTGCGGGGCATACTCCTGGCTTGATGCGGGAAACTCATTTAAAATGGTTCCTTCGGGCCCTAACCAGCCGGTACCTAAGGGGAGGTTGTTAAATAGAAAACTTGGGCAGTGGGAGAATGTGAATGATTGCGTCAGGAAAATTTCTAATCATACCGTAGAGAGGGTAAGTATGTATTCTCTAATTGATAGCCCGCAGACTTCTTGCGGCTTCCCGGAATGCATTGTTGCCGTTATACCTGAAGTTAAGGGTTTTATGGTAGTCCACCGTTCTTACGAAGGAGTAACGCCTTGCGGCATGAATTTTTCAGAGTTAGTTGAATTTGTTGGCAGGGGTGTTCAGACTCCGGGATTTCTGGGGATAAGCAGGAATTGTATCTTAAGCAGGAAATTTATTTCTGCGGAAGGTGGCTTGAGGCGTTTAGTGTGGATTTCTAAATTTTTAAAAAGCGAGATAGGCGAGAGAATAAATGCATTAGCGCTGCAGGATGGAGAGGTAAATCTTCTGGAAAAGATAGCGGATGAAGACGATGCCGTTGATTCCGAGAAATTGGCGGGTTTTTTGAAAAATAAAGGGCATCCTGCATTATCAATGTCCGCGTTAATTTAGTTTATTTTTTTCTTGACGTTCGGCCTTTAAAGTATATAATTATATCAACTTATGTTTTATAAAAACGCCAACTTAAAATTTAACAAACTCCCGGTTATAGCTTTATTCCTTTTGCTTTTTTGTTCTGCGGCTTTTGCCCAAGGCAGTGATGAATTTGTAAAACAGGAAGAGGCAGATGCCATAAAAGAGCAGGCACGGACCTATCGCGAGGAAGGAGTTAGGGCGCAGGATATCGGAGATCTGGATGCGGCTATGAAGCTTTATCAGAAAGCCGTGGAACTGGACCCGGGTTATTCGGTGGCTTACAACGATTTAGGGGTAATCTATGAATCAAAGGGCATGGATGAGAGGGCCCTGGAAAGTTATCTTAAGGCATTAAAGATCGATCCTTATTATTTAAGCGCTTACACTAATTTGGCACTTTATTATGAGGGCAAGCGTCAATTTAGTAAAGCGGCATATTGCTGGAACAAGAGGGTTGAATTGGGTGATTTA
>CAZSQC010000003.1:0-23400 GCA_964608955.1 uncultured Planctomycetales bacterium | reverse complement strand
ATGATCCCTGGACCCAGATGGCAAGGCAGCGCTTAGAGGATATCAAGTTGGTTTTTTCTCCCAATCCAGTAAAAGACTCCGCAGAAAAAGAGGTAGTAAACCTCATGAAAGATGTGGCTAACGAAAAACACGCGTTAGGGCAGGATGATAAACTGAAAGCCAGTAAGCACCTCAAGAATGCCAAAGTCAGCTACGAAAAAGAAGATTTTGCTACTGCCGTAAAAGAAGCGTTAGATGCCCAGTACCTGGATCCGGAAAATAAAGACATCGAGGAGTTTATTCTCAGGACCCAGCGCCGGGCGTTATCAAGATAGGACCACTTTTATAAGCTCCCTACCAAAATTGATTTCCAGACTACTTATTTATGCACGGTAAAGGGTTGTATTTATTAGACGCTACTGCTTTCTGCTACAGGGCTTTTTACGCTATTAAGGGTTTAAGTACTTCTTCCGGTGAGCCAACCAATGCAGTATACGGTTTTGTAAACATATTAAATAAGATATTAAAGGAAGAAAAGCCAGAGTTTATTGCGGCTTGTTTTGATGTTTCCCGCGATACATTCCGTTCCAGGAAATTCGCGCAGTACAAGATAAACCGGCCCAAAATGAGCGATGAGCTCTCTAGCCAAATACCCGTAATCAAGGAGATTATTTCCGCCTACGGAATACCGATAATTGAGAGGGAGGGCTTTGAGGCAGACGATATAATAGCATATTTGGCCCTAAGCAATGCTTCATTGAAACTAAAAGTTACCATTATAAGTTCTGATAAGGATATTTTGCAATTGGTAGGGAAAAATGTCAGGGTTTTAAATCCCTATAAGGATGGAGGTATTATTTACAACGAAGAAAAAGTTTTTAGTTTGTTTGGGGTTAAACCTGAAGGAATAGCTGATATTTTAAGCCTTATGGGTGACAGCTCAGATAATATCCCCGGGATTCCTGGCATTGGAGAGAAAAATGCTTCAGAGCTGGTGCGTGAGTTCGGCTCGGCAGAGAACATTATAAAGAATCTGGATAAAGTTAAAAAAGAGAAAATACGCCAGTCAATAGCAGAGAATAAAGAAAGAATAATATTAAATAAAGAGCTGGTCAAATTAAGCCCGGATATTGATTTAGGTGTATCTCTTGAAGACCTTAAAATTAAAGGCCCTGACATAGAAAGGCTGGCGGGTTTATTTAAAAGGCTGGAATTTAATAAATTTCTTTCAGAGTTAAAATTTAGTGATAATAAGGAATCCGTAATTAACATTAAATTGTGCGATGAGGAGGAGTTAGGCAGGGCTGTCAAGTCTAAGAGGGAATTAATCCTGTATTTGGAAGAATCCGGAAAGATTTATTTTTCATGTAACGGAGTTTATCTTTTTGCCGAAGAATTTAGCGCTGTTCTTTTAAAACTTCTTGCTGATGATTCCGTTAAAAAAACCGGCCATGACCTTAAAAGGATAAAAACCTTCCTTGCTAAAAAAGGGGTTAATACCAAGGGTTTCTCTTTTGACATAATGATTGCGGGATACCTTCTTAATCCGTCACAATTAGATTTTAATATTGACAGCCTGGCTTTGAAATATCTGGATAAATTACCTAATGCCAAAGGATTGAGTACTTTGGAGAGCATCATTTTTATCAGAGAATTAAGGGAGATACTAGAGATAGAACTTAAAGATAAGGGACTTTGGGAGCTTTTTAATAATACCGAAATGCCATTGTCAGAAGTCTTAGCAGAGATGGAGCTTTGCGGTATAACCCTTGACTCAAAGCTACTTACGGGGCTTTCTAGGGAAGTAGGCAAAAAAGCCTTGAAATTGGAGGAAGAGATTTACGCCATAAGCGGTTCTAATTTCAACATAAATTCTCCTAAACAGCTCAGGGTGATCCTATTCGATAAGTTAAAACTGCCGGTGTTAAAAAAGACTAAAACCGGGCCTTCCACAGACGAAGAAGTATTGAATAAGCTCGCTTCTAAGCATAGGCTCCCGGCGCTATTACTGGAGTATCGTCAACTGGTAAAGCTAAAAACTACATATATAGATGCGCTGCCTAAGTTAATTGATAAAGATACCGGAAAAGTGCATACGGTTTTTAATCAGTGCGTGACAGAAACAGGGAGGTTAAGTTCAAGCAGCCCTAATCTTCAAAATATACCGATTAAGACGGAGATTGGTTCTAAGATAAGAAAGGCAATTATATCTTCCGGTAAGAATAACCTGCTTGTCTCCTGCGATTATTCGCAGATAGAGTTAAGGATACTGGCGCATCTTTCAAAGGATGAGAGTCTTACAAAAGCATTTTATGAAAAAGGCGATATACATAAAACCACGGCCAGCTTCATTTATTCGGTAAAGGAAGAGGAAGTTACCCCGCAGATGCGCGATAGCGCAAAAAGGGTGAACTTCGGAATTATTTATGGCCTTACTTCATTTGGTTTAAGCAGGGACCTGAATATTCCGGTTGACGAGGCGCAAGTCTTTATCGACGCGTATTTCCTGCGTTATCCCAGGGTCAAAGAATATATCGAAAGCCAGATAAAGAAAGCGCAGCAGGAAGGATTTGTTACTACTATCCTCGGCAGGAGGAGGTACCTTCCGGAGATAAAAAGCAAGAATATGGCAGTACGCCAGTTTGCGCAACGCCAGGCGGTAAATACTCCGATTCAGGGCTCTGCCGCAGACCTTATTAAATTGGCCATGATAAATATTTATCATGTTATCGGGGATAAAAAGTTTGATTCTAAAATGATACTGCAGATTCACGATGAGCTCTTGTTCGATGTTCCGGAAAGAGAATTTGCGTTATTAGCAGGATTAGTAAAGGAAAGGATGGAGAACGTCCTTGCTTTAGACGTTCCGGTAATTGTAGATATTAAGAAAGGCCGTGATTGGCTGGATATGTCCGATTATACCGTCTAGGTCTAAATAATTCTAAGCATATAATATGAAAATTGCGTTTTTTTCTTCCGAGGTAGTTCCATTCGCCAAAACCGGCGGCTTAGCGGATGTAGCTTACGCTTTGCCAAAGGCCCTTGAAAAGGAAGGGCAAGAAGTAGCTGTTTTTATGCCTTATTACCGGGCTGTTAAAGACTCGGGAGAGGATATTAAGAAGCTTAGCGATTGCGTCTATTGGTGTAAAATAGGAAAAGATATAAAAGTATACTTTATCGCAAAAGATGATTTTTTCTTCCGTAAAGGACTTTACGGAGAAAACGGTAGAGATTACAGCGATAATCTTGCGCGTTTCTCATATTACTGCAGGAAAGGCCTGGAAACATTAAAAACAGTAGGTTTTAGGCCCGATGTTATCAACGTGCATGACTGGGAGGCAGCGCTTATTCCGGTTTTCTTAAAGTTTTCGGCGAATAAAGATAACTTTTACGAAAAGATTAAAGTTATCTTGACGATACACAATGTGGGTTATCAGGGCATATTTCCGCCCGAGCAGTTTGCAGCATTGAATCTTGACCGGGAATTGTTTTCTGTCAAGGGTTTGGAATTCTTCGGGAATATCAATATATTAAAGGCAGGCATAATATTCTCTGATTTCATCAATACGGTAAGTCCGACATATTCCAGGGAGATAAGGACAAGCAAATACGGTTTTGGTTTGGAAGGCGTGTTAAACGAGAGGCGAGATGCATTATGCGGGATACTAAACGGGGTTGACTATAGCATATGGGACCCTGAGACTGATAGGTTTATATTCAAGAATTTCCACCGTAAAGACCTGACCGGGAAAAAAGCTAATAAAGCCAATCTGCAGCGATTATGCAATTTATCAGTTGACGAGCATGTCCCTCTTATCGGTATAGTATCGAGAATGGCGGAACAAAAGGGTTTTGATATGCTTGCTTCAACCGTTGAAAAGATATGCGGTATGGGAGCCCAGTTTGTGATTTTAGGACAGGGAGACGAAAAATACCATAAATGTTTCATGGACTTAGCTGGCAAGAACCCGGGATGTATATCGGTAAACCTTAAGTTTGATGATTCTCTTGCCCACAGAATTTATGCAGGTTCAGATATGTTCTTCATGCCTTCGAAATACGAACCTTGCGGGCTGGGGCAGATGATTGCTTTAAAGTATGGCTCTATACCGGTGGTTTTTAAGACCGGAGGCCTGGCGGATAGCGTAAATTCGGATAACGGGTTTTTATTCTTGACTTATAATGAGAAGGACTTTATGAATACGGTAAAAAAGGCATTTAATGCCTACAAAGATAAAGATAAATGGTCCAGGCTTTTATTGAATGCAATGAATTCTGATTTTTCCTGGGATTCTTCGGCAAAGGAATACCTCAGTCTATATGAAAAGGCAAAAAAGGCTTAAAAAGGTTATTGTCGGGGTAACCGGTATTTTCGGTTGCGGCAAGACTACTGTTGCGGGTTTTTTCAGGACTCTCGGGGCTAAGGTTATTAATGCCGATAGAATAGGCCATTCTTATTTAAGTTGCGGTACAGATACATATAGAAAGATAGTTAGGGTTTTCGGAGAGGATATTCTAAAAAAAGGCGCAAGTATCGACCGTCAAAAACTCGCAGGGTTAGTTTTTAGTGACCGCAGAAAGCTTAATCAGCTGAATAGAATAATGCTCCCGGTGATATCCAGGGATATAAAGTCCAGGGTTAAAAATATCAAGAATGGAGTAGTAGTTTTGGATGCCCCCCTGTTGTTTGAGGCTAAGCTCGATAGCATCGCAGATTATATTGTTGTAGTCAATTGCAGCCGGAAAAACCTGCTCAAAAGACTAATGAAGCTTAAGAGGGTAACAAAGTCCCAGGCATTAAGTAGAATTAAAAAACAGATTCCGTTAAGCAAGAAACTACGCACGGCGGATTTTATCATAGATAATAATCTTGCCCCTAAGAGGGTAAAAAGCCAGGTTAAGGGTATTTTGGAAGAAGTGGTTTTTAGTGTAAGGTAATTTTAAAATCAGGAGGATATGTGGAGAAACTAGAGATTAAGAATTTGAAAGACATGAAAATAACAGAATTAAATAAGCTTGCTAAGGAGCTTAATGCTAACGGCACCAGCGGGCTTAAAAAACAGGATTTGATATTTAAAATCTTACAGGCGCAGGCCGAAAAAGAAGGCCTTATGTTTGGAGAGGGCGTACTTGAAATTTTGCCCGAAGGCTTCGGTTTCTTAAGAAGCCCCAATTATAATTATTTGCCTTGTCCGGATGATATATATATATCGCCTTCGCAGATCAGAAAATTTGATCTTAGGACGGGGGATACTGTTTCGGGCCAGATTAGGCCGCCTAAGGAAGGGGAGAAATATTTTGCTCTTCTTAAGGTTGAGGCGGTAAATTTCGAGAATCCCGAAGAGCTTAAAGAGAAGGTGCTCTTTGATAATTTAACGCCCGTTTATCCGCACGTGCCATTCGGACTTGAGACTAAGCCCGATGAAATATCCATGAGGATAATGAATCTTCTTGCTCCGATCGGAAAGGGGCAGCGCGGTTTAATTGTCGCGCAGCCCTACAGCGGTAAAACTGTTTTACTTCAGAAGATCGCCAACGCCATAACTACCAATAATCCGGATGCGATTCTAATCGTTCTTTTGATTGATGAGCGTCCCGAAGAGGTTACTGATATGCAAAGGCATGTTAGGGGAGAGGTTATTTCATCTACTTTCGATGAGCCACCTGAAAGGCATGTGCAGGTAGCGGAGATAGTCCTTGAGAAGGCTAAGCGTTTAGTGGAACATAAGCGCGATGTCGTTATTCTGCTTGATAGTATTACCAGGTTGGCAAGAGCTTATAATTCGGTTGTCCCGCACAGCGGAAAGGTTCTTTCAGGCGGAGTCGATTCCAATGCGCTCCAGAAACCCAAGAGATTTTTCGGAGCGGCAAGGGCAGTAGAGGAAGGCGGGAGCTTGACGATTATAGCGACAGCGCTTGTCGATACAGGTAGCCGTATGGACGAGGTAATTTTTGAAGAGTTCAAGGGCACCGGCAATATGGAAATCCAGCTTGATAGAAATCTTTTTCAGCGCAGGATTTATCCGGCTATCGATATTAAGCGTTCTAATACCCGCCATGAAGAACTTCTTGTTAAGCCGGATGTCTTGCAAAAAACATGGATATTAAGAAAGGTTCTTAATGAGCTTAATAATGTCGAGGCAATGGAGCTTTTAATCGGCAAACTGGGTAAAACTAAAAACAACGAGGAATTCTTAAACAGTATGAATCAGTAAAAAAGGAGAGAAAATGAAAGAGAAAATACACCCTAATTACAAAGAAAGCACGATTGTTTGCGCCTGCGGGGAGACTATTCATACGCGCTCTACCCGCCCGAGCATCAGAGTTGAGATTTGTTCAAAGTGCCATCCGTTTTTCACGGGTAAGCAGAAGTTTGTGGATTCTGCCGGTAGAGTGGATAAATTCATGAAAAAATACGGAAAAGTAAAATAAAACGGCTCTTGGTATATTATGTTTGAAAAACTTAAAAAGCTTGAAGAAAGATATAAAGAGATAGAATCACTCCTTAGTTCTTCGGAGATAATTTCTGACCGTGAGAAATCCAGCAGGCTGGCTAAAGAACTTTCCGCAATAAGAGAGCCTGTTTTGCTTCTTCGCGAATACGAAAAGATAACCAAGGAAGCTGTTGAGTTAGAAGTTGTCTTAAAAGAAAAACACGATGATGATTTTATCAATCTGGTCAAGAAAGAGCTTGAGGAGCTTAAAAATAAGAAAGAGGAAGTTGGACAGAAAATAAAAGAGTCGCTTATCGAAGAAGATAAGGATGCAAACAGGGATTGTATCGTAGAAATAAGGCAGGGTACGGGAGGGGATGAAGCGGGCCTTTTTGCCGCAGACCTTTACCGGATGTACACAAAATATGCCGCGAAAAAAAACTGGTCTGTGGAAATTATGTCCGCAGCTACTAATGAATCAGGAGGATTTAAAGAAGTTTCTTTCGCGGTAAAAGGAAAGGATGTCTTCCGGAGGCTTAAGTTTGAAAGCGGGGTCCACCGCGTGCAGCGTGTTCCTGCCACCGAGTCTCAAGGCAGGATTCATACTTCTACTGCTACGGTAGCCGTTTTAATGGAACCCGAAGAAGTAGATCTTGTGATTTCACCGGATGACCTTAGGATAGACACCTACCGTTCAAGCGGTCCGGGAGGGCAGCATATGCAGAAGACTGATTCTGCGGTCAGGATTACGCATATACCCAGCGGAGTAGTGGTGGCTTGTCAAGATGAGAGGTCACAGACAAAGAACAAAGTTAAGGCAATGAGGGTTTTGCGTGCAAAGCTCTTGGATGCAAAAAAAGAGGCAGAATCCAAGAAGCTTTCACAGGAAAGAAAATCACAGATAGGCTCCGGAGACCGCAGCGAGAAGATCCGCACCTATAATTTTCCGGATAGAAGAGTGACAGACCACCGTATTAACTTTACTACCCATAATTTAGAAGCTATACTGGAAGGTGAGTTTGAAGAGATTTCTGATGCACTTATAAAAGCCGATAGAGAGGCAAAAGAGAAGAATAACCATGAATGAGGCGGAAATTCTTTTTACGGATGTATTAAATTGCGATAGGCTTTCTTTGCATCTTAAGTCCCGAGAGTATTTAACCGGCAGAGAGCAGAAAGCCATTGTAGAAGCTTTTATAAGGAGGATGAAGGGGGAGCCTTTACAGTACGTCCTGGGTAAGTCGGAGTTTCTAGGGTTAGAGCTTAAAGTGAACAGAGATGTGTTGATCCACAGGCCGGAGACCGAAATACTGGTTGAAGTGGCTCTAAAATACGCTAAAGAATCTATACCTGATAGCTTACGCATGCTTGACCTGTGTACTGGTTCGGGATGTGTTGGCCTGGCTTTAGCTAAGAGTATCCCTAATGCGGTATTAGATGCCGTAGATATCTGCGAGAGCGCGCTGAAGGTTGCCAGAGATAATGCCCTGGCTAATAAGCTAAATGTTAATTTTATTAAGAGCGATTTATTCTCTAACCTTAATAAAAGCCGCAAGTATGATATTATTGTAACTAACCCTCCGTATGTTCTAAGTTCCGAAATTAAAAAACTTGCAAGAGAGATTCAGTTTGAGCCGCGGAAGGCTCTTGATGGAGGACCTGATGGTTTAAAATTCTACCGTAAGATTCTAAGAGACTGCTGCCCTTATATGAAAACCGGCGGGTATCTGATTATGGAGCTTGGTTTCAGGCAGAAAGATGAAGTAACCAATATCTTAAAGGATATAAAAGAATTTGAATTGATTGAGGTCTTGAGGGATTATAATAATATAGAGAGAATAATGGTTTTAAGAAAGTTTTTACGTTAAAAGAAACTAAAGGATGGAGATATGGATAAGCTTATAATTGAAGGCGGATTAAAGTTAAAGGGGGAAGTTACGGTTTCAGGGGCAAAAAACTCTGTTCTGCCTATCATGGCAGCCACGCTTCTTACGGATGACGCCTGCATTATCAAGGGCGTTCCCGAATTAAGAGATACGTATACCATGGTTAAGATTCTCCGTTCTTTGGGTAAGGGGGTCGAATTTGAGAAGGGTGGAGTTCACGTTACTGCTTTAAAAAGTCCTAGTTATATAGCGGATTATAAGCTTGTTTCCACCATGCGCGCTTCATTTTGCGTATTAGGCCCTATTTTAGGGAGGCTTAAAAAGGCAAAAGTTTCGCTTCCCGGAGGATGCATTATCGGAGTAAGGCCGGTGGATTTGCATTTAAAGGGGATAAAAGCCCTGGGTGCGGATATCGATATCGAAGAGGGTTATGTTCTTGCCAATGCAAAGAAACTAAAAGGTGCGCATATTTATCTGGGAGGAGTATACGGTTCTTCGGTATTGGCCACGGATAATGTTATGATGACAGCCGTATTGGCGGATGGCAGGACAGTTATTGAAGCTGCGGCGTGCGAGCCCGAAGTAGTTGATTTGGCGGAGTTCCTGATAAAGATGGGCGCAAAGATTAAGGGGCATGGTACGCCTGTAATAGAGATAGAAGGTGTTAGGTCTTTACACGGTGTTACGCACACGATTATACCTGACAGGATTGAGGCCGGTACGATGATCCTGGCAGCCTTAATTACCAAGGGCGATATATTAATAAAGAATATCTGTTTAAGGCACCTGGGCGCTTTGATTGATAAGCTGGAAGAGTCAGGAGCGGGCATAACAAAATCTGACGGTTCGATACATATACGTTATAAAAGACCTCTTAAAGCGGTAAATATTACTACTTTGCCTTATCCGGGTTTCCCGACTGATATGCAGGCCCAGATGATGAGCCTGATGAGCCTGGCAGAAGGCATAACGGTAGTCACGGAAAAAATCTATCCTGACAGATTTATGCATGTTGCCGAGCTTAACCGTATGGGAGCGCATATCCAGCGCGAGGGTCCGCACGCTATTGTTGAAGGAGTAAAATCATTATCCGGGGCTCCGGTTATGGCCTCTGACCTTAGGGCTTCGGCTTGTTTAGTCTTAGCCGGCCTGGCTGCCAGGGGCAAGACTTCCATTTCCAGACTTTATCATCTTGAAAGAGGATATGAGAACATTGAGAGTAAATTAGAGAAGCTTGGCGCAAGGGCATGGAGAGAAAAAGAATGATTTTAATGATCGATAACTATGACTCTTTTACTTATAACCTGGTACAGTATTTAGGTATATTAGGTCAGAGTGTTAAGGTTTTTCGTAATGATAAGATAGATATTGAGCAGATGGAGGATTTTAGGCCAAAGGGGATAATAATTTCTCCCGGGCCAGGCAGGCCCGAAGAAGCCGGAATATCCTGCGAAGCAATAAAATATTTCTCCGGCAAGATACCGATACTCGGTGTTTGCCTGGGGCATCAGGCAATAGGATACTGCTTTGGCGCAAGAATCGTTAACGCCGCCCGACTTATGCACGGTAAAACATCCATGATTTACCATAACTCAAAAGATATATTCAGAAAGCTACCCAACCCTTTTGAGGCTACACGTTATCATTCTTTAATAGTGGAAAGAAAATCCCTTCCTTCTTGCCTTGAGGTTACGGCTTGGACAAAGCAAGGCGAGATTATGGGGCTAAGGCATGGAAAATATGACATTTGGGGTGTGCAATTTCACCCGGAATCTATTATGACCAGTAAAGGGTTAAATATCCTGGAGAATTTTATTAAAAAATGCCGATTAAAGAAGTAGTTGCTAAGCTTCATAATAAAAAGGACCTGACTTCCGAAGAGATGCGTTCGGTTATCTTTGATATATTAAGCGGGGTGGTAGAGACTGCAGATATTATTTCTTTTCTTTCTCTTCTTAATGATAAGGGAGAGACTGTCGAAGAATTGACTGCGGCTGTTGAGGTGATGCTTAAGTTCGTAGAGCCTATTATCGTTGATTGCCCCAATATACTCGATACTTGCGGAACCGGAGGCGACCGGAAAGGCACCTTTAATATTTCGACCATAACTGCTTTTGTAGCAAGCGGTGCAGGAGTATGTGTTGCTAAGCATGGCAACCGTTCCCTTTCAAGTAAATGCGGCAGCGCAGACGTTTTGGAAGAACTGGGTATAAAAATTAACATGGAGAGGCAAAAAATAGCAAAGTGTATAAAAGAAATAGGAATAGGCTTTCTTTTTGCACCGTCGTTGCACCCTGCGATGAGAAATGTTATGCCGGCGCGCAAGGAAATTCCGGGTAAAACAATGTTTAATATTCTTGGCCCCTTAATAAATCCTGCACGCGCGACAAATCAGCTTATCGGGGTTTATGACCGTAAATGGTCCAGGGTTTTAGCGCAGGTTTTACATAATCTGGGCACAAAGCATGTCATGGTAGTGCACGGTAACGACGGCCTGGATGAAGCAACTACTACGGACAAAACCTTTATATGCGAATTTAAAGGCGATGACCTAAGGGAATATGAAATATCTCCCGAAGATTTTTCCTTAAAGAGAGTATCTGTAAAGGACCTTTATGCGCAGGGAGTAAAAGAGAACGCGCAGGTAGTTGTGGAGGTGCTAAATGGAAAGGGAGGATGTAAGCGGGATATCGTTTTATTAAACTCAGGATGCGCGATATATACGGCAGATAAATGTTCTTCTATAAAAGAAGGCATAAGTCTGGCGCAGGAGTCTATTGATAGCGGAAAAGCTTTTAAAAAACTTCAAATGTTAAAGGAGTATTCAAATTCATGAAGAGCAAAGATTTCTTAAAGGAAATAGTAGCAAAGAAGAAAGAAAGGATATCTTCGGCTAAGCTAATTTTAAGCGAGGAAGAAATCAAATCCAGGGTGCAAGGCCTGCCGCCTGTAACGCGTTCTTTCGGTAAGGCCATAAATAAGCCGCGTCAGATAGCGCTTATTGCAGAAATTAAGAAATCTTCTCCCTCGTTGGGGGTGATTAGGCCAGATTTGGACCATTTGGAAGTAGCCAGGATTTATCACGATACAGGCGTGAACGCTATTTCGGTATTGACCGAAGAAGATTACTTTTCGGGGAATATAAATTATTTAAACGATGTTAAAGGAGTAACGCAGGAGCCGGTTTTAAGGAAAGATTTTATAATCGACGCATATCAGATTTATGAGTCGCGTTATTTCGGCGCAGATGCGGTATTGCTAATTGCGGATATTCTTACACAGGATCAAATAACCGAATTTTCGAATATAGCTTCAGGTTTGGGTTTGGAGTATTTGGTAGAGGTGCATGAAGAAAAAGAGTTAAAAAAAATCTTAAAACTTAAGAATATACCGGTGATAGGTATCAACAACCGTTCTTTACGTTCTCTCGAAGTTGACCCTAAGACTACCGAAAGGCTCTTTCCTTTAATTCCGAAGGACAAGATTGTAGTTGTGGAGAGCGGTATAAATAAGCCGCAGGATATCCTGTTCCTTAAGATACTGGGAGTAAATGCGATACTTGTAGGTACTGTCTTTATGCAGGCAGCGGATATACGCGCTAAGATAGAAGAATTGATGGGATGGTAAAGGTAAAAATTTGCGGTATAACTAATCTGGAGGATGCGTTAGCTTGTTATTTCTACCATGCCGACGCAATAGGTTTTGTTTTTTACAGAAATAGCCCGCGCTATATCGATTTGGATAAAGCCAGGCAGATCGGGCGGATTTTGCCCAAGGATATACTTAAAGTCGGAGTCTTCGTTAATGAGGCAGAGAAAAAGATAAAGAGAATTGCAGAATATTGCCGGCTGGATATGCTGCAATTTCACGGGGATGAGTCTTTTGAATTTTGCTCCAGATTCAAAGGATATAAAGTTATCAAAGCTTTTAATGTTTGTACCGGGTTTGATATATCTGTTTTAAGGCGTTATTCTGTTTATGGTTTTCTTTTTGATTCCTGCATAAGTGGCAAAAGGGGGGGGACAGGTAAAAAGTTTGATTGGAGTTCAATTAAATGTCGCGCTAAAATAAAAAGACCCCTATTTCTATCCGGAGGATTAAACAGCGCAAACATTAAATATGCTCTAAAGAAAATAAAGCCTGATTGGGTGGATCTTTCTAGCTCTGTTGAGGTATACCCCGGAAAAAAGGACCATCTTAAGATATCGAATTTTATAAGTAAAATAAAATGAAGAAATCGCCTGGCAGATTGAATACGCCTGATAAAAAAGGACATTACGGAGAGTTTGGCGGTAAATTTGTTGCCGAAACCCTTATTCCGGCTTTGAATGAGCTTGAAGTTGTCTATAATAATTCAAGGAAGGATAAGATTTTTAATGCGATCTTAGGGAGCTACCTTAAAGATTATGCAGGCAGGCCTACCCCTCTTTATTTAGCCAAAAATTTAGGTAGCTATCTGGGGATTGGCAGGGTCTATCTTAAGAGAGAAGACCTTTTACATACCGGTGCGCATAAAATCAATAATACCATCGGACAGGCGCTCTTGGCTGTGAGGATGAAAAAGAGCCGTGTTATTGCGGAGACCGGGGCAGGGCAACACGGCGTTGCTACTGCAACTGTGGCTGCTTTATTCGGGCTAAAGTGCGATATATACATGGGAGAAGAAGATATGGCACGCCAGCAGCCAAATGTATTCAGAATGAAGCTGTTGGGTGCCAGGGTAATTCCGGTATCCTACGGTTCAAAAACATTAAAAGATGCCATGACCCAGGCGCTGCGCGACTGGGTAACTAATGTTAAGGATACGCATTATATTATCGGTACGGTTGCCGGCCCGCACCCTTATCCTATGATAGTGAGGGATTTCCAATCCGTTATCGGCAAAGAGGTGAAGTCTCAACTTAAAGAAAAGGGTGTTAAATTCCCCGATTATTTAGTTGCTTGTGTGGGTGGCGGCAGTAATGCCTTAGGGTTGTTCTATCCATTCAGCAGCGAAAAAAGAGTCAGGTTTATCGGTGTTGAGGCAGCGGGTAGGAGCCTTTCTTCCGGTGAGCATGCCGCAACTTTAGTTAAGGGCAGGGTAGGAGTATTGCATGGTTCTAAGTCATTCCTTCTACAGGATAAGGCAGGCCAGATTTCGCTTACTCATTCGATTTCAGCGGGATTAGATTACCCCGGGGTAGGTCCGGAGCATTCATTTTATAAGAAAACAGGCCGGGCAAATTATGTGGCGGTTAGCGATAAAGAAGCCCTGGAGGGGTTTGGATTATTATCTAAACTAGAAGGTATAATACCCGCATTAGAATCTTCCCATGCTATTGCTTACTTAAAAAAACTTCCCCGTCAAGGATTGAAAAAGAGCGTAGTGGTTGTTTGCCTTTCCGGGAGAGGGGATAAGGATTTAGGAATAGTGATGCAACCGGAAAATAGCAGATTATTAAGACTAAGAGAGGAGCTATGAACCGCATAGACAGGGCGTTTAATGAAATTAAGAAAAAAGGCAAGAAGGCATTTATTGCCTTTATAACCGCCGGGTATCCTAGTCTTACGGTTACCAAGAAATTAATCCTGGAGCTGGAGAAAAGGGGAGTGGATATTATTGAGTTAGGGGTGCCTTTCTCTGATCCGATGTCTGATGGCCCGGTAATCCAGGAGGCTTCTTCTTACGCCCTTAAGAAAAATACAAGGCTTGAGGATATAATAAATTTAGTCGGACAGATACGCAGGTTAAGCGAAATTCCGCTGCTGCTTATGTCCTATTATAATCCTATCTTTTCATACGGAGAATCCAGATTTATTAAAGATTGCGTAAGTTCGGGAGTAGACGGCGTAATAGTCCCGGATCTTCCATTTGAGGAGGCCGGGAGTTTTAGCTTTAGGTCCCTTGATGCCGGGCTGTATAATATATCTTTTATTTCTCCGCTTACTAATGGTAGGCGTTTGAAGGATATTGCCCGCCATGCCAATGGTTTCGTTTATTATGTGTCTTTAACGGGTGTTACCGGCATGCGTAAAAATACGGATGCACGCCTCGGACAAAAGGTAAAATCCGTTAAGAAAATAACTGATATTCCGGTCTGCGTGGGGTTTGGGGTTTCCAGCAGAGCGCAGGCGCGCAGTATATGCAATTATGCCGATGGCGTTATTGTGGGAAGCGCCATCGTCGCTAAGATCAAGGAGAATATAAATAACCCGTCAATCGTTAAGAATGTGGGGGATTTTGTCGAAAGGCTAATATGAACTGTCCGTATAATACGAGAGTATTAAAGAATGGCTTAAAGGTGGTGATGTATAATATGCCGGCAAGGGAATCTTTGTCTTTAGGCATATGGATAAGGGCAGGCGGAAGATACGAAAACAAAAATAATAAAGGAATCGCGCATTTTCTGGAGCATATATTATTTAAAGGGTCTAGGAAATATTCCTGCCGCCGCCTAAAAGAATCTATTGAAGGAGTAGGCGGCTCATTTAACGGTTTTACTTCAGAGGAATTGACCTGCTATCTAGTAAAAATGCCCAAGGGTTATTTTGATAGATCTCTGGATGTGCTCTCAGATATGGTAATGAATCCCGCCTTCCCCGATAAAGAGATTGAAAAAGAAAAAGGCGTTATCCTGGAAGAGCTTAAGATGTATAAAGACCTTCCTCAGAGCTACTGCTTTGAGCTTTTAGACGAACTTCTTTGGCCTAATCAGTCTTTGGGGGCTCCCATAATAGGCACGGTTGAATCTGTTTCCGGTATTAACAAAGAAATGCTTTCCGGATTCAAGGAAGATTATTACACGGCTTCAAACATGATTGTTTCTGTCGCCGGAGCGTTTGATAAAAATAAGTCCGATAAGAGTATTGATGATATTTTCTCAAAACTTCCGGAAAAACCGCAGAATTCTTTTGTTAAGGCTATTGATTCAAAGTCTAGCCCTGCCTTTAAAATATTTTATAAAGATACCGAGCAGACCCATATGGGATTGGGATTTACCTCCTTTAAAAGAGGCCATCCTTTAAGGCATGCCTTAGGATTACTGCATGTAGCCCTGGGTGCTAATATGTCCAGCAGGCTATTTAATGAAATAAGGGAAAAAAGGGGCCTAGCTTATGAAATAGGAACAGCGGTAAAGCGTTTTAACGATACCGGAGCTTTTTTAGTACATGCGGGGATAGATAATCGCAAGGTCTTAGAAGCAATTGTATTCATATTAAGAGAACTTTCTAAGGTTATGAACACTTTAATAACCGAAGCGGAGTTCAAAAGGGCCAAAGAATTTTATATCGGGCAGCTCAGGTTGTCCCTTGAGGATACTATGGAGCACATGCTCTGGATAGGGGAGAGTTTAGCTTCAATAGATAGAATATATTCCATGAATGATGTTATCAAGGAGGTTGACAGGATTCAAAGAGAAGATATAAGAGAGGTTGCTCGGAGAATCTTTAGCGATAACAATTTTCACTTGAGCCTTGTCGGGCCCGTTAAAGGGCTGGAGGATAAAATCCGCAACGAATTATCTTTAGGTTAAAATGAGGAGGATTTTGTGTTCGCATTATTTATTGTTCTGGCTGTAGCTTCATTTATCTTTGCTGCTTCGGAGACCGCGGTTATTGCATTGAGCAAGATAAAACTGCGCCATATGCTCTCAAAGGGAATTAAGAGGGCAAAGAGTATCCAGAATCTTACTTCCAGAATGGATAAATTCATTGCGGCGATATTGATAGGGAATAACTTTGTTAATATCGCCATGTCTGCCATTGTGACCGCCTTTTTTATACCGATATTCGGATTCAAGATAGGAACGCTGGTCGCCACTTTTTTTACCGCTTTTTTTGTCCTGATTTTCTGCGAGATTACCCCTAAGATATTCGCAGCCAAGCATAGCGAGAAAACCGCGCTGTTTATAGCGCCTATAATGGAAGCTTTCGTTAAAATAATCTCCCCGGTTACTAATTTCTTTACCTGGATAAGCAATTCCATCCTTATGTTGTTTAGGTTGAATATGCTTAAGCGTTCGCCTTTAATTACCGAAGAGGAACTTAAGCTTATGATTGAGGTGGGCAAGGAGGAAGGCGTTTTAAGCGACGAAGAAAGAAAAATGCTGCATAGGATATTTGAATTCGGGGACACCAAGGTTTCGGATGTGATGGTACAAAAAGATAAAATAGTGGCGGTTAATATTAATACAACTTCCGAGGAGCTTCTTAATATTTTCGTTGAGAAAGGGCATGCCAGGCTTCCCGTGTACAGCGGCACAATCGAAAACATTATAGGAGTCATTTATGCCAGGGATTTACTTTATATTTTAAGGGATAAAGGGCTTTTTTTGTTGCAGGATCTTATCCATAAAGTTCATTACACGCCAGAGTCTACCAGGGTTAACGAGCTTCTACGTAAATTCCAGTCGGATAAGATTCAAATTGCCGTAGTCGTTGACCAGAAAAAAAGGACTTTGGGTATTCTGACGCTTGAAGATTTGATTGAGGAGATTGTAGGTGAAATAGAAGAGGAGCACTCCATAAATAAAAATTGACCTTTATTTTCTTTTAATATATAATAATTCAAGAATCAATTTAGAAGGTATTATTTTAACCAATAAGGAGGAATAAAAATGGCGGAACAAGGCTACTGCGTCAAATGCAAAGGCAAAAAAGACATGAAAGATGAGCAGAAGGTTACCATGAAGAACGGACGTAAGGCAGTAAAAGGAAAATGCCCTACCTGCGGTACCGGTATGTATAAAATCTTAGGAAAATAGTCTTATAAAAAGATACGAGGCAAAGATAGAAACAAAGCAAATAGCTCTAAAAATAGCTTTAGCTGCTAAGGCAAAGAAGGCGCAGAAAGTGGTAGTGCTAGATATGAGAAAAGTTGCTACTTTCTGCGACTTCTTTGTTATAGCCAGCGGTAATTCCTTGCGCCAGGTAAATGCTATCGCAAAAAACATAGTGGAGAGTTTATCAAAGGATAAACTTAAACCCCTCTCTCCTGTCGCAACTAATGATGAATCAGGCTGGATAGCCCTTGACTTCGTTTCAGTCATTGCGCATGTATTTCATAAGCCGGTACGTGATTCATACGCTCTCGAGAAACTCTGGTCTGATGCGAAGAAGGTAAGGATAACCAGGCCCTCCCGTTAGTTTAAAGCATAAAATCATATGGAAAATAATATCGAGAAAGATATAATCCTGTTAATCGAAAATTCTTTAAAAAGGGCATTCCCGGATTTAAGAGATGCTGTCTCTATCTGTCTTGAGCTCCCCCAGGAAATTAAGCATGGAGAACTTTCAACCAATGTTGCCATGCGTTTAAGCAAGGAAGCCAGGAAAAAACCAAGTGAAGTAGCTCATGCTTTGGTTAATGAGATGAATTCTGTTTTAAAAGACCTGCCCCTTAAAGATTGCCTTAACGAGATTAAGGTTGAAGGCCCCGGATTCATTAATTTTTACTTTTCCAACCTTTACCTCTACCAGGCTTTAAGGAATATTTTTGACAATAAAGCTGAGGCCTTGCGGTTAAACCTCGGAAATAACAAAAAAGTCTTAATTGAGTTTGTCAGCGCTAATCCTACGGGTTCGCTTTCGGTGGCGCACGCGCGTCAGGCAGCTGTGGGGGACGCTTTAGCTAACTTGCTTTCCTTTCTGGGGTTCTGCGTCAGCAAAGAATACTATTTGAATGACGAAGGAAACCAGATTAATATTCTAGGAAAGTCCGTGGAATTACGTTTGGAGGAAATAAACGGCTGCAAGGTTGCATTCCCTGAGAATTATTACCAGGGGCAGTATATTTATGATATAGCCAGGCAAGCAAAGAACAAGAATATACCTGCTGTAAATATGGGTGATTTTGCGGCAGATTATATTCTGAATATAATAAAAAAAGAACTGGATGATTTCGGGGTGCATTTCGATAATTGGTATTCCCAAAAGGAGCTCGCAAGAAGCGAAAAGATCGAAACCTCTTTTAGCCTTTTGAAGGGGAAAGGGCTATTGTATGAGCTTGATGGAGCATTATGGTTTAAATCCAGCGCTTTCGGCGATGATAAAGATAGGGTAGTGGTAAAAAGCGATAAGAGCTATACTTATCTTGCTCCCGATATAGCTTATCATGATGATAAATTTAAGCGCGGTTTTGAATGGTTGATTAATCTCTGGGGCCCGGACCATCACGGGTACATAAGCCGCCTTAAGGCTTCGGTGGCGGCATTCGGAAGAAACCCTGATTCGCTATCAGTGTTAATTGTGCAACTTGCAACTATATCCAGGAACGGCAAGCCTGTCCAGATGTCTACCAGAAAAGGGGAATATATAACTTTGAGGGAGGTTTTGGATGAGGTAGGCAAAGATGCCGCCAGATTCTTTTTTATGTCGCGCAGGATTTCGAGCCATCTTGATTTTGACCTGGAGATCGCCAAGAAGCAGACATCGGAGAACCCGGTGTATTATGTCCAGTATGCCCACGCCAGGATTTGTAGTATCTTGCGAAACAATTCCATGGAATGCAGCCGGGAGGTTTCTTTAGAAAGGCTTTCGGAAAAAGAAGAATTATTCCTGATTAAAAAATTATTGCAGTTTTCGTATGTTTTAAATATATGTTTAAGTACGCAGGATCCCTACATGCTTACGGTTTATCTTCAGGAGGTAGCCGAATCTTTCCATAAGTTCTATGATCTTCACCGTGTTTTAACCGAAGATGAGGAGCTCTCTAAAGCCAGGATGGTTCTGATAGAAGCCGTGAAAATTGTACTTTCTACCGGATTAGATCTACTCGGTATCTCTAAGCCCGAGAAAATGTAATTAATGCACACCCACAAGATATTAAACTTTCCCGCACAGGACCATAATCTTAAGAAACATTTAGTTGAGAATTTGAAAATAAGCAGGCTGCTGGCGCAAATACTTATAAACCGCCAGATAACCGGCTTGAGCGAGGCGAAGGATTTTCTTGTACCTGATATTAAGTGTATGCGTAATCCGTTTTTATTTGCAGATATGAAAAAAGCCGTAGAGAGGATAAAACAGTCGGCGAAGTCCAAAGAAAGAGTTCTTATTTTCGGAGATTATGACGTTGACGGCATAACTAGCGTTGCGGTGTTGAAATCTGCCTTGGATAAATTACGAATTGATTCTTTAATTTATATTCCTGACCGCATTAAAGAAGGGTATGGATTGGTGAGTAGCATTGCAAAGAAAGCAAAAGCACAGGGAATCGGGCTTTTAATTACCGCCGATTGCGGGATAAGTAACAGAAATGAGGTCGAAGAGCTAAGGAAAAACGGGATAGATACAATTATTACCGATCATCATCAACCACATGGAGAAGATTTGCCGCGGGCGTTTGCTATTATTAATCCTAAGGTTAACAATAGCGGTTATCCTTTTCGGGAGCTGGCGGGAGTAGGAGTCGCGCATAAACTTTGTTATGCTTTATTAGGAGAAAAATCCCTGGAAGATTTGGACTTGGTTGCTCTGGGCACTATTGCCGACGTTGTTCCTCTCACGGGCGAGAATAGGATTATTGTGAGGGAGGGATTAAAGTTTTTGCCGAAAAGCAAGAGGCCCGGATTAAGGGCTCTCCTTGAGAAATCCGGGATAAAAAATAAGAAAATCTCTACTACTTTTGTGAGTTTTATTCTTGCCCCCAGGCTTAACGCGGCAGGGCGCATGGATTCTGCCCAATTAGCGCTTGACCTGCTTTTAAGCCGCGAAGACGCAAAAGCCTTTAAAATAGCTGAAATGTTGGAATCGCATAATAGGCTGCGCCAGAGAATTGAAAACAAGATAATGGATGAGGCTTTGGCAGTAATAGATAAAGAAGTGAACTTTCAGGATCATAAGGTTATCGTAGTAGCCAAAGAAAACTGGCACCATGGAGTCTTAGGTATCGTAGCTTCAAAACTTGCCGACAGATTTTATCGTCCGGCTATTGTCATCTCGCTGGGAGAGGATTTATGCAAAGGTTCGGGGCGTTCTATAAAAAATTTCCATTTATTTAAGGCTTTGAAAGAATGTAAGGATTTCCTTAGAACTTTCGGGGGGCATGCCCATGCCGCAGGTTTGACTATAACTCAGGATAGTATAAAGGATTTCAAAGAGAGTATCAACAGGTTGGCTCATGACCAGCTTAAGTTTGAGGATCTTTTGCCTAGCCTGGATATAGATTTAGAGGCGAATCTTTCGGAATTAGACCTTGAATCAATAGCGGAGCTGGAGAAACTAGAACCTTTCGGAGCTTTTAACCCGGAGCCGCTATTTTATACCCCTAAACTCAGGATTAAAGGCGAATTAAGGGATTTAGCTAGGGATACTATAAAGTTCTGGGTAAATGACGGGATAAATACCCTTGAGGTGATTGGTTTTGGTATGAGCAGTTTGAAGTCTTCTCTTAGGGCTGCTAAGGAATTTAGCCTTATTTATACTCCGCGCGTAGATAACTGGTTAAACAGGTCTTCGGTTATACTGGAGGCAAAGGATATACTATTCTAAGCTTTTTTAAGATTCCCTTTTTTGATGCATTTTGCGCAGACATAGACTTTTTTGGGGTGTCCGTCGATAATTATGCGCATTTTCTGCAGATTGGGAAGGAATTTACGCATAGTCCAGCGGCTTATCTTTGAACCTGTTCCGCCCTTAGCTTTATATTGACCTTTACGCGTGACTATTTTACCTTTAAGTTCGCCTTTTTTACATAATGCACATTTTTTAAGCATTTTCTTACTCCTTAGTTTAGTTAGATAAGTATACTTGAATTTGACATATTGTCAAGATAGAATATAAAGATTATGGAGAATGTTCTGGAGGGTTTGAATAAAGAGCAGCTTGAAGCCGTAACGCACTCCCAAGGTCCGTTATTAATCATAGCAGGAGCAGGTACGGGAAAGACCTCGGTGATTACGCGCAGGATAGCCTGGCTTATAGCAAATGGCCTGGCTAAGACAGATGAGATCTTAGCGCTTACCTTTACGGAGAAGGCCGCTTCCTCCATGCAGGAGCGGGTTGATATACTTGTTCCTTACGGTTATACCGATATTTGGATATCAACCTTTCATGCTTTTGGAGACAGAATCTTAAGGGAAAACGCGTTTTTCTGCGGTTTAAACCCGGATTTTAAGGTTTTAACCCAGAGCGAAGCAATAGTTTTCTTCCGTGAAAATCTTTTTAAGTTCGCGCTCGATCATTTCAGGCCCTTAGCGGATCCAACCCGTTTTATTGCGGATCTTATCCAGATTTTTAGCCGCGCGCGCGACGAAGACATCTCCTGCGAGGAGTATTTAGCTCATGCGAGAGAACTTGCCATCAAAGCTAAGTCTAGTCCTTCTGATCCGGCGTTTAATGAGAATGCATCCGTGCAACTGGAGATAGCTAATGCCTATTGCAGGTACCAGGAACTGCTTTCAGGGGAAGGCCTTCTTGATTTCGCAAATCTCTTTTACCTTGCTTTGAATATGCTGCGTTTGCATCCGATGGTTCTTAAAAAATACCAGGAAAAGTTTAAATATATATTAGTTGATGAGTTTCAGGATACTAATTTTGCACAATTTGAGATAGTGAAGCTGCTTTCGGCTTATAGTAATAATATAACCGTTGTTGCCGACGATGACCAGTGTATTTACCGGTGGAGAGGGGCTGCTTACAGCAATGTGTTGAATTTTATAAAAGATTTCCCGAAGGCAAAGCAGATAAGTCTGATTCAGAATTATCGTTCAAGCCAGGCAATACTGGACAGCGCCTACCGTTTAATCCAAAATAATAATCCGGACCGTTTTGAGGTTAAATCCGGGATAAACAAAAGGCTAGTGAGTTTTAAAAAAGACCCTGGGAAGGGTCCGGTGCATTTAAATTTTGATACCTATTCTGCTGAATCTGACAAAGTCGCCAGAATAATTCTTGATAAGGTTAAGTCAGGTGATTATAAATTCAGGGATTTTGCAATACTGGTGCGTTCTAATTCGGATGCTTCAGGGTTCTTGCAGGCATTGAATATGGCCAGTATTCCTTGGCAATTTAGCGGTAATCAGGGGCTCTATTCCAGGGAGGAGGTTAAAATATGTATTAATTTCCTAAGAGTTATGGCCAATCTTTCGGATTCCCTAAGCCTTTATTATCTTGTTACTTCCCAGGTATATTCCTTGAGCCTTACAGAGTTAAACTTGTGCAATCATTACGCACGGCGTAGAAATAAGCCGCTTTATTCCGTGCTGAAAGGTCTTAGACAAATAAAAGAGCTGGATTCAGTCAGCCGGGAATTCCTGGATCAGGCGGAGAATATTATATCAGATCTTGAACGATATCTTAAAATTTCGCGCGAAGAAACTACCGGGAGGTTGCTTTATTCTTTCCTGACAGATACTGGTTACCTTAAGAAGCTTGTCACAAAAAAAGACGCTGAAAGCGAGCTTATGATTCAGAATATCGCAAAGTTCTTTAACAGTGTCCGGGATTTCGAATTAGTGGCAAAAGAAGACCGCGTAATAAGTTTTATCTCTTACCTTAACCTCTTGATCGAGGCAGGCGATGACCCTCCCACAGTTGAGGCGGACCTTGATACAGATGCGGTAAACATCCTTACTATACATAAATCTAAAGGCCTTGAATTCAGGGTAGTCTTTCTGGTGGTTCTTGTTCAAGGGCGTTTCCCTTGGCCCCGCAGGTCAGAGGCTATTGAGCTTCCCGACGCATTAATAAAAGAGATTCTGCCTGTGGGAGATTTTCATATACAGGAAGAAAGAAGGCTTTTTTATGTCGGTATGACAAGGGCAAAAGAGGAGTTGTATTTTACAAGCGCTCAAGATTACGGAGGCAAACGCTTGCGTAAGATAAGCCCTTTTGTTTTGGAGGCCTTGGGAGCTAAGGGCATTAAGGAGGATAAGATAAAATCAAGCCCGCTGGAGAGTATTGAGCGGTTTATGCCTTTAGATAAAACAGTTACTTCTGCTCAATTAAGAGCCGATAAAAATAAGGTATTGGCATTAAGCTACTACCAGATCGATGATTATCTGACTTGTCCTTTAAAATATAAATACGTAAATATTTTGCGCGTGCCGATCATGGAGCATCATACGGTTATCTACGGACGGGCAATGCATGAGGCGGTAAGCCAGTACTTAATGCGTAAG
>CAZSQC010000002.1:22747-52007 GCA_964608955.1 uncultured Planctomycetales bacterium | reverse complement strand
TGTTCGCGATGTAAGAAGCAAATGTTTTTCCGTAACCCACATATTCATGGTATATAGAATCGAAATCAAAACCCTTATGATTATAAACTTTTCTGAAAATTTCATTCTTCTCTTTAAGATTATCTTTTAGTTTATCAGAAAAAACCCTGGGGTTTAAAAGATCGACCATGCGTATGCCGCAACGGATAATCTTATCAGCATAGCATGGGCCTATGCCGCGGCCGGTGGTACCTATCTTATGCTCTCTTTTTGTCTCCCTAAGCTGATCCAGTATCCTATGGTAAGGCATTATTACATGGGCCAAAGCAGATATTTTAAGCCTTCCATTAACCTTTATCCCCGATTTCTCCAGTCCTTGCACTTCCTTTAAAAGCACTACCGGGTCTACCACTACACCGTTACCTATACAACAAATCTTTCCCTTATGCAGAATCCCCGAAGGCATTAGATGAAAGATATATTCTTTATCTCCCACAACTACCGTATGCCCCGCATTATTCCCCCCCTGGTATCGTACTATATAATCCACCTTGCGGGACAAAATATCAATTATCTTACCCTTACCTTCATCTCCCCACTGAATTCCAACAAGAACTATATTCATTATTCTCCTTGTCTTATATAATTAAGGTTCCATTGTAAAGATTCTGCGCGCAATATCGGGATACCTGGCAATAAATCTTAACTCATCATCGACTAAGGGCTTCTGGTTGTGTACGTTTGCATATCTTACCAGCTCCAGCACCTGCGCTGCTTGAGCATCATCTTGAAACGCAACTTCAATCTTCTCATAAACATTTCTAAAGCCCTTGATACCCGAGTATTCTCCCGCGGTAATTTTACGGCCGGTCTCGATAATTTCAGGTTCTCCTCTTCCGAGCTCCTCAAAATCATAAAGCTCGTAATTACGCCTGTCCTTCAGTGCGCCGTCTGCGTGAATTCCGGACTCATGCGCAAATGCATTAGCTCCAACACCCGGCTGATTTATCGGTATCGGAACGCCAAAAGCATACGAAGCATACTTACATATCTTCCAGGATTTCTTAAGGTCGATTCTTTCGTCTAAAGAATAACCCTGCATACCGCTTCCGTATTTTATCGCCAGGATAACCGAAACAAGATCTGCGTTCCCCGCACGTTCACCCATGCCATTTACGCAGGTATTTATAAAAGCATCCACTCCCGCGTCATTAGCTGCCCTGGCGCCGGCTATCGAATTACCAATCACTAAGCCTAAATCATTGTGGCAGTGTATTTCAATTGGAAGCTGCACCTTCTGGGCTAATATCTTTATCCTGTCATATATACTAAAAGGAGTATCAAAACCTAAAGTATCACAATAACGTATCCTGTCAGCGCCTACCTCTTTAGCGCTTAAAGAAAACTCGGTTAAGTAGTCGATTTTTGTCCTGGAGGCATCTTCCGCATTCACGCCTACCGAGAGCGCTCCGAGTTTTTTAGCCTCTTTAACAGCTTCCTGCATCTCTTTTATTATGGAAGAGTGGTCGAGCTTGCCCTTAAATTTGTTAGCAATCATCTGGTCAGAAGTAGAGATTGAAAGATTAACATACTTTAATTGCGGAACCAGCTTGAAAGCGTTTTTAACATCTTCCTTGGTAGCCCTTAACCAGCCGCTTAATCTTATTTTCAAAGAAGGGTCTTCCTTTACTAATTCAAGGTTTGCATTCAAGTAATTAGTTTCGTGCCGTGTAAGCGGAAAACCGAATTCGGACTGGAAAACACCCATTTCGTTTAAATAAATATTAAGCATCGTCTTCTGAAGCTTAGAAAGGCAGATGCGGGAAGTTTGCACTCCGTCGCGGTTAGTTACGTCGATAATGAAAATTTTTGGCTTCTTGCTCATAAATCACCTCTTTATTATTTTTTTTAAATCCTCTTTGCTAGGGGACCCCCTGGAACTGAATATCTCCTGATTCTCCAATAAGTACGTCGGACCGAACATGATTCTTAACTCTCTGTTTAATTCAATATTTTCCTTTAATAGGGATTTGCCTTCTTCTGACCGGGCGCATTTCTTTATTGCCTGGCTGTCTTTATCCAAAAGGCAGTCTTCCCACCAAGAACTCTGGATATTCTTTGCACGGCAACTGATATAATCCATAAACATTTGCGGATAGTATTTCTTTACGCAGAGAGCGCGCAGATCCTCTTCAACCTCAACAGCGCCCTTAGGGGCATCAATTTTATCCTCCTGAAGGACCGCTAAGAAATGAATAATGAAATTAAATTCCCTGATAACATCCAAGGTGCTAGCGGCATGATCGTCAAAAAGGCTCAAGAATATATCAAGCCTACCGGCTTCCTTTTTCCTGTCAAGCATATAAGTCACCCCGCTTACTTCGGGCTTTAACATATAAAAGTTGCCTTTCTCCAGAAAATCACCCTTAATCTTGGAGAAGACTTTTTCCCTTTCAACATCTTTATCAAAAAGGTAGACCGGTAAACCGGTTATCCCTAACTCTTTTACCAAAGTAAGAGCTTTTTTCTGCGGATAATAAATCGTATTTGTTTCAATCTGCGGAAATTGCCCTTTAAGCTGTTCGATAACCTGGTTAGGATTACATGTTACACAATCCTTATGAGTTATAATGGTAACCCTAGCTTTTGAAGGTTCGCTGAACAAACAGCTCGAATTCAGGCTCCCTGCATCCTGGCAAGAACCTACCAGTCCGGATTTCTCGCAATCGGCATCCGAAAAACAGCGAGGAAGTATGGCTTTAACCGCCGGATCATCAGCCAGCTTATCAGAAACCCTCACCTCTTCTGTCTTGTAATTCAATATCTTTTTGTTCTCAATACTCAAAATAGTCTTCCCCAATCTTCTCCCTTGCCAGGAAGGCTTAAGCATTATTGCTTTTTGCTTCCCTTGAGAATTATTCGCATTTGCCTTTTCGTACCTTCCTATAACTATATCAATACCCGAAACTTCATTTACAAGCTTTAGATTATCAGCCTCGCTTAAGCTACTCAAAAGTATTATTATATCTGCGCCCTTTTCTTTTACGGTGGGAATGACTCCCGCTAAAGCATCCTTAGGATCCACAAAAGAAAAGTCTTTTAGCTTAGCCCTGGTCTTACTGTTGGCCAAACCGATAACTGCGAAATTAATTCCGGAGATATTCACTATATGATAAGGGGCTATCTTGCCGGATTTAACATTGGAGGAAATCAATCTCAACTTAAACTTAGCGGCATTCTCCGACAGGAATTCCTCGCCGAAATTAAATTCATCGTCGCTTAAGTTTAAAACATCATATTTCATCATCTCCATAGCGCGCAGATTAACCAGACACCGCTGCATATCGAGTTGCGTATTCTGGGTATTCTGATCAAGAAGCCCTGCGCTAAAGAAGCTCCCGGAGTCTAAAAGTATGAGATTAGAATGTTTCTTCCTAAGATCTTTAAGCAAAGAAGCCCTGCGCGCTATACCGCCGTCGCTTTCTAAAGGACAGTGGCAAGGATAAAGCATGGAATGCGTATCCCCGGTATAAACCAAGACAACCTCTTCTGCCGATAAACTATCGACCGCAGCAAGAACGACCAGAAGAAAAACAACAGCACAGAGAAAATTCTTCATGTTTTAATACCCTTGGCAGCCAGTATATTTTCGAGCTTTTTGATCTTTTGAATTGTTTCCGGCGTAAAAGAGCTATCCACATTCCAAACGCTGATGGCCTTTCCGCCCGGCTTATCGCGGCCGATAGTCATGGCTGCAATATTAATACCTTCTTTTGCAAGAAAAGTCCCAAGATTGCCTATTAAACCGCGCTTATCCAGGTTTTCAATATAAATCATATTGCCTAAAGGGGCCAATTCAATATAGTATTCATCTATCTTAACTATCCTGGGCTGCTTATTCCCTGAAATAGTTCCCGACAGTACCCTATCCTCCTTATCTGTCTTTATCTCCAGCTGGATTAAATTAACAAACTCGTCTTCTTTAGAAGTCTTGGCCTCTTTAATTTTAATACCCCTCTCTTTGGCCAGCGAAACAGAATTTATAAAATTAACCGAATCCTTTAATATAGGAGAAAGCAGTCCCTTACATAGAGACATCGTTAGGGGGCTTAAATCATAAGAAGCAATTTCACCGCTGTAACTTATATCCAACTCTTTGAGCCCGCCTTCAACAAGCTGACCGGCAAAGGAACCGAGCTTTTCAGCTAATATTATGTAGGGGTCAAGTTTTTTACATACCTCTGCCTCAAGACAAGGATAATTGGCAGCATTGCGTATCCCTTTTCCAAGCAATGCGTCGCGCACTATTTCGGCTACTTCAATAGCCACATTAACCTGTGCTTCTTCAGTTGAGGCTCCCAGATGCGGAGTAACAATAACATTATCCATCTTTAACAGTTCATTATCAGGGGATACGGGCTCTTTCTCAAACACATCCAGGGCTGCACCGGCGACTTTCCCTTCTTTAATAGCCGCGGTTAAAGCCTCCTCGTCAATAATGCCTCCCCTCGCACAATTAACTATACGCACCCCTTTTTTCATAATCCCAAACTGAACACCAGAAATCATATGCCTGGTCTCTTCAGTCATAGGAGTATGCACAGTTATAAAATCCGCCTGCCTTAAAAGTTCATTTAGTTCCAGAACTTCTATCCCCAAAGATTCCGCTACGTCTTTAGAAAGAAAAGGATCATACGCTAAGACGCGCATACCGAAAGATAAAGCCCTCTTGGCAACCTCTTTGCCTATCCTTCCAAAACCCACTATTCCTAAAACTTTTGCGTACAACTCTACCCCCATAAATTTAGACCTTTTCCACTCTCCCTTACGAGTCGATGCGCTGGCGTGCGGTATGCTACGGGAGAGAGAAAGAATCATGCTAAATGCATGTTCAGCGGTAGAAATAGTATTTCCTCCGGGAGTATTCATCACAATTATGCCCTTTTGGGTAGCGGCATCAAGATCTACATTATCAAGCCCTACTCCTGCGCGGCCGATTACTTTTAATTTCGACGCCTCATCGATAATATCTTTATTGGCTTTTGTGGCGCTGCGTACTAAAAGAGCGTCGTAATCCTTTATTATCTTCTTTAGCTCTTCGGGCGGTAATCCGGTTTTAACGTCAACCTCAAATTCTTTGACTTCCTTGAGTATCTTAAGGCCTTCCTCCGATAGCGCATCGCTTACCAAGATTTTAAACATCTACAAACCTCCTGATTAATTTTTCAAGAAAATTTCTTCCGCGGCTTTAACGCCTGCCCCGAGATTAAATTTATACCCCATTTGAAAGAGGACTTTCTCAAGGCACGAAATACCCAAGATAACATCAAACTCTTCGATAAATCCCATATGGGCAACCCTGATAACTTTCCCCTTTAGCTCATCCTGTCCGCCGGCAATAGTAACCCCGTAAGTATCGCGCATAGTCTTTACAAGCTTTTCTCCGTCTATGCCAGAAGGCACGCATGCCGCCGTAACTACGTCTGAACCCGCAAGAGGAGCAAAAAGCTCCAAAGCTAAAGCCTTCAGAGCAGCTCTAGTTGCATCTGCCATCTTCCTATGCCTTGAAAAAACAGCTTCTAGCCCGTCCTGTTTCATCATCTTAAGCGCTTCATTTAAAGCAATGATAAGCGTTATAGCAGGAGTAAAAGGAGTATCGGTTTTATCCAAGGCCTTTTTCGCCTTTCTTAAATCCAAGTAATACCGCGGGCTATTAGAACTCTCTATCATTTTGAAAGCCTTGGGGCTTACCGAAATAAAACCTAAGCCCGGAGGAAGCATTAAACCTTTCTGAGAACCGGAAACTACAATATCACATGACCACTCATCGGTCTTTAAATCAATTGCGCCTAAACCGCTGATGGCATCCACCACTAAAACCGCATCGGTATCTCTGATAACTTTTCCTATCGCGGCTATATCATTAACAACTCCGGTAGAAGTTTCGCAAAGGGTTGTAAATACTGCCTTGATTTTAGGATTGCCTTTGAGCTTTTCTTTTATATCAGGGGGATTAACTGCCTGCCCCCACTGCACGTTGATAACCTCGGCATTAATACCGTATGCCTTGCATATTTCCGTCCATCTTTCTCCGAATTTACCTCCCTGTATAACTAAGGCCGTATCACCCGTAGATAAAAGGTTTATAGCTGCAGCCTCCATTGCTCCGGTACCGGAGGAAGCTAATATAAAAACATCATTCTTGGTCTGGAAAACATACCTTAATCCTTCGGTTGCCTCTTTTAATATTGCCTGAAATTGAGGAGTACGGTGATGGATAATCGGACGGCTCATTGCCTCTAATACCACCGGAGGCAAAGGTGTTGGGCCCGGGGTTAAAAGATAGTTCTTTCTCATTTTTCTTCCTTTCTTAATTTATATTATTGAGTTATTTTTTCTTATTGGGTAAGATTACTTCATCTACCAAGCCGTAAGCCTTAGCTTCTTCGGCAGACATAAAATAATCCCTGTCCGTATCCTTTTGAATTTTCTCTAGGGACTGACCCGTATGAAGAGAAAGTATCTGGTTTATCTTATCGCGCATGTTTAATATCTCCTTTGCATGCCGCGATATATCTTCTGCCTGACCCTGCACTCCTCCCCACGGCTGATGTATCATAACACGTGAATTAGGCAATGACTGGCGTTTACCTTTTGTTCCGGCACATAAAAGCAAAGCTCCCATGCTCGAGGCCTGCCCAACGCAATAAGTAGCTATATCGCATTTTACGAATTGCATTGTATCATAAATAGCGAGTCCGGCAGTAACGGACCCTCCCGGAGAATTGATATAAACATTGATATCCTTGCTAAAATCCTCCATCTGCAGAAAAAGAATCTGGGCTATGATCAGATTAGCCACATAATCATCTATAGGCGTTCCGATAAAAACAATACGGTCTTTAAGCAGCCTCGAATATATATCGTAAGCACGCTCATATCCGCGGGCAGTCTGCTCAATAACCATGGGAACTAAAGTCTGATTTTTGATATCCATAACCACCTCCGTTTTTAAGCTTCTATATTCCAATTTGCCTCTTTCAAAAGAAATTCCATAACCTTGCGTGGCATATGCTCATCCTGCGGGATATTTTCCTTTTTCGCTATCGCGGATAGGACAAGATAGATTTTAACCTGATTCCTTGCCTCCGGCTCAAGCTCCTTAATCATCTTCTCTTCATGCGCTTCTATCTGTTCACGCGGCACTCCTTTTAAAGCCAGGTCTACTTTAGCGGATTTTAACATCTCTTCCATCTGGCGCTTAACAAGCGAATTAGGAAGCTTAAACTCCAAGGTCTTGGTAAGTTTTTCTACAATCTCTGACTCTATCTTCTGCCTCTGGGCATTCTCTTTCTGAATAAAAATCTGCTTATCTAAAACTTTCTCCAACTCCGCCAAATTAGGATAACCTAAGGACCTGGCAAAATTATCGTCTATGTCCTTGAGCTTACGGGACTCTTTTACCGAATCAATACTCCTCTTTACTTCTTCAGGAGTAACAGCTATATTTTTATAATTAATCTTTACCCCTTTATAATCCTTAACATCAACCTCCGGGCTTACCTCTACTTTAGCCTTAAAAGAAATATTATTTCGATCAAGCTTTACCTCCGATATCTCGGGAAGCTCGATAACATCAAGGTCTTCCTTTTTTATTGCCTGATTATATATCTCGGGTATCAATTCCTTTAAAACCTGTTCATGGGCTACTGTTTCATATTTTTTTTCAATAATATCCAAGGGGGCATGCCCGGGCCTAAAACCAGGGACCTTGGCCTCCTGGGATAAACGCTTAAACACTTCATCGAATTTATTCTTAACTGTTTCCCCGCTTAATTCAACGCTCACTTCCCTTATATTTGAATCAATTTTCTTTACCGAAGTCTTCATCTTTTCCTTTCCTATCCTACATGCTAAATTTCTCTCCCAGATAAACCTGACGCGCCTGGGCGTTATTAATCAGTTCATTTGCCGTACCGGAGATAAGTATCTTGCCTTCAGCGATAAGATAAGCCCGATCCGTTATAGAAAGAGTTTCTCTTACGTTATGATCTGTGAGCAGAATACCCAGCCCCTTCTCTTTTAATTCTTTAATAATCTCCTGCGCCTCATTAACCACAATAGGGTCAATCCCCGAAAATGGTTCGTCTAATAGTATAAAAGACGGATTAGTTACTAATGCCCTGGTAATCTCCAGCCTTCTCCTCTCTCCTCCCGAAAGCGTATAAGCTTTGCTTTTCCTGAGGTGAGCGATATTCAATTCGTTAAGGAGACTGTCCAGCCTTTTCTTGCGCTCGCTTTTTCCTATGGGAAGAGTCTCCAGTATAGCCAGGATATTCTCCTCTACGGACAACTTTCTGAAAATCGAGGCTTCCTGCGAAAGATAGCTTATTCCGAAACGACAGCGTTCATGAATAGGCAGATTCGTAATATCATAATTATCAAAGACTATTCTTCCGCTGTTAGGAGGAACAATCCCTACCACCATGTAAAAGGTAGTCGTCTTTCCGGCTCCGTTAGGGCCTAAAAGCCCGACTATCTCGCCGCGCTTTACTAAAATATCTACTCCGCGCACGACCTCTCTGGCGTTATAAGACTTGCTTAATCCTTTAATTTCCAATAGATGCATCTTTAAAGTCTTCCTCCGAATAGAAAATCAGTTTGGGTTTGCCGCTTAATATAATCTTTTTATCCAAAGCAGAATAGACCGCTTCCTGGCTGTAAGAAACATTTTCCCCGCGCACTATCCTTACGTTCCCGGTAGCTACGATCCTGTCAATACTGCTTACCATTGAACCGGGAGTAGAAACTTTCTTTGTCTTTTCTCCGGCCGGCAGGAAATAAAGATCCAGTTTATCGCTATAGATGATTATATCCGGCCTTTCTACCCGGACATTATCATAAAAAGAAGCAATATTCTTTTCGTAATCCACCACCAGCTTACCGTCGCAGGTAATAACCACCTTGTCTTTAAATGCGAGCTCCTGCGCAGGCTTTTTTTTGTCATAAGGATTAATATCAACGCGTACGTCTTTGTTTAAAGTTACGGTATTAAGGCTGGTAACCCCTTTAGCTCCGGTGCCGACAATAGCTATATTATCTTTCTCTATTTTTACCTTATCTTCTGTAGTAACAATCTGGTTCTTCCTATCCCAATCCATAGAATCGGTGGTAAGCTTGGCGCCCTTTGAAGTAGTAATTACCACATCTTCCTTAAGGTAGACCTTTCCCTCCTCCTTATTAAAATCACCGTTCTTGGCTGTAAGATTGACGTCTTCTTCTTTCCCGTAAAGATTACCGTTGACATTCTTAAGCCTTACTATTTCATCGAAAATATCGGCGGTCTTACCCGCGATATCCCAGCTTTTTTTCCCTTTTTCTCCGTAACCGACAAGAGAAAAATCTCCTATCTGCTGCTGCGCCTCCTGAGGAACCGCAAATAACGGCTGGATAAAGAACCCGGATAAAAGAATAAATAAAATCAGATAGGCCTTAAGCTTCATAGAATTTAATAATATCTTCCCACTTACCCTGTGACTTAAGTATTAATTCCGCAACTTCTCTTACCGCTCCTCTTCCGCCGCGCTTTAAAGTTATATAGGAAGCAGTGTCTTTTATCTCCTGGCAGGCATTAGATACTGCAACCCCAAAACCCACTATCTTCATCAGCCCCAGATCTACCAGGTCGTCACCGACAAAACAAACCTCATCCTTAGATACATTATATTTCTTAAGAAGCTTTCCTAAAAGGGCGCTTTTCGGGGAGACATCGGAAAATACTTCTGCCACGCGCATATCCCTTGCCCTGGGCTTTATTGCAGCCGAATTCTTCGCGGTTATAAGGACTGTTTTTATCCCTACTTTGCTTAAAAGATAAACTCCTAAACCGTCATGGACATCAAAAAACTTAGAATCCCTGGAGCGCGAATCATAGATAATCCTTCCGTCGGTCAAGACTCCATCGACATCCAAAAGAAGCAATTTTATATTCTTTGCCCTATCTTTAATATTTTCTTGCGTTGCCATAAATATTTAAATTAATCCCGCCTTAAGCAGATCCTGAACATCTAAAAGTCCTACCGGACGCCTTTTCTTATCCACTACCGGAACTTCATCAATACGCTTCTCCTGCAGGATGCGCATCGCCTCGGCGGCAAGCATATCCTGGTATACCGCAGTAGGATTTTTAGTCATAACTTCCTTTATCTTACGCTGCGGCAGTTTTAAATCCGTCTTAAAATGACGGCGTAAATCTCCGTCTGTAAATATCCCGGAAAGCCTTCCGTCCTTACCTACCACGGTGGCTGAACCGGCCCTTGACTGGGTAATCTTAAAAAGGACTTTAGATACCTTTTCGTCCTCTTTAACTACAGGATTATTCTTTCCCACACGCATGATATCCGATACCATAAGAAGCAGTCTTCTGCCTAATGCCCCTCCGGGATGAAAGAAAGCAAAATCTTTCTCCTTAAAACCTTTTAGCTCAAGCAAGCATACTGCCAATGCATCGGTCATCGCTAAGGCAGCCGTTGTAGAAGCAGTAGGAGCCAGTCCGAGAGGACAGGCTTCTTTTTTTACCGAGACATCTATGGTTACATCGCTATATTTTCCGAGGATAGAATTAGAATTGCCTGTCAAGGCGATAACCTTGCATCCTATCTTCTTCAAAAGAGGAAGCAGCTTTTTCATCTCCTCCCCTGAACCGCTGTTAGAAAGTATCACTACCACGTCATCACGGGTTACCTTCCCTAAATCGCCGTGAATAGCTTCCGCGGTATGCAGGAAAAGGCTGGGCGTACCGGTAGAGGCTAATGTGGCGGAAAACTTCTGGGCTATTATACCGGTCTTACCCATACCGCTTATTATGGCTCTGCCCTTAGTCCTGAACATAAGGTTTACCGCCTGTTCAAAACCGGAATTAACGTTCTTTTTCAAATCTTTGACTGCACAGGATTCAATCTCCAGGACCTGCTTTGCCCTTTTTAAGACATTTATTCTCACGCTCTCTCCTTTAAGACTCTATTTATCTTAACTACCTGCTTTAGAAGTTTTCCTAACTCTTTTAAATCAATCATATTAGGCCCGTCGCAAAGGGCCTTATCGGGATTCTTATGAACCTCCAGAAATAAACCGTCGCAGCCAAAAGCTACTGCTGAACGGGAAAGAGCACTTACAAATTTACGCTCTCCTCCAGAACAATCGCCTTTTCCTGCGGGTGTTTGTACGCTGTGTGTCGCATCAAATATAACCGGATAGCCAAAATCACGCATAATCTTTAAAGACCTGAAATCAGTAACCAAGTTATTATATCCAAAGCTTACCCCGCGCTCGGTTATAATAATATTCCTGTTCCCTGCCGACTCAACTTTTTTGATAATAGGCGCAATATCCCAGGGAGCCAGAAACTGCCCCTTCTTTATATTGACTGCCTTGCCGGTTCTCGCAACGGCAACCAATAAATCGGTTTGCCGGCATAAAAAAGCCGGAATCTGTATGATATCAAGAACCTGCGATGCCATATCTACTTCTTTTACGCAATGCACATCGCTTAACACAGGGATATTAAGCCTGGACCTTATCTTACTTAACACCTCAAGGCCTTTTTTTATTCCCGGGCCGCGGAAAGAACCCACGGATGTCCGGTTGGCCTTATCAAAACTTGATTTAAATACAAAAGGGACTCCTGACTTAGAAGCGATATCTTTTAATCTGGTTGCGGTCGAAATTGTCTCCTTTTCCGACTCGATAACGCAAGGGCCTGCTATAAGAACAAACCTTCCCCCTCCGATAACAATATTATTGATCTTTATCTGCTTCACAATGCCCCCTCGGTCTTAAAATATTCTTTCGCCCTTTCAAGGTCCTGCGGAGTATCTATGCCTATCGTATCAAACTTAGTTTCAATCACTTTTATCTTAAAGCCTTCCTCTAAAACCCTAAGTTGCTCTAATTTTTCTGTTTTCTCCAGGTTAGAAACAGGAAGATTCTTATACGTAAAAAGGAAATCTTTTGTGTAACTGTAAAGCCCGATGTGTTTGAAATATTCAGGCACACTTATCTGCGAACCCGGGGCAAGAAAAGGTATCGGTGAACGTGAAAAATACAAAGCGAAATTATTCTTATCCGTTACCACCTTAACGACATTCGGGTCATTTATCAAACCAAGATCATCTATCTTTCTCTTGATGGTTGCCATTGAAACCTTGGGGTCCTCAAGAAGCGCCCTTGCCACGCCGTCTATCATCGTAGGATGGATAAAAGGCTCATCCCCTTGTATATTAACGATCACCCTCACATCCAAAGGATTTACAACCTCGGCTATGCGGTCCGTACCGCATACATGAGATTTTGAAGTCATAACTACATTCGCGCCAAATTCGCGCGCTACACGCGCAACTTCTTCGTGATCACAGGCAATTATGATATCATCAAGAATCCTTACCTGTTTGGCCCTTTCCCAGACATGCTGAATCATGGGCTTACCGAAAATATCCGCTAAAACCTTGCCGCTAAAACGCGTTGAAGAATATCTTGCCGGAATTACACCTATTACATCCATTTTCAATTTAACCTCTTTAGTAACTCTTCCTTATTAGTGGTAGCCGTTCCTACTTTACCTACTACTATTCCGGCGGCATAATTCGCTATATGCGCTGCTTCAAGCTTACTAGCCCCCACGGATAAACTTAAAGCAAAAGTAGCTATAACCGTATCCCCGGCTCCGGAAACATCAAATACTTCCTGAGCAACCGTAGGGATATGTACAACCTTTTTACCTCTTTCAAATAATTTCATGCCCTGTTCCCCGAGAGTAACCAAAAGTGACTCTACCCCGAGATAGTCAAGAATCTGGCCGGCCGCAAGGTCTATATCGGAATCGGTAAAAAGACGATCGCTATCAAGCTTTAACTTATTTTTCTTATCCTTAATCTTTAGGTTTCTTACGGCATTTTCGAGTTCTCTACGGTTAGGAGTAATGGAAGTAACCCCGCGGTAATATTGAAAATGGTCCTCCTTCGGGTCAACCAAAACAATTTTCCTGTTAGCTTGGGCTAAAAGAATCAACCCCTCAAGCAAAGAAGCATTAATCACTCCCTTTCCGTAATCTTCGATTATGATCGCATCAAAATCTTTTATATTTTTCTCAATGAAATTAAACATCTTACGCGTTTCCTGTATGCTTAACGGCTCCGTATGTTCCCAATCTACCCTTACCACCTGTTGATGCCCTGCAATAATGCGGGTCTTAACGGTAGTGCACCTGTCTTTAATAGGCACAATACCGCAGGTATCTATATTACCCTCTTTAAGCTTAGACATTAATATACTCGCGTTCTTATCGCTTCCGGTAACTCCGGCCAAAAACGCCCTTGCCCCGTATGAGCGTATATTGTTGGCGACATTAGCCGCACCACCGGGAACATGCGTCATCTTATTCGCCCAAACAACGGGCACAGGGGCTTCCGGAGAAATCCTGTCAACTTTTCCCCAGATATATTCATCAAGTATTAGGTCCCCCACAACAAGAACACGCGCTTTATTAAGTTTTTTAATTAAACCGGCAAGCCTTTTCAATTAATAGATTTCCTTTCTGAATTTTTTGATAAGGGAAGCTATAATTTTAGCATAATTTGAAGTTAAATCAACTATATATTTGCTATTTATGCCTTTAATATTTCGTGTGCGCATGACAAAACATCATCCACGGTTATCTTCTTAAGACACGCGAAATCAACCCTACATTTATGGGCAAAACACTCAACACAACCTGCATCTTTGTGCAATATTCTTGAGTTAGCGGCAAGAGGCCCCCAGCGTTTAGGGCTTAAACCCGGCTGTTTCCTGCCGAAAATGGAGATAACCGGTATGCGTAACGCACAAGCAATATGAACCGGGCCAGAATCATTGGAGATAAAAATAGTGCATCTTTTTATTATACTCGCCAGCTGGGACACCGAAGTCTTCCCTGCCAGCACTAATGCCTTACTACGCATCCCGGAGGCGACTTTTTCTGCCAGAGGTAATTCCTTAGCTCCTCCGGTAATAATTACTCTAAAACCGTATTCTTCGGATAATAAATCCGCAATCTTTGAGAAATTCTCCAAAGGCCAAATTTTGGAAGGACAACTGGAACCGGGATTAATAGCCAAAAGTTTATCATCCTGTTTTATACCGTTAACCTTAAAGTACTCTTTGACCCATTCCTCGGATTCCTTCTTTAAGGGCATAAATAAAACAGGACTTCCCACAGACATATTAAGGCTTTTCAGCAAATCCAGACCATATTCTGACTCATGCTTTTCTCCGCGTTCTTTAGTATGAGGAATTCTCCTGTTAAGCAAAAAACCCATTTTTCTGTCAAAACCGGCTCTTTGAGGTATACCCGCAAGATATGAAAGTAAATGTACCCTGTTCGTCGGATGCAATATTATTGCCAAATCAAATTTATATTTTCTCAACTTTCTTACAAATCTTAAATTGCCGACCAAGCTTTTGTGCTTTATTTCCTTATCATAAACAATAACCTCATCGACATCGGGATTTCCGTCAAGGATATCCCTGCAATACGGAGAGACCATAACGCCGATAAAAGCATTAGGGTAATTCGCGCGCAACTCCCTGATAACGGGAGTAGAGAGCAAAACATCCCCTATTCTATCAGTCCGGATAACCAATATCCTTTTGTAATCTCTAGGCGCTACTTTATTCAGGACTTTATCCAGAATGTCTTCGGCGCTCTTTAAAACATCTTCTTTTTTAATCGATAGTATGCATTTTAAGTTTCCAAAACGGCATTGTGCCTTCTCGCAGGGCCGGCAGGAAATCTCCTTAGTAACGGCAACATTAACTTTTGACCAAGGGCCGTATTTTTTAGTATCTGTGATTCCGAATATGCCTATTACAGGAATATTAACATAGCTGCCCATATGCAAAATTGCGCTATCGTTGCTAATTAAAAGAGAGCACCTCCTAAGCAAAAAAGCCAATTCTCTTAAATTCGTTTTATTGCTAAGGTCTAAACATTTTCCTTCCAGAGCACCCCCGATATATTTATTGATAAAGGCATCCTCTGCGTCCCCTAAAAGAACAATCTTTAATCCCGGCCTTTTCATCAAATCACAACAGAGATCTGCGAATCTTTCTTTAGGCCACCTTTTTGTATGGCTTCGTGAACCGGCAGCTATAGCAACAATTGTATCGCTTTCTCTTATGCCTGCATCTTTAAGAAGCAACTCTACCCGCTCTTTTTCCTGGGGCTTTATATAAAGAAAACTCGGAGTCGGTGTGCTTTCTTTGGGATACCCGCTTAAGGCAAGATGGATATCCCTCATATGCCTTAAAGAACTGGGGACTTTTTTAAAACCAAAATTCCCCGCTCTTGCCTTAAGAAGAGCGCCTAAAAACGAGTCTTTTAAGTCTACAACCAGATCAAACCTTTCTTTAAACAATGATAAGAATAATTTGATTTTGTTTCTAAGGGACTCTTTCTTGTCATAGACAATAAATCTATGCACCAGGGGATTATCCTCAAATAAATCCCTAACCCTTGCGCTGCCAATAACTGTTACTGCGCTACCCGGATATGAATTTATCAATGCCTCAAGGGCGGGCAACGTCAAAATAACATCCCCGATATTACTTAATGTTATAAAAAGTATCTTCCTATCCATTTTAACCTTTAGAAATAACCGCATTTAACACCTTAAGAGGCGTAATTGCCTTCATACAGCGGTTATCTTTACATTTTAAATTATAACATGGAATACTACAACCCACGTCCTTCTGGAGGATAATTGCATTCTTAACGGGGTAAGGCCCGGTAATCATCGGGGATGTCGGGCCGAAAATAGCCACTATTTTTTTTGCGCCGACGCTGTTTGCGATATGCATCGGACCGGTATCGGCAGTAACAAATACCTTAGCTTCCTTAGCCAGCGCCCCAAACTGCTTGATATTAAATGCACCGCAGGCAATAACGGGCTTTGATTTCATCATATCCGTAATATGCTTCGCTAAATTTACATCATTATGTCCTCCGGTTATAACAACTTTAGCCCCATAATCCTCGATTAACATATCGGAAAGCTGCGCCCAGTGTTCTTTCGGCCAGCGCTTGGAAATCCAATTGCCCCCCGGATTTACAACCACCAGGAAATCGCCGGGATTAATCTTGTTACGGCTTAAGAAATCGGCAACAAAATCAGCATCCTCCTGGCTTATGTAAAAATCAGTATACCTGTCTTCAACCTTTAAGCCGGCCTTTTCGATAACATCGAGGTAATAATCTATCCGGTGAAGAGAATCTTTCTTTGGAGGTAATATTTTCTGGGTGAGCAAAAAACTTCTTTTCCTGGTATAATGGCCTATTCTTTCCGGTATACCCGCTAACCGGCAAATAAGCGCGCGGCTAAACGAACGGTGCAACAGGAATACGGTATTGAATCCCCTGGATTTTAAGGAACGCACAAAATCAAAACGCTTAAAAATACCTTTATGTCTGTCGTTTTCGTCGAATATTATTATTTCATCCAGGTTCGGATTACCCTTTAGAACCGGATAACACCTGCTCGGTATTACGCAGGCAATGAAACTATCGGGGTAATTTCTGCGGATATTCCTTATTGCTGCCGTAGAGAACAAAACATCCCCCAACCAGTTTACATTAAAAACAAGAATCCTTTTCTTAGAATACTTATTCATTTGCATTTTCTGTCTTTGAAAAAAGTATGGTACCCGCTCGCCTTAATCCATAAATTAAAGGGATTCTTAGCGCTCTCAGATATCCTTATCCTTTTTACGGCAAAAGGATCCTGCGCCAGATAACAGCTCCCGGTTTTAGTAGCCACCGCAAGTCTATAACCGGCTTTAATGACAAGCTCCCTTATTTGATCACTTAAGAACCCCTCCGGATAACTAAACATAGTAACCTTAGATCCTAGCTTATCTTCAAGTACTCTCTTTGATTCAAAAATATTATATTTAACTTTATCCTGAGATTTTATATTAATCAAAGGTTCGGCGTCCATTGAATGACTTCCGAAAGTAACCAAACCTGAACCTTGCATTTCTCTTATTTCTTCCCAAGTCAACCTATCCCCCTCTTTTCTGCTTACTTCATTTACTATCAAAAACATGGTAACCGGAACGCGGTATTTCTTGATAATCGGAAAGGCATATAGATAAAAATCCCTGTATCCGTCATCAAAAGTTATTGCTATTGCCCTTTTAGGAAGTTTTTTCTTAAACATCAAATCCACAAGTGTTTCAAGCGGGAGTATTTTATAATCATGCCTCCTTAAAAAAGAAATCTGCTTTTCAAAAGAAGAAGGCGAAACTATCAAGGCTTTCATAACTTCATTACTCTGCGGATTAACAGAATGATACATTAAAACAGGAGCGACATAACGCTTTGAAATAAACCTAAATGCAACAAAGAAAGAAACAAAAATAAGCGCCGCTACGGCAAATATTAACTTTCTTTTTCTAGACATCGCAAATAAACCCCCTTAGTATTAGAAACCATTTTCTGCAAGGAAAATTCTTCTTCAATATATTTACGCCCGTTTATTCCTAATGTCCTCGCTTTATCTTTATCATTAATCAGCGATATTATCGCCTGTGCGATTTCTTTCGGGTTGGCAGGCTCTACCAGGATTCCGTTAACCTGATCTCTTATCAGTGTTTTTATGCCACCTACTGCCGAGCCTACCACGGGAAGCTCCATGCTCATCGCTTCCATAAGTGAAAGGCCTAGTCCTTCGTTCAAAGAAGGCATTACAAAAATATCTATCGCCGAGAGTATATCTCTGGTTTCAAGCGCTTCCCGGATAAACAAGATATCCCTGCTTATCTCTCCTGCCTTTCTTTTTAATTCTTCTTCCATTTTTCCTTCTCCGGCAATAAGCAGCTGCGTTCCGGGACAGAAAGATAAAACACTGCGCATCGCTTCAATAAGATAGCAATGGCCTTTTACATCGCTAAGCCTCGCCAGAATACCTACAACAATATCATTCCTTAATCCTAATTCGGATTTCTTCTTTAACTTTACAGCCGCATCTACAGGAGTAAACCTTGCGGCATCTATACCGTTATGCACCAAAGCTATTCTTTGAGGCTTCACATGGAAATCGCCTATAAGGTGATCTTTAACCTGTTGGCTTATAGCGATGACCGTCTCGCCCCAACAAGGCATAACCATTCTCGAAAAACGCCTTTTAAAGAAGCCGTGGCAGGTAGAAACATGCACAATCCCGGAAAACAAACTCAAAAAATTACCTAAGACCTGCGTAGTACGGGAGTTCGAATGTATAATATCAAATTTCTCTCTTCTCAGTCTTGCGGACAATATGCAAAAACTTGCAAAAATCTTCCAGCTTATTTCATTCTTGGTATTTAAGGGGACCCTGATATGCTCTACGTTTAAAGAGCTGAATTTCTTAAGCATATCACCGCCGCTGGAAGCAACCGTTATATCATAACCCTCTTTTTTTAACCCGCAGGAAAGATTTAAAAGATAGCTTGATATCCCCCCTATATTGAGATGATTAGCTAAGAAAAGTATCTTCATCTTAAAAGTTCTTCTATTGCCCCTAAGACCTCTTCAACCGTAATCCTGGACATACAACGGTTATTTTTACAATGCGCTTTATAACAGGGGCTGCATTCAATATCCTTACGCATCACAATAAATTTATTTGCCCAGGGCATATGTCTTAACGGATCGGTGGGCCCAAAAAGAGCGACCACCGGAGTGCCAACCGCCGCAGCAATATGCAGAGGCGAAGAATCTGCGGATATATACACCGAACAATTCTTTATAAGGGCAGCGAGCTGATTAATGCTCGTCTTGCCGCAAAGGTTTATAACCTTGGCATTCTTAGCCATACTGATTACCGTATTCGCCTCCGGAATATCCGCGGATGTGCCTGTCAATACTACGCGCATATTCCTAAAGTTAAGTTCCTCGCAAAGCCTGGCAATATAATCTCTTGGCCAGCATTTACTTATCCATTTCTTACTTGCCGCCATATTTATTCCTACAATCTTCTGGTCATCGCTTAACCACTGCGCGCTTAAAATATTCTGCGCGTATTCTTCATCATCCCTAGAAAACCAAAGCTCCAAACCTTTATCCCTAAGATCAATCCCTAGCATCTTCAATATCCTGAATTGATGCTCCACCGGAGAAAGCTTATCCTTATTTTCCTTGACGCGATGATTAAGGAGGAAAGATAATTTTCCGTTGTCATAACCGTAACGCTGCGTGCACAAAGACAAAAAAGACAAAATATGGCTTAGGCGATTGTTCTGTAAATCAATCACAATATCAAAATCTTTCTTACGGAGCGTCCTGGCAATCCCCAATAAACCTTTAAGACCCTTATCCTTATTTTTAGTGTCCACTACTAAAAGCTCATCTATGTAATTGCTCCTCAACAAGACATCCTTAGACTCTTCCGCAACCAAAAGGCTTATCTTATGCCGCGGGAATTTCTCCCTTATCGCCCTTATCCCGGGAGTAGAGAGTATAATATCACCTAAAGAACTTAATTTTATAATCAAAAGGCGCGGATTCTTCAATGCATCCTCGTAAACCTTTAAAGTATTATCTACCATAAGCTCGACATTATATTTTTCTCTCACTTTTGTAACGGCGGATTCTGATAAGCTTAAAGCCAGATCCTGATCTTTAAATATCCTGATAACTGCCCGGGCAAGGCTGTCAGCATCAGCCGGAGGGACAAGTATGCCGTTCTTGTTGTTTTCAATAATGTCTATTACCCCGCCGACTTCGGTTGCTACTACAGGCACCCCGGCAGCCTGTGCCTCAATAATAACCCTGCCAAAAGCTTCATGCGTTACGGTAGATAAAACCAAAAGATCCAAATGAGATAAAATCTCCGGAATATTCTTCTGGCTTCCTAAAAAATCCGTACAAGAAGAAAGCCCCAGCCTCTTTGTAAGAACCAGCACCTGCTCCTTATAGGCCTGCTTTGTCTTAGGGGCCTCTCCTACAACCCATATTTTTAAAGACGGCACTTCTCTGGCGACCTTAGCCATAGCTTTCATAAAATACAAATGCCCTTTGAGCGGCGTAATTCTTCCGACAATACCTACATTAAAGACCTTCCCTCTTTTTTTGTCGGGGCTTATATAACTGTATTTCTCAAGGTCTACGCTCCTTGGAATAAGCCTTATCCTGTCAAGCGGAACTTGGAAATCTTCTATCATATGCCTGGCAATAACATTACTTAATACAATTACTCTCTTAGCCCACCCCATGACATAACTAAAAAGGTGCTTTGTGTAATATCCGTGGCAAGTGGTGATAAAAACTGCTTTTGTCTTACGACAGGCGAAATAAGCAACCCAGGCCGGGACGCGCGAGCGCGCATGCACGATATCTATCTCTTCTTTTCTTATGATATCGGTAAGTTGCGGTATGGCCCTTATAATGGAGAATAACGATTTCTTGTGTACCGCAAGCTGATAATGTTTTACCCCCAATGCCTCCAGGTCCTTAACCAGCGCTCCTCCGGCAGAAACAACTACTGCCTTATGTTTTAGGCGTACGAGATATTTGGCTAAATCCAAAGTACCCGTTTCAACTCCGCCAACATTCATTTCAGGTAAAACCTGTAATATATTCATGTTATTCTCAAAATTATAAAATTTTGCTTAAACGTTCTTTCACCGATAACCTATCTGTTAAAGTATAAAAAGGTGCGTTATTTTCCAGAGCTAAAGATACTCTTTTATCAATATCATTTATATCTGTTAAATTTACTGCTTTCTTCATGGAAAGGTTATTTAAAAAACGCAGGTGTTTGGAATTCAGGCCCGGGACGTTAAAAACAAATACCTTTTTCTTACTGTCGACTGCTTCGGAAACCATAGAAATACTGTCGGGAGACAAAATCAATACCTTACTTAATCCCATAATCCCGCCTGCCGCACAAGACGGATTATTTTCATTTGCGATTACCAAAAGATCCAGGCCTGGAAAATCTCCTAACTTCTCCTTAATAAGGTTTACCATCCAGCCAGGGGTACGCCTTGAAGTAGAAAATAAAACTCCCATATTAAATTTTGAGGATAGTATCTTAATCTTTTCTATGAGGCCTTCGACAATACTCCCGGGGATAGAAAAACCCTTAGTATCCCCTCCTATCAATACTCCGATATAACTTTTATTGCCATCTAACCCCTTTAAAACACAAAGCCTCTGCGCATCCGCCTTAAGGCTATCCGCATCAACCAAATTGAGTGCTGCGTCTATTACTACAACATTATTTTTCTTTGGCGCCAGATCATGCCTCTGCGTTACTACGAGGTCAAATTTGTCAAAACCTAATATTCCGGGGCGCATCGCTACTAAAGACCGGCTTAAATTAACGTCGGAAAAGATAAAATTCACACCTGCGAGAGAAGAACCGGTAGAAACTACCACGTCCGGATTAAGACCCGAAAGCTCGTAATAACTTTTTTCGGTTAGGTGCATTTCAAGGAGCTTTAACGACTTATCGCATCCGTACCTGCCGGATAACGCTGAACAGATATTAAACAACACCTTACTAAAACCACTCTTAAACTCTACCTCCACGGTTTTAACTGTAACATCAAAACTATTTTTGGCCCATAAATCCCGGATCATTAAGGATAGCGCCTGCGACTGCTTTAAATGCCCTGCCTTACCGTCGCTTAATATTACTACATCTTTTTGATCGGAATATTTCCATATTTTATATGTCCAGAGGTAATCCTTAGGGTGTTTCCTTATAAAATCTTCAAAAAGAGGAAGAATTCTGGCCAAATTATTCTTTATTTCTTCTGCCTCATTACCTCCTTTTAAAAGACTTATCTCCTTTCCTGCCCATACCTTAATTCTCGGGCCTCCTATACGCGTGAAGAAAACCGGTATCAGGGGCATATCATAACGAAGGGCAAGCTTAACTGCTCCGGTAGCCATCGAAGCTCTTTTACCAAAAAATTCAATTAAGGTGCCGGACTTACCTCCCTGATCGAGGGTAATACCAACAGCTTGGTTGCTCTTTAAAGAACTTAATAGCCCTTTAAGCCCTTCTTCGCGGGTAATTATTCTGCAACCTTTATTCCTGCGGTATTTATTTAATAATGCATTAAGCCGCGGCAAGCTTTGGCCTCTTACAAGATAAGAGTAAGGAAATCCTAAATTCGCGGATATAACATTGGATAGCTCCCAGCTTCCGGCATGCACCGCCACTAATATAGCGCCTTTTCCTTTTTTAAGCGCTTCTTTAATAACAGTTTCATTCTCAATCTGAACGTACTTCGATATATACTCCGCGTCAATCATCGGAATAAGGAATATCTCAATGATACTCTCGCCAAATGATTGATAAAAATCTCTGGCGAGTAAAGAAATTTCTCCGGGAGATAATTCTCTGCCGAAAACCCTTTTAAGGTTAGAGAAAACCCTGGCCTTATGCCTTAAGTCGAAATAATAAAAGCAGTCCCCCAGTCGCCTCCCTAAAAAAAGGCTTCCCCCTACGGGAAGCATCCTCAACAAGGGGCCTAAAACCTTAAAGAGAATACAGCCTAAATAGTCTGCTAAAAAATTCTTCTTCATTTTTGGATATCCTAAGCTCGATCCTTAATACCAAAAGGTCCAGCCACTCGAATATATCGGCATCTTCCTTAGAGAGCCTGGCAGCATCTTTTTCGGTAATAATTAATGTCTTTAGCCCTTCACTCTTAAGTCTCTCTGAGACAATTTGAAGTTCGGCCTTAGTATAATTATGATGGTCTCTAAACTTTAACTCCGACTCTACCTTTGCCCCTAGTTTTGAAATTATCCTGAAAAATGAATCCGGGTCTCCTATCCCCGAGAGCAGAGCCACCTTCTTGCCCTTAATAAAACCTTTATCGATTATACTTTCTTTCTCCCCTAAGTGGTAAAAACCCACAGGGTGATGCACCGACTCCACGATAAGCGCCTTATGGTTATGTTTATCCAGGCTGCGCTTTAAGAGTTCAAGATTGCCTGCCATATCTGTTTTTGTCAAAATAAAAATATCCGCTTTACTTAACGTCCGAAGAGGTTGGCGTAAAATACCCCTGGGGATCATATGTCTGTTACCAAACGGATTAACCGCATCAATAGTAACTATTTCCAGGTCCTTTTTGATCCACCATTGCTGCATCCCGTCATCCAGTATAACAATATCCGATTTGTACTCTTTTTCCGCTCTTTTTATGGCCGATACCCTGTCCTTATCCACTATAACCGGGATATCGATTAATTTTTTTAATAGCATGCTCGGCTCATCCCCTAAGGAATCAAAAGACCTGCGTTTATATCCGCGCGTTATTATGGCAATCTTATTACCCCTCTCCTTGAATCGCCTGGCTATAAATTCTACGAGGGAAGTCTTACCCGTCCCGCCGATCGTTATATTCCCTACGCTTATTACCCGCGCATTAAAACGCTTGCGGTCAAACGAAGAAAAAAACATCATCAAGCGTATTATGATTCCGTAAAGAAAAGACAAAAGAAGAAGTAGAAATTTAACAGGGGCAAAGCATAAGCCCCTTTTCCTATCTGTGGCAAGGGCGTAAAGCAGGTCTTTCATTTCAGCTTATAAAACTTTTAAGAAAATGAGTAAACCTATGACTATGAAGGAAGAGGCGCCTAAATAACGCATTAAATCGGGCTTAATAAACTTTGACAATATCGCGCCCAGCATTACCGAAATTACGGTAACTATCACATAAGCGCAGACAGAACCCAACCATACCGAAACAGGCTTTCCGGTTTTAGCCGCCATAGTAATTCCGACAAATTGTGTTTTATCCGCTAATTCCGCCACAAAAACAGCAGTGAAAGTAGCCAAAAAAACTCTCCAATCCATTTTCAACCTCCTTAATTTAACTTAGATATCATAACATACCGAAAGATAATAAACAATGATTTTTCAGGAAGGAAAACCTTTTAGATGCAAGCAGATGCGTTTTTTACGATTTAGGGCGCAGGGCGCAAGAACCTTCAATAATACCCGCTATATCTTCCAATTTCTCTGCCACAATATCCGCGCCCCTTAAATACTCTTGAGGCAAGCTAGTGGTTAAAGCAATGCAAAACATCCCCGCTTTCTTTGCTGATGAAATGCCGAAAGGGGCATTCTCAATGACTATGCATTCTTTAGAATCTAATCTCAATGATTTAGCACACTTAATATAAGGTTCGGGATGCGGCTTGCCTTTCTTAACCTGGTCCCCTGAAACGATTGCGTCAAATAAATTCAGGATCCTTAAGGGAAGAATTTTATTAACCTGGGCAATAGGAGTCCCGGTAACTAACCCTAAACTGTAACCTTGGCTCTTAAGACAGCCTATGAATTTATATGCACCCTTAAAAATAAAACGCTTGAAATATTTTTTAAAGATCTTCTGCCTTTTAAAGAATATATCACTTAATGTCTTTTCGCTAAAAGGCACTTTTGCCTTACTTAATAATCCCTTAAGCGTCTTCTCCCATTTTTCGCCTTCTTTTGAATAAACATCGAAACAACTGACTCTTACGCCATAAGGCCTTAAAGCCTCATACCAGGCAAGGAAATGGTATGGCATGGAATCAATGATAACACCGTCCATATCGAAAATGATTGCCTTAGGCTTAAGCTTAAATTTATGCATGGCTGTTTAATCCGAAGAAAGGAAAGAAAGATTTCTCTCTATGAAATCAATAAGTTTTTGCTGCACAAAAGAAGAGATATTGGTAAATTCGACTCCTATGCCGGGATAAGAATGCGGCTGCACCTGCTTATCGGGTATCCAGACAACCTTAGCTTCAATTTCAAGTTCTTCCTGCTTAGGCGGAAGCTTAAGCTTAAGAACCACTTCGTCGCCGAGTTTAAATTTATCGCAACCGAATATAAAAGCACCGATAGCACTTATATTGATGAGATCGAAGTTTAGGCATACGGGATCTTTGGCAGACTTAGATTTAAGCTCTACTTTTATATCGATCGGAAGCCTCTTAAACCTGCGGCGCAGCTGCATCTTCTTTATCTCTTCGATAACCTTATCTTCCTGAAAGCTTTTCAAAGCAGACTCCTCATCCGGGAACATTTCGATAACCCTGTCTAATCCCGCAATAGCAAGAATATTTCTTATGTGCACCGGGACATTCATAAACTTTATCCTGCCCTGAGAATTTACTACTTCCTTGTAAACTATTACGAGCACGGAAATCCCCATGTAATCAATAAAGTCAATCTCTTCCAGGTTACAGATAATATCCAGGTAGCCATCCCGCAGGCACTGCGCCACAGCTTCAACCAGATTAGCGCAGTTAGCATCAATGCGCCCGGAAAGTTCAAGTATAATAATGCCGTTGTTTTGCCTTGCCCTAATATCCATTCAGAATATTAACCTCCAATTGCGGGTTGAATCTCAAAGTATTATGAACAGGACAGTTTTTTATAAAAGAAAGAAGCGCCTCCCTCCTGCGCTCATCAAGCGGGCTTCCTTTAAGATCTATAATGACCTTAATCTCCTTAAAACCGTACGGAGGCTCTTTGGGAAATTCAGCTTCAACCGAAACCTCAAAATCTCCCGGGTTAAGCTTTGCCCCTTTAAAATACTTTACTATATAGACCCCCATACAACTGGCGAGAGAAGCCAGAAGAGCGCCGGGAGGAGTAACACCGGCTAGGCCATCCGCATCTACCAAGAAACTGTTATTGCCGGAATTAACGATAAATTCCAAGTTTTTGTTATATTTTACCGCTACCTTATACATGAAAGAATATTATCATAATATACGCTAGGCGACAATGAAATTCCTGATTAAGTCTATATTTCTCTTTGTCGCCCCCTTATTTATTGCAATAACCTTATTAGCATTATCAATAAGAGCTTTAGCATCAATTTTATTACTGAGCAAGCCGTCTATAGCCTGCTTTAACTCCTCTGCGTTATTAATCATTATTGCGGCTTTATTATCAAGAAAAAGCTGCGTTATATCCCTAAAGTTATTCATCAGCGGTCCGAAAATAACAGGCTTGCCGGCAAAGGAGGGCTCCAGAATATTCTGACCTCCCCCTTTAACCAGGCTCTTGCCCATAAACACCACATCCGCAGCACAATAAAATGAAACAAGCTCTCCAACGGTATCCAATATAAACACGGAGCCTTTAAAGGAAGCGGCATCCTTAAGTAAGCTTATTTTCTGCGGGATAAATCCTGCATCGCTCACCAATGTCTCTACCTGCCGGGCACGCTCCGGATGCCTGGGTGCAATTAAAAGCCTTATACCAGGGTGGCTGGATAAAAGATCTTTATATACCTCCAGCATAATCTTCTCTTCTCCGGGATGAGTAGACCCAGCAACTAAAAGTTTCTCATCGGAATTCAGTTTTAGCCTTTTTCTAAAATATGCGGCATCGAATTTCAGGGAAGGGCTTTGGTCAAATTTAATATTTCCGGTAACAATGATTTTATCAGGCTCTACACCAAGAGATCTTAATCTTAAGGCGTCGCGTTGCGATTGAGCGCAAAATAAAGTTACCTTTAAAAGGATTCCCCTTAAAAGGTACTTAGCAAGAAGATAGCCGCGATAAGACTTATCGGAAATTCTGGCATTTACAATTATTACCGGGATATTGTTCCTAAAAAGAGAGCTAATAAGATTAGGCCATATTTCAGTCTCCGCGATTACAAAAACACAGGGATTTATTTTAGAGATAACTTTTTTGGTTACAAAACTTAAGTCAAAAGGAAGATAGGTTACAAAATCTCCCTCTTTTGCCAAGGTCTTTGCTATTCTATTACCGGTGGAAGTTACTGTTGAAATTACAAATTTCCTGCCCGGGTAAGCAAGGCGCAATCCTTCTATAATGCCGCGCATGGCAAAGGCCTCTCCTACGCTCACGGCGTGAATCCATATCGGATTTTCTAAATTAAGATTCTTTGGCAGCCTACCCAGCCGTGCCGGGAGCCCTCCGATCGTCTTGCGCTTAAAGAGGTAAACCGGCAGAGAAAAGAAAGCAAAAATAATAAAAGCTAGGTTATAAAGAATAGTCATATTTTTTAAGCATGCGGGTGCGCTTTATCATATACACTTTTTAACTTCTCGGTAGTTAAATGCGTATAAATCTGCGTAGTTGAAAGATTAGCGTGCCCTAATAATTCCTGTACTGTACGCAGGTCTGCACCCCGGTTTAAAAGGTGCGTAGCAAAAGAATGCCTTAAAGTATGCGCGGAAACGCCTTGGGTAATCCCTGCTTTTTTCAAATATTTTTCAACGATATCCCTCACGCCGCGGGTTGTAATACGCCTGCCGTTTTTATTAAGAAAAATTGCCTCGTTATTCTTTTTTCTGGAGTCGATATATCTTCTTATCGCATTGATAGCCATATCTCCTATCGGAACTATCCTCTCCTTCTTGCCTTTTCCCAATACTTTTACTATGCCGCTTATAAAATCAACGCTATCCAGATTTAAAGCAACAAGTTCGGAAATTCTCAGGCCGCTGGAATAAAAAGTCTCCAATATAGCCCTATCCCTAAGGCCCCTCTCATCCTTGGAATCCTTAGGTAAAGCCGCCTCAATCAAATTCAAGACTTCCCCTTCAGTCAAAAATTTAGGCAGATGTTTATCAAGCTTAGGGCTAGAGAGCATAAGAATAGGATTTACCTTGATAAAGTTCTCCTTGGTAAGAAATCTAAAAAAACTGCGCAAGGCCGACAAATGCCTGCCTACGCTCCTGTTACCTAAATTTTTCTCTTTTAACACGGCAAGATATTTCCTCAAAAGGAGATAATCTATCTTTTCTATATCGGCCTCGCCGCAGAATTTATGAAAATCCGCAAGGTCCAACCTGTAATTTAATATCGTATGCGCAGAATAATTCTTCTCAATCTCAAGGTACCGGATGAATTTCTCGATATACTTATCCATGTTCCCTGCCTACTTTCGGGGAGATTTATATTTCAAAAAGTTGGTTATTGAGCGGTCATAAGACCTCTCACCCTGATTATCAAAATAACAAGCCGGAAGCTGATCCTTCAACCGGTGATAACTTAAACACTCGCAGCATACGCCGTGCCTGGGGCATCCGGGATAACTACAGTTACACACTGCATCGTTCTTTTTCTTATTTAGGCATTCCATTTTAGGAATCTCATTTTAAGTTTTATTATTTTAAAAGGCTTCAGTTATTGTTTCTTAGCCTAAGGTAAGCTAAGGTAAAAATGCACTGATACCATACGCATGCAAAAACGGTTATTAAGAAATTAACCGGCAGATAAATTTCTTTACGCAAGACATTCTCAAGAAAGCTGAAAATGACAACCGGAAGATAGCATATTAATACCAGCGCAAACATTCTCCACCAGCTACCCCTTGTTATTCTCCAGCTTCTTCTTAAAGAAACAAAGACGCCCTCGCCTTCAAAAAGCACCCCTGCATCGCATAACAATAACCTTATGCTTAAGAAAATTCCGGGTATTACAAACAGGACAAAACCGCACAACATCACCAGGTAATAAATAATATAAGCAAAGAGAAGAAAAAAATATTTTTTTAAAACAATCTGGTTTATACTGCTCCAGGAAGGCTCTTTATCAGCAGATTCATAAACAAACTTCATAATTAAACCGAATAAATAAGGAGTTACGAGAAGGTACGCGAGAAAACCGTAGGCGCTGGCAAGAGAAAGTTCTTTAGAAACAAATAATAAAGGCAGATTTGCGATAAATCCCAGCATGAAAAGAACGGGATTCTTTATCACAAAACTTAGACCCCTCTTTAGTAGTTCTCTTATCTGTAATTTTTCCATTCTTCCTCCTGGCTATAAATCTTAAAAGCTTTATTCTTTTTCATCCGGAAGCGTACGCGAAGTAAACCTGCATTTAGGGAAGTTTGAACACCCGTAGAAAAAACCTCTCTTTGAACGACGTTCAATCAGCTCTCCCCCGCATCCTTCCTGCGGGCATTTAACTCCGCTGGTTATTGATTTGGAGAATTTACATTCCGGAAAGCCCGAACAGCTTAAAAACTTCCCGCGCCTTCCCCATTTGACAATCATCGGCTTACCGCATTTTTCGCAAACCTGGTCAGTGGTAATAACCTCTTTTTTCACGTTATCCTGGGCAAAATCAAGGCTGCTTTTAAACGGAGCATAAAATTCTTCAAGCACTTTTATCTTATTTATCTTGCCTTCTTCTATTTCATCCAGCTCCTCCTCCATTAAAGCAGTAAAACCGACATCAACGATCTTTGGAAAATATTCCACCAG
>CAZSQC010000002.1:5052-22647 GCA_964608955.1 uncultured Planctomycetales bacterium | reverse complement strand
TGCCTGTAACACCAAGCTCATAATCATCCGCTTTAATAGAAACCGAGATAACCTGAAAGACCGCCGGTTTCATCTGGCTTGCGACAAAACGATTATAAATAAGCGCGTAAAGCTTAAATTGATCCGGTGTTAAAAAACTTTTAAGGCTCTCCGGATGGCGCGAAACAAAAGTCGGACGTATCGCCTCATGCGCCTCCTGCGCCAGTTTCTTTACCTTGTAATAATTAGGGCTTTCTGGGACAAATTCCTTCCCAAAATACTCACCGATATGATTTCTGACTTCTGCAATAGCTTCTTTTGAAACGTGCGGAGAGTCCGTACGCATATAAGTTATAAGGCCGACCGGATTATCGTGCCCTATATCAATGCCTTCGTAAAGCTGCTGCGCAACCGACATGGTTTTATTGGCATTAAATTTAAGCTTATTAAAAGCCTCCTGCTGCATGGTGCTGGTTATAAACGGAGGCGATGCATAACGCTTTTTCTCCGATTTTCTGACATCGACAACCTCAAACCGCGCCTTTTCCAGTTCCTTTACCACAATATCCGCTTCATTCTTATCATGCAGCTCGACTTTCTCGCCGTTTTTCTTTGAGAGTTTTGCCGAGAATTTATCCTCTCCCCTTAATAATTCGGCATGAATCTCCCAGTACTCCTTAGGGATGAACTTTTGAATCTCCCTCTCCCTCTCGATAATAAGCCTTAATGCAACGGACTGGACCCTTCCGGCACTTAATCCGCGCGCGATCTTCTTCCAGAGAAAAGGACTTAAGAAATATCCTACTATTCTGTCCAAGACCCTGCGGCCGGCCTGCGCCTCAACCATATTAACGTCAAAGCCTCTGGGATGCTTAAATGCCTCGCCGACAGCCTGGGGCGTAATTTCATGAAAAGTAACCCTGAATACGTTCTCCGCTTTCTTAAACAACCTCTCCTTCAGCTGCCAACCGATTGCCTCGCCTTCACGGTCAGGGTCGGTGGCAACATAAATATTCTCTTTGCCTTTTGCTTCTTTTTTGAGGCTATTTAGGGTCTTCTCCCTCCCGGAAATAGTTACGTATTCCGGCTCAAAACCGTTTTCTAAATCAACCCCCAGCTTCTTCTTAGGTAAATCAATAAGATGGCCCATGGAAGAAACAACGCTGAATTCTTCCCCCAATATCCTGCTGATTGTCTTTGCTTTAGTGGGTGACTCCACAATTACCAGATTTTTCTTTTTCATTTAACAATGCCTCACAAAATGCTTACCTGCCAGTTGTTTAATCTGCCCGTTGATCAGTAAATTAAAAAGAGCGCGGTAAACAGAAGGTAAATCCGCTCCTGTTTTATCAACTAGCTCATCTAGCTGTACGGAACGATCCGTTATAAAAAATTGCAGCTTGCCCTCCAGGGTATCAGATTTAACCTGTTCTTTTTCATAAGAATGTTTCTGCGGCCCCGGATTCTTTAAAGCAGGAAATTCTTCTAATATATCCTCTATGCCGGTGACCATCTTTGCCCCTTCTTTTATTAATTGATTTGACCCGGAAGAATTCGGGGAATCTATTTTACCCGGTACCGCAAAAACCTCTCTTCCCTGTTCCAATGCGAAATTAGCGGTTATCAAAGCCCCGCTGTTATTAGATGCTTCCACAACCAGTACCCCCAAACTCAAACCGCTTATCAGCCTGTTCCTGCGCGGAAAATTACAAGCCAGAGGTTTTTCTTCAAGCGGAAACTCTGATATTACGCACCCTCTCCTTGAGATCTCCTGCGCCAGTTCCAGGTTTTCGGCTGGGTAAAGATTATTAAAGCCGCTGCCGATAACCGCAATAGTCCTGCCTTCTGACTTTAAAGCTCCTTGATGGCTTTGCGTATCTATCCCGCGCGCTAAACCGGAAATCACTGTAAAACCCAGAGAAGCTAGTTTTAAACCGAATTCAAAAGCTTTGGTTAACCCGTAAAAAGAAGCCCTACGCGAACCGACTACTGCAATTGCGCTTGAATCTTCGGGCATCATTACGCCCTTAATATACAAAACAATAGGAGCGCCGGGAATGTTTTTAAGCCTTTCAGGGTACTCTGCGTCACAGAGAGTAATAATCTTTAGGCCACTTTTCTTGGCTGAAGAAATTTCTTTGTCCAAAAAGGAAAAGTCAAAAGAAGATATGCTGTGGGCGTCTTTTTCGTTAATCCCTAGATCCGTCAGCTTTTCCTGCGAAGCACTGAAGATGTTCTGTGGCTTGATAAAAAAATTAAGAAGCCGGTTAAGCCTTTTAGTGCCAATCTTACCGGCCATATTCAAAGCAACCAAAGCCTCTGATTCCGTCATTTATTATGAATATTCTTTTCCCGTATTAATCTTGCTTTCTCTAAAGATTCTTTGGCCTTATCAGGCTTATCTATCTTGCGATAAAACTTAGCCATGTTATCGAATACTTTTGAAATATTCAAATGATTGGAACCTAAGTTGCTCAGCATCAGCTCCAGCGCATCTTCGTAAATATTCTCTGCTTCAACGTATCTCTTCTGCTTAGCGTACAGCATAGGAAGATTTTCAATAATATCAGGCGCTTCAGGATGCCAAGGCCCCACATAAAGATCATTAATATTAAGAAGCCTTTTGTATATTGGATCATTGCGCTGGCTCCATAATTTATCAGACTCTGACTTTAAACGGTTAAAAGCCTTATCTATAGTTGCATCTTCCTGGAAAAAATTATTTTTAAAAATCCACCAGGCATACCTGTAATACTGCTCTGCCTGCAGCTCCTGGCCCATAGCCTCGTATAGCTTACCGATGGCGCTAACCATATGTATAAGTATCGGATGCCCTTCTCCGTAACCTCCTACAGCAGACTGCAATGAAGAAATCAGGATAGCCTCCGCTTCTTTATACTTTCTCTGTTCTTTATAAAGAATTCCTAACTGCCCGCCGACTAAAGCAGGCCCCGGAGCATTAACTCCGAAACTCTTTGCCAATACCTGTTGGGCGTTATTAAAGCTTCCTTCTGCTTCATTAAACTTGCGCCTGCTTTGGTAATTCTCCCCCAGAGCATTCCATACCGAAGCAGTATAAATATTATCAATACCCATGGATGACTCATAAATCTCCAGGGCCTTTTTGTAGAATTTTTCTGCCTGGTTATATTTCTTTTGTATTTTATAAAGATTACCCAGATTAGTAAGTATTGCTGCGGTGTTAGCATGCCCGGGACCAAATTTCTTCTCGATTACAATTAATGCATCTTCACAAGCATCAATTGCCTTCTGGTACCTGGCATTAAAATAGGCATCTAAGAATCCTTCGAGGTACTCCTCTATCTGCCATGATATATTATCCTCGGCAAAAGATAGAACCGGAAAAATTACCAGAGATACGATCAAAAAAACTTTTAAAGATAATTTCAACATACTCCTCCTATCTAATCATTCTGGAGACCTTCCTTGCAGCCTCTTTTATAGACATATTCGAAGTATTCACATCTTTATCCGCCAAAGCGTAATAAGGAGCCCTTAGCTTAAGAAGCAGCGTAATTCTCTCTTTGGGATTCTCGGTATTAAGCAAGGGGCGGTTTAAGGACTGCGACGTCCTCTTTAAGATAACTGCCGGGTTTGCCTTAAGACACACAACCAGCCCCGTCTCCTTCATAATGCTGATATTAATATTTTCCAGTACGATACCTCCTCCGCAGGCTACCACAAAACCATTTTCTCTGGAGATCTCTTTAAGCACTTTGCTTTCTACTTTCCTAAAGTAGCGTTCTCCCTTCTTGCGGAATATATCCGGAATACTCATCCTTTCTTTAAGCTCTATAAGCTCATCGAGGTCCGCAAAACACATCTTTTTCATCTTCGCCAGCTCGCGTCCGATGGTAGTCTTGCCTGTACCCATAAAACCAACAAGATAAATGTTTTTCATAGCATTATAAAAATTAAATAATAGGTAAAGACAGCCGGAAAACACCTCTGCGGCCTTTACCTATTTAATAACTTACTCCTGATAAGCCGCCAAGACAATATCCGTTAAAGCCTGGCGCGCTTCTCTTGTAACAGGATAAAAGGCATTATACCACTTTCCGTCTTTGGCTTTATCCTGCGGCATACTCAAAAACAGGCCTTTCTGTCCCTGGATAATCTTAAGCCCTTTAACCACAAAATCACCCAGCGCTATATCCAAAAAAGCCTTAGTCTTAGAATCGCCCTCCAGTTTATGTAACCTTACAACTTTTAAGCTTAATCCTTCGTGCATCTTCATCACCCCCTTCTATATTAATAGACAAAGGGGGCGATGAAATCTAACAGATTCTCTTTAAATAACGGTTATAATTATCCTTGATGTCGCTTAAAGAATCTGAACCGAATTTCTCAAGTAAGGCGTCAGCCAGCACAAAAGCAACCGCTGACTCGCCTACCACTCCGGCAGCGCTTACTACGCAGGTATCCGTACGCTCAACTGCAGCTTTAGAAGGTTTATTACTTTTTATATTTACCGAATCAAGCGGATCCATAAGGGTCGAAATGGGTTTCATGCACGCCCTTAAGATTATTTCTTCGCCGTTTGAGATCCCGCCTTCTATGCCGCCGGAATTATTAGTCTTACGGCTAAACCTCTTTCCCGGATAAATTGCATCGTGTACCTCTGAACCAAAACTTACGGCATAACCGAAGCCAAGCCCGATTTCTACGGCTTTAATCCCCGGAATAGAAACTACTGCCTGTGCCAGGCGGCCGTCAAGCCTCTTGTCCGCATGCACATAACTACCGAGCCCGACTGGAACCCCTTTAACGCTAACCTCAAATATTCCTCCCAACGTATCTTTGGCTTTGATGGCCTCTTTAATTGCTTCTTTTATTCTCACTTGATTACTGTTACCGCCAACCGACAAAACTTTACTTGAGACGGTTATATTAAATTCGTTTAACAAAATCTTACAGAGCGCACCTATCGCTACTGTCGCTACCGTACTCCTGGCAGAGGCACGCTCAAGAACTTCTCTTATATCGCTAAAACCGTATTTTAAAAGACCGGCCAAATCTGCATGGCCCGGGCGAGGGCAAAGTATTTTATGGAGCTTTTCAATACTAAAATCCTTATTTCTAACCAACAGGGTGACCGGGCTGCCCAACGTAACACTGCCCTTTAAGCCGGAGAATACCTCCGCACGGTCACTCTCTATCTGCATGCGTTTGCCTCTCCCAAAACCATGCTGCCTACGCTTTAATTCGCTGTTAACCTTAGTAAGGTCCACTTTCAAGCCAGCCGGTAAACCCTCTAAAATAGCAACAATAGCTTTGCCGTGTGACTCGCCTGCTGTTAAGTATCTCAACATAATTTTATCCTCCTAGTCCTTCCAAAGCCCGCGCTTATTCTCGCGTGCCTGCCTGTATAATTCAAGGAATAAATCCGCATATTTTACATTGGGCGGATAAGTCATCAGTGAGGCATAACCCTCTTTAACTATCTGTGCATTTACAAATGTCCCATCCTGCAAATAAACATAAGCAAGCAACCTTTTGTATCTATCCTGCTTCTCTACGTCAAATTCCAACCTTACCCTCTTTCCCTCTACTAGACTCTTAGTAAACTGGTAAGAACGCTTACCCATTTCTTTGATAAAAGCTATATCCTGCTTGCTGTTCTTTGAATCACGGTAAAGCTTATTTGACTCGTGTATTTCAGGCGTATCTATCCCGATTAAACGCACCCTTTCCCCGGTATCAATAACAAGCGTATCGCCGTCAACAACCCTGGTAACTTGTGCATTCGAATAATCATAAGTCTTTCCAAAAGGTATTTTAAAGCTGAAGTCCTCCCTAGAATGATACTTAGGCTCTAAATCCGAGGCAATTAACCAGCCCTTTAATAATAACAAACCGGCAACAATAAGAATAGATACCGCAGTCTTACGCATAAAATTGCTCCTTGTTTAAGCTTTATATTTTATTTTACTATTTTTATTAGATAAATCAATGATTTTAGACTATAATAAGTGAGGACATAGCTTATGGAGCGATTAGCGAACATAAGCTATATGTCCGAACTTATCCCGTCGAATGTATAAAAATTTTAGAATAAAATTTTTATACAGTATATGAGTCGGGATGAAATAAAGCAGTATATCCCTCGCCTAAACACTTGTAAATTTCTTACGAAATTTACTGCGTAGGCTTCGGGATAAATTCGCGCAAATAACTTACTCTCCTCCTACGGCGGATCGTAAGTTATGCGTTCATTTAATGATTTACGACCGTTTTCAGGAAGAATCGATTAACTATATAAACCAGGGTTGCTCCGTTATTGTCTCTGCCCCTACCGGAGCGGGGAAAACCGCAATTGCAGAACACGTAATCAGCACTTCGCTTGAGAAAAAAATCGGCGTAATCTATACGGCTCCCATTAAAGCGCTCTCTAATCAGAAATTCCGGGATTTTCAGGCACAGTTCAAAGACAACATCGGGATATTAACCGGAGATGTGTCCTTAAATCCCTTAGCCCCGGTTTTAATCATGACTACCGAGATCCTGCGGAATAAAATACTCGACGATCCAGAGTCCCTACAAAAATATTCCTGGGTTATTTTCGATGAAATACATTATATCGATAACCCCGAACGCGGGACGGTTTGGGAAGAATCCCTTATCTTCCTTCCTAAGCATATGAATATCCTCGGGCTTTCTGCGACCATACCGAACATAAAACAATTTGCTTCTTGGATTGAATCAATACATAACAAACCGATTAAAACTGTTATCGAAGATAAACGCCCTGTCCCGCTGCATTTCTTTTTTCCGGCCGGTAATGAAATAACCGATAAAATCGACCACTTAAAACGCTACAGGTTTGCCAAGCCTGCAAGGCTATCCTCCCTGATTAATTACATACGCAATCAGGACGGATTGCCCTGTATTTATTTCGTATTCGGCAGAAGGCGTGCCGAAGAGTTAGCCAGCGAACTGGCGGGAACATGCTTTCTTAGCAAAGACGAAAAAATCAGGATCACCGAGCTGTACTCGGGACTCTGCGAACGCTTCGGGCTAAAAAGCGACCGCACCGCGCAGGACTTGTACCAGCTTGTTCAGCAGGGCACCGCCTACCATCACGCAGGAATGCTGCCGGCTGTAAAGGAAGTAATTGAGAGGCTATTTACCAGCAGGCTTTTAAAAGTAATTTTTACTACGGAGACTTTCGCCTTAGGTATAAATATGCCTTCGCGTTCAGTTCTATTTGACGGCCTGCGAAAGTTCTACGGAAGATATGTACGCAACTTAAAAACCAGGGATTTTTACCAGATGGCCGGACGCGCAGGAAGGCGCGGCATAGATATTGAAGGATTTGTATACCCGCGCATTAACCTCCAAAGAATGCGTATTGACGAAGCCAAAAGAATAATTTACGGCCCTTCCGAAGAGGTAAAAAGCCAGTTGAATACATCATACGCTACCATATTAAACCTCTACCAAAAATACCAAGAAGATTTATTTAAGATATACCCTCTTTCTTTACACTATTTTCAGTCGCGTAAAAATGACCAGAAAGAAGCGTTAAGATTAATCGAATCAAAGCTTAAACTCCTTAAAGACTGGGGGCATATCCACGAGAATGCTCTGACTCAAAAAGGCAAGTTTGCTAAAAGCGCCTACGGATATGAATTAATACTAAGCGAACTATACGACCGGCAGATACTCGAACAACTGGATGAATCAGAACTCGGCGTGGTCGCTGCTGCCCTGGTCTTTGAACCCAGAAAAAACCAGCGCATCCCTTCCAGCCTTTCAAAATCCGCCCGTAAGATAAAGAATACCTGCGAAGAAGTCTATGATAATATAAAAGATAAGGAACAAAGGTTCAGAATTTACCCGTTCAGCAAGCTTCCCTACTTTCACTTAAGCACCGCAATGGAAGCCTGGCTACGCGGGACAAGCTTTGACAAAATCCTGCGTTTTAGTGATACTGACGAAGGTGAAATCGTGCGTTACTTCAGGATGAGCGTGCAGATCCTGCGTGAAATCTCCGAAGCAGAAGTTGTATCCTACCTTTTAAAAGATAAAATCAAAGAAACTATCCGTGTTATTAACCGGGATGTTGTTGACGCGGAAAAACAGCTACGCGAAGGCTAAATAAAAAGGGGCGCTTATTTTGGGGACCTTTTTTAGGAGCCGATTAGCTTCTTTTAAGGCAAGACGCCCCCTTTTATATAGAACCTTTGAGAATTTCTTTTCCCAAAAATGCCTCTCTTAACTCTGCTGCTGAACTATTAACCTCCAGAATAACAATTATATCTCTAAGGGCTGCTTCAGTCTTACAACAATATTCCTCTTCCTGCCGCAAAATATTAGAGATGCAATCCGCAACTTTCGCTAAATCTCTCTGGCCTGCCCCTTTTAAACATAGCGCCTGAAGGTATTCTTTTATTCTTTCTGCCGAGGGTATTATTCCTGATGCCACCATATTTTCTATCTCTGACCACTCTTTTTGTAAATCAAGATTTGATAAATGCATTGATAAGCTGGGGCTGTTATTGACTCTTATATTATAAACAGCCTGACTTACAATAGGAAGAGAGCGAAAATCAATCCCTCCGGGAACATTTCTTTCCGGCGCGCTACCGCTATTACCAGCTTCTTTACTGTAACTGCCATCGTTTAGCCCGTTAAGCAAACCGCGGGCAACCGTAATATTCGCTCGGGCAGCCTGATATAACTGGTATCCCAAGGTATCCTCAGGCATATTTCCATTCACCTCAATAATCATCTCATATGCTTCTATCGCCTTTTCTAATTCTATCCTGGCGTACTGGGCATTTCCCTGCGCAATTAACTCTCTGGCTTTACGCACCTGGTTATTTGGCCCCTCTATAATTGGCCCGCCTCCCGGGCCTGCTCCGGGTTCCTGTAAACCGTTAATATTTCTATCATTACTTAATCCGTAATTCTGAATCAAGCCGTCGGTTATTTCATCCAGCAACACAACTATTACAGCTTCTTGCCTATAACGACCCTCGACAGCATCTATAAAGTTCCATAACTCAACCCTTCCGGATTTAATAGCATCTAGAATACCCTGAGACATAAGAACCTCTCTTCTGAAATCTTGCGCCTCAGGAAAGCTCATAACGGAGTGCCCTAGAATAATCTTTAACTTTTCCTGAGCAGAGAGAGAACGACCGCTTTTTCTTGCAGCTAACTCCTTCCTTATGACATCTTGAACTACCGCAATAGCCTGCTCCTTTTTTAAATGCGATATCGTAACCTCTGCATCTTTCTTCCCTCCGGCATCAGTTTTTCTCTTAGCAGGCGGCGACTTTCGCTGCTTAGCCTGAAGAACAAGTAATGCTTCTTCCAGCTTTTGGTACTCCCCGGGAGTTATTAACCCCTTACCTAACTGCTCTCTGTTTATTCTTAGGGTTTCAGAAACATTTATCCTAACATTATCTACCCTTATAAGAAGACCTGCTTCATCAGCCGCAAGAAGAGTCTTTTTCTGTAAGCTTGAGTTTGGCAGACTATTTATTTTCTTCCTAAGTTCCTCCGGAAGGCGCGCACCTACTTTATCAGAAGAAAATGCTAGTGCAATATTCAAAACACGCCCATTTTTATTTTCATCAGTTACTATATCTTCATTTGGTAAGTCAAAAACGACTACCGTATTGCCGTAATCCTGATCTGCCCCCATGGCCTGAGAATTAAACACAACCCTTTCCGGCAAGGCATAAAAGCCATATTCTATGATCGCCATGACGCTATCAAAAGAAGTAGCATGCAAACTAACAGTATCACCCTGAGGGTCTTTAGGTTTTGACCAGGGTGCATCAACGCCGCCGAAAGCTGACAACTTGTTTGTTTCAGTTATGGTAAGGGTGTACTCTTTGCCTGCCCCTTTACGCCTGATGCTTAAAATTGCACCAAATCCGTTATATTTCTCTCTCGCGGAATATTTTCCTTTACTATGATAAGAAATTCTATCGAGCAACTCTTTCTTACCGATTCTCTCTGGAGGGTTCCACATAAAAGAAAGAAGCGTGATAGCATCTCCTTCGCCGACCTCTCTTTCAATAATCTCGCATATCTGCGGTATATCAGTTACTTCGTAATAAACACCTTCATGCGATACTGAATGGGACTCAGAATCACCGGAATGCACGGCATTTCTACCCAACCCCTTAGCGCCCTGGGGGAGAGCGTCTACCTGGCCGGATTCGATACTATTAAGCGCATCTTCTCCAAATAATTCCCGTAAATTAAGTAGAAATTCAGGGGAATCATAAAGAATATTAAGCTGCTTTCTTACGCCCTCATTACTTACCTTATTATAGAAACCTTCCAGCAAGGAATTTTCTTCAGCAGTTAATCTCAACCCGATGGCCTTTTTGGCAAAGATGTCAGCCAATCTTTCTTCCTCCTCTTCTCCTAAGGGTACATTTGCCGTTTGCACCAATTGATGGAAGATTTCATGCGCATGCACAAAACCTGTTACCTTATGCCGTTCTGCACTTGAAAGCTCAGGCACCACATCTTTAAAAGCTGCGCGGGCACGCTCTATGTCAATAACAACGCAATTCCTCGCCGGATCAAAATATCCGTAGAAAAATTTAATTTTTTTAATTTCTACGGGCGATTTGCCTGAAAATAAATAATTTCCCGGATTATCAACCTTAGTTTCCTTCAAAGCGGCATTAGCCAAATCTATATCTATGAAATTATCAGTCCCTCCCCCCTCCCAGTCTATCCCTGATGCTTCAGTGGGAATTAACAACCCACCAGATTCATCTAGAACTCCGGGCCCAAGCACTTCGATACTATCCTGCAAAACAAATACCAACCAGGAGTCAAGGGCTGCGCTCACTCTTTGATTAGGTTCATCCAAAGGATTATCTATTAACCCCCTTAGAAATGCCTCCTGGATCTCGGGGATACGTTCGGGCTCTTCCTGCGCCATATCTTTAAGCCGGTTCAAAGCCCGACCATTTTCCCAGCCATCCGGATTACCTTTCGATATTATATTTACAAGAAACACCGGATCAAATTCCCTGAAGTTTATTTGATCGGGATGCTCTTGAGAATCTTGTGTATTACCTGGTAATTCACCCCCAACAAGGTAGCCTCTATTTTCTCCGATATCACCGGTTGATTGACTAAATCCTAAAGGTCTTTCATCCATACCTACAAATCTGGTAGGATCGAATAATTGCCAACTTTGACCTATTCTTGCAGCTGTCATAAGATGCCCGTTTGCCCCATAAAGAAAAGCCGGTGTCCTAGAATCCGTAACAAAACCAACTAACGCCACGCTATCTAAACCTAAGTACCTGCTAAATATAAAACAATAAACTCCTAGAACGTCGCAGTCTCCATAGAACCTTCCATCCTGCTCTAAGGCTCCGCCTAGAAGCCCACACCAGGTTCCATTGTTGAGTTTAACTTTTTGTAACCCGCTGTAAGCAAAATATTTATTAAGCACTCTCTGCACCCAATATGCTTTCTTGTGGTCAGATGCGCCCTTGGCCTTATCCAAATCCCTGCGTACTGCCGCGGGCAAATGTGCAAATTCTTCTTCAAGCCATTGCGATGATTCCTGCGGCGCGACTATTCTGCTATTTCCCCTTGCCCGGATAATTTCATATTCAATTTCAGTAGGAGCAGAATTGCTATGAACCGTAAGAATGCCTTCTTCGTCTATTGAAAGAGCCCCGTCATTAAAAACCTGCGGAGTCACTCTGCCATTCATCAGATTAAACATCCTGACCCTTCTGCCTTGAGATAAAGAAGCTACTTTAACTTTAACCTTAGTCTTCTCTACGCTTAAATCAGATGCGGGCTCAAGCCTCACTGCTCCCCGACGGCCGAATCTACCACCTTTTTCCAGAGAATTATAAATACCGCTAATCAAGAATTCTCCGCCGGATATAGAGCCAGATATATTAGCCAAGATGTACCCGTCCCCCTCTAGAACTTGAGGAGCATATCCTGCTGAACTCTCGTTAGGCCCAATCATATTTCTTCCTCTTCCGGAATCACCGGAATAGTCTTCTCCTGTTTCCGGCTTATGGGAATCCCCAAAACCGCTAAACTCTTCAAGAAGCATAGTCAAAAGAGTAATTCTATCGCGGCCCAAAGACTGCGCTTCCTGCGGAGTAATACGGTAATACTCGTTCCCGTTTACGCTATTAATAATTTGTTCAATTCCTGTTTCAGGTAAGTTTTCTCTTTCCCCTGTTTTACCAAATTCAAAATTAGCAACAAAAAGGGCTGCTGCTGTTAATGCGGCGGTAATTGCGATAAACCATCTAGGATGTTTGGCAGCCTTTGCTCTGATTTGTTTAATAAGTGCTTCTGCCCTGCGCTCTTGCAGAAGCAGCATATGAATAATCGCCTCTAATACCCCTACTTGAACCTTATCAGATGTTTTGGCTTTAAGCGATTCAGCAAGAACTATTAATTTATCACGCGCTCCCTTATTTAGATCAACTACTCTGCCATCCTCCGGTTCAGTAGCTTTTACTACTATCATTGGCTCAGTACTTAAAGCTAACCTAGTAATGCCTAAGGCTTTCTGCCCATATTCATTAATCATTCTAGTTGAAATTGCAGCTATTTCTGCATTACTTAACCTAAACTCCCTGCTTGAGGATGAAAGCCTGGAAATTTTTTCTACAACCACTTCTTCGATCTTATAATCATAAGAAGTGCTTATGCTTACCGGGCTACTATAATCAGAAATAATCTCCTGCCCGTAAATATCAACCGGCGCAATTCTATTAGCTGCTGCATGAATTTGCCGCGCTACGCGTGCACCACCTGCTCTGCGCGCATCTGTATAATTAACACCATTTCTCTGTGCCCACATTCGCCAAAGCCTTAACTCTTCAGCTTCGTGCCTGAGATAATTATTCTTACCAAGCTGGCTTTCCTCAAATGCCCGGCGAGTAAGATAAATAACATTCCGCGCAACACCTACATGCCCTTGCTGATTCCTACCGTCAAGGTTTACATCATCGATTATAATAATCCTAACCCCATTAATAACTACAAAATTTCTTCCATCTACTTCGAGCTTGATATTCTGTCTGTTTGCAAGGCGCCTGCGTAATTGAACGCGTTCGTAACGCAACTTTCCTGCGCTCCAGCCTTCACGCTTAGCCCGCTCCTTTAGTTGCCTTAAGGCGATCTGGCCGATATTATGCTGAATCTTCTTCCTAACTGTTTCATGGCCTTCAAGCGAGCCATCATCAGCAATATTAATATCGCCATCAACCTGTTGCGTTGAATCTGACTGCTCTTTAGCTCCCGCACCAGCACTATTTCCTGCTGGTAGCATAGCTACATCATCAATTTTAACTTCATTAATCTCACCTAAGGCATTAACCCGTATGCTTACACCTACATTAGAGTCTAAGTTAGGCAGACTGGACTGAGAAGGAGCAACAGTTATTACAGCGCCTGTAGTAGGATCAACTGCGGGAAGAGCGCCCCTTGCAGGTATAGTCGCTGGCGCAATTCCGGTAATCCCTCCTGAAAAATAACTTCTTATCACCTGCCCCAAAGGAGTAGTTACCGGAGTTTTAAAATTGTATTCCCCGTATTTAAATGAATTCTGATATGCATTAAAGTAGGATTCTTTGGAATAGAATTCCTTGGAGGTAAGCCCCATTAGATTACGCGAGTTAATTAAATTAGAGACAAACACTGAAAATGATAACCCCTGATTTCTGGACTTAAACCACTGCGCTAATATCAAAGAGTAATAAACCTGCCTTAAAGAAGCATATTTCTTAGCAGTGTTTATTTCTCTGTTAAGCTTAGGGATTATTAACTCTCTTATAAGTTGGGCAGAGTATTCGTTAAGCTCCTTTGAACGCTGATCGTCAAATTTATAAGCAATAGAGTTCTTAAGGTAATCCTGTTCTAACATAACTTTAAGCGTCGCCTTATAAATATAGGCGGAATCTCCGGACTCCCGTATAATGATTTCATCTGGAACAATCCAAGGCCTGGTTAAGGTAGGGATAGTAACATTCTGATTCCCGAATAATTCTTCGGCCTTTCTATATAAAGAATCCCAATATTTCTTGCCTTCTACGGTATGAGGAGAAGTGGCTTTTGCAGTATCCTTCTTCAGTTCCAAGTCTGCTTCGAGAAGTATCTTCCCGATATCGGTCTGGACAAGAAGCGGATCTATCATATTATCGGACGAATCAGGCCTCAAGTTTACCCAGAAGGCATCATTAGGTAAAGTTAATCCTATAAAGAAATACTTAAGTAATTCTTTCGAGCTCTTTTCAAGCTCGTGCATTGAGGGCTTCTTTAGAGTGCCCTTATCTATTAGAAGCTGGAAGTTATTCTGAGATGGGTTGTATTGCAGGTAACGCAGATGCAAAGGCCTGAATTTATCAACAGACAGGGAAGAACGCATAGAGATTAAATGCCCTGCCACATCTATCTGGGTTGCAACCTGAGAAAATCCTGACTGCTGAAAGAAAAGAAGAAAACAAAGAAATAATGATAAAACTTTGAATATATTGCGCTTTGTCATTTTTTGTTGTTTTAATACAGTAAATTTTAAGCTAATCGGCTTTATAGATAAAGTTTACAATATAGGTAAGGTAAAACAAGGTTAATTGGGAGTGGTTTTGAAAGCGGTTTCTTTAAAGAATAACTACAATTTTTTAGCCGAAATAAAGTCTTTGAGGATTTGCTTGTGGTCGAAGGCAAAATCATACTTATTGATATCTTTTAGGCTTACAACTTTAAGGCCTGCGGCATCATCCCCTGCCTTAGGATTTCCTTCTGCCCTGGCAGTAAAGACTGTCCCGATAGTATGAAATCTTGGATCGCGTTTAGGATTAGAGTAAGTATGGAACTGCTTCACATCGGTTATCTCAAGACTCGTCTCTTCTTTTGCTTCACGGACCACGGCCTGTTCAAGGCTCTCCCCGTAGTCAACAAAACCTCCGGGTAACGCCCAGCCAAAAGGAGGATTGCTTCTTTGAATTATAACGATTCCCCCTTCTACCTCAATAATAGCATCTACCGTTGTAAAAGGGCCGTTTTGAAGTTTATAAAGAATATGTTCAAGGTATTTTATAACCCCTTTCTCAAAAATCTCAAAAGCTTCCCTGTCATAAAGGCAAAAAGATATCTCCTTTAGACCGGAATCTTCCTCCCTTAAATAACGCCATATCTCCTGGGCCATAATCTTAGCAGATGCCAGGAGAGGAAACCCGCCGGTGCCGCAGCCCAAAGCCGGAAAGATAATTGATCTTAATCCCAGCTCGTCAGCCACTTTCAAAGAATTCATACAGGCATTTCTTATTTTTACTTCGTCGGTCTTAAAATCCATTCCCATGGTAGAAGCATGGATAATATATTTTGCTTTTAAAGAACCTGCCGAGGTAAATATCGCCTCTCCTATATTTACAGGACATTTACTTACTGCCTCCTCTTCGATTATCTTGCCGCCTTTCTTCTTTATTGCTCCGGCAACACCCCCTCCCATCAAACCCTTATTATTTGCGGCATTTACAATTGCATCCGCCTTTAGTTCGGTAATATCTCCGACCATAATCTTTATTTCGGTATCTTTGATTTTCATATTATAACCTTTCTATTATTACAATATCCTAATAACGGATCCTGTCAGGAAACATTTGTTGCCGAATTACTACGCTCAAAAACCAACCCGCGTCAACCTTTACTCTCCTATTATTTTAACCAATACCCGTTTCTTGCGCTGGCCGTCAAATTCCCCGTAAAATATCTGTTCCCACGGGCCAAAATCCAATTTGCCTTTGGTAACCGCACATACTACTTCGCGGCCCATTATAGTGCGTTTTAAATGCGCGTCCCCGTTATCTTCTCCTGTTAGATTATGACGGTATTTTTCCTTTCCGTAAGGCGCAAGTTTTTCAACCCAATCCAGAAAATCCTTATGTAGCCCGCCTTCATCATCGTTAATAAAGACGCTCGCTGTGATGTGCATGGCATTAACTAAACACAAGCCCTCCTTAATTCCGCTTTTAATGACTGCATTCTCCACCTGTTCGGTTATATTTAAGAATTCCTGACGCTTCGTAGTATTAAAAATAAGATATTCAGTATAGCTTTTCATGTTTTACCTCCTAGAACATTGCTTGGCTTTAAGCTAAAGAACGGCTTCCGATTGGATTTAAGTGTGTCCCTAAATCTTTTCGAGGATGAGTTTTTTCTCTTTTTGGTCTATTTTAAAATTGAAGTTATTTAAAAATGACATCCCCAATAGCCCGTCTCCAAAACCAAAATCCCCTCTTTCTTGCATTAAGACAGCAGCAGGCACTCTTTTTGCCTCAGAGTTCTCGACTATTACACTGCTCAAAATAACCCGGGCAGCATCAACCATTCTGCCGTCAGCAACCTGTACCTTTATATCCGGGTTAAGCTTCCCTAAGTCAAATCCGATTCTCTTAGCGGTACTTCTTGTCAAAAGTATTATGGAAGCCCCTGTATCTAAAACCATCGGAACCTCGGCCTTATTATTAAGAGTAACCTTTACAATAATTCCTTTTGAATCATGAGAGAATTTAACATCCTGCGGCTTTGACTCCTGCGCAGCTTTCTGACTCATAAGCTTATTATCCAGTTCAATCCTGCTATTCTCCCACTGCCTGCGTAATGACGCAGCTTCGCTTTTCCCGGAACGTAAGATTTCTGCGACTTCCCCTCTGGAAAATTTAATAGAACCGGATGAAACTTCCAACTCAACCGAATGCGCATCCTCTTTACGGACAATTCCTTCGAGGCTTCTCCCGTTTTTAAGCTTAATTACATCCGCGTAAATAATAAAAGGTTGCAATAAAAAAATAAAGAGAAGCGGAATTATTTTTAAAAGCACGCTCACAGGTTGCTCCTCTTCTGCCTACTGACCTTGGGGAAATACTTTATTGACTCGAGGGAGGCCTTTAGATCATCTTCGGGAAGATGATACTCCGATAATTTACCGTTTAAAAACTTATCATACCCGGCTAAATCCATTAAACCATGACCGCTATAACTAAAAAGGATAACTTTTTTCTTGCCTTCCTTTTTTGCCTTGACGGCTTCATCGATAACGCAGGCTATTGCATGAGAAGTCTCGGGAGCAGGTATCGTGCCCTCGGTATTTGCCCATATAAAAGCGGAATTATAACATTTAACCTGATCGTATGCTTTAGGGCTTAAAAGCCCGTCAACAATGGCATGGCTTACAAGAGGAGCCATTCCGTGATAACGCAACCCGCCGGCATGAATAGGCTCTGGAATAAAATTATGCCCGAGAGTAAACATCGGCAGCAAAGGAGTCATCCCGGCAGTGTCCCCGTAATCGTATGCAAACGGCCCGCGTGTCATAGTAGGACAGGCCGTAGGCTCAACAGGGATAATCTGTATTTTTTCTCCGTGGATCTTATCATAGACAAAAGGAAAGGCTAAACCTGCAAAGTTACTTCCTCCTCCTACGCAACCAATCACTATATCGGGCTTTTTTTCTCCGGCAATCTTAAGTTGCTTCTTAGCCTCAAGCCCCATAACAGTCTGGTGCAACAAAACATGGTTTAATACGCTCCCCAAAGAATAACGGGTTTTGCCGCTTTTATCGCTGATTGC
>CAZSQC010000002.1:0-5042 GCA_964608955.1 uncultured Planctomycetales bacterium | reverse complement strand
CCTGCCTTTGTTTCTTTACTGGGGCTGGAAATACACTTTGCGCCCCAAACCTGCATCATGATCTTCCTTAAGGGCTTTTGTTCAAAACTAATGCGCACCATGTAGACTTTACATTCTAATCCGATTAAATTGCACGCAAAAGCTAAAGCACATCCCCACTGGCCTGCACCGGTTTCCGTAGTCAGCCTTTTTATCCCGTACTTTTTGTTATACCATGCCTGCGCAACAGCGGTATTTGGTTTATGGCTTCCTGCTGGGCTTAAAGACTCATCTTTATAATAAATCCTGGCCGGAGTCTTAAGAAAACGCTCCAAATATATTGCCCTACGTAAAGGAGCCGGCCTCCAGCGTAAGAGTATATCTCTTATCTCCTCAGGTATGCCTATCCAGCGCTTAAGGGAAGCCTCTTGCTCGATTAAATTCATAGGGAACACTTTAGCCAGCATGTCAATTTTAAGGGGCTTTCCGTCGGGCCCCAGCGGAGGTTCAAGCGGCCCAGGAAGATCCGCTGCTAAATTGTACCACTTACGCGGCATATCTTTTTCTTTTAAGGTAATTTTTATTTCTTTCATATCTTTCCTTTCGCTAGCGTGATTTCTCAACCCCAGCCTTTTTACAGTTATTCGAAACTTTACATCTGCTGCAAAAAGGAGAAACAGGAACACACAGGTTCTGGCCAAAAGCCACAAGTACGGTATTAATCCTAATCCACATCATTTTAGGAAACAAAAACTCCAGTTTCTTCTCTGTTTCTAACGGGCTTTTTGTTTTTACCCACCCCAGCCTATTTGATATTCTGTGCACATGGGTATCAACGCAAATAGCAGGTATTTTAAAACCCAAACCCAGAACCAGGTTAGCAGTCTTTCTGCCGACACCTTTAAAACCTAAGAGCTCCTCCTTATTCTTAGGGACGAGCCGCTTAAAATCCTTAACTATTCTGCCGCTTAAACCCAGAATCACCTTAGCCTTATTACGGTAGAAACCCACGGGATAAATCAATTTTTCAATCCTGCCGGCAGATAATTTTACCATATCTTCGGCTTTTGCCGCAACCTTAAATAACTTATTCGCGGCCATAATGGTAGTCTTATCTTTAGTGCGTAGGGATAGAATACATGAGACCAGAACCTTGTAGGGGTCATGGTCGAAGGAAATCCTGGTTACCGAAGGGACAATAAAATTTCTTACCTGCCTGCTTATCAAATTAAAAGTCTTTATATGTCTTAAATCCTTATTTGCACCTGGCAATTTAAATACGCTCCGTCTTTTATGCCAACCTTGCCTAAACTGTCACGGTATTTTAATGAACGGTCAAAAACCCCTCCTGCAGAGAAAAGCGCCTGGACATTCTTATTGATATTATACTGCAACCCAAAACCCGCCATGATTTCTTTGTACCTTAATACCGTGTTTTTAACGTTATCCTTATCAACCTCGTATTCCCCCAAAGACATATCAGCTTCCAGAAAAAGGTCAATTTTCTCATTAAGAGAATAAGTTATATTCGGATTCTTAGGGATAATATTAAACTGGAGCTTGTCATTGGGTTGATAAATAAACCCTACGATAGGGCACACCTGGTCTTCAAAATCAGGGAAAACGGCTACTCCCAACAAAAGAGTCAACTCCTCGGTTGGTCTAGATATTATAAAATACTGGGAAAGCAGGCGGAAATTAGAACTCCTGAAATTCCATTTTGAACCAAAAAATGACGGCTCAAGATTTATTCTAAAATAGTTATCATTAAGCTGAAATAACGGCAAGGTAACTTCCATGCCAAAAGCCGCAAAGGTGAGATTCGAAGGAAGTTTTACTTCGGTCCCGTTATTAATTCCGGTATATTTAGTTGCAACCCCCAGCTGGAGAGGTAATTTACCTCCTAATTTTAAGTCATAACTGTATTCTGATGCGGCCTGCACTATGCCCACGCTTCCCGAAAGCCCCTTTGCTCCGGTTGAAGGCATATACCTTACATAACTGTCCCATTCATGAGGAAGGTCTTCCTGCGGTTTTTCGTAAGTAATCAGCTCTCCGAGTCTTTGTCTGTAAACACCCTCTTCTTCGGAAAAAGAAAATGCGTAGCTATATAAAACAAATAAAAGCAAAAAAATAAAAACCCTTGTTCTAATTAACATATGAATTCCTTTTATTGTTTCTTAAATAAACCGCTTTTTAATGTATCGGCTATGCCTTTAAAAATATTTTCTACAATCGGTTTGAATTTGTATTTTGGTTCGCTTAAAGTACCAGTTATGTTGATAGTTGCGAACTTGCCTGACTGCCCTATTATAGCGGTAGTAATATCTTTAGCGGTTCCGGTAAGCGGTACGAACTCATCTATTATATCGATATTCAACGCCGCATCCACGGAATTATCGAATCCTATTCTGACCTTGCCTGACAAATAAGCAATATTGCTTTTAAGCATAAGGTCATTAGTCCAAATGTATTTATTTTCTACGGAAAAGTTACAGCTTCCCTCATGGAAAACTATATTCGCAAAATCAGAAGAAAACAGAAGCTTTCCCAACCCCTTAAATATATTTAGCTCCCATAACTTACCCTTTGTAATACTCAAATCACCGAAACCGTAAATCTTGCTTAAATCATTTAAGAATCCGTTCAGTTTTGTGCTACCGTTAACAATTCCCGCGATATCCTTATCCTTAACAGGGGTATCGGCTTTAAGCTCCTGAATATTCACTTCCTTCATGGATAAATTCAGCCAAAACGGCAGGTTTTCCGCTTTTATATTGGAGCGACCTGATAAATTTACCGTCCCGGAATAAAAAGAAAAATTTAGGAAAGGGATATCCACTATACCGCCCTCTTGCCTGCAATAAAAAGCCGCGTTTTTTGCCTTTAAACCGTACAAAGAAACTTCCTCCCCTGAAGCGTTAATCTCAACCAGGGCGCTTTTTAAATCTTTTACATTACCGCTTAAGTTGAATTTAAAATTAAGTTCCCCCTCTGGTTTTATTTTATCTAACCGGTCTTTGAACTTCTGGAGAGGTTTATTTAAATCCTTTAAATTTAAATTAACGGCGCCTATCAGGTTAATATCAAAGCTTGAGAAATTAAAATTACCTGCTGTTTTCAACTGAGAATTAAGGTACTTAACAGAAAAATCCGATATATTTACGCTCTTTTCTTCAACCAAGAAATCGGCTGAAGCAAGAAGCCCATCTGAAGAAACCTTAAGCTTTACTTCCGGTTTAATAAAATCATCCAGCGCGAAGGAAAGTTTATACGGCAAACCTTGATAACGAAGATCAAGGCCCTTTGCTTCCAACCGATTAAAACTTAAATATAACGGTCCGTTGATTTCATCAATCTCCACGTTGTTAAATTTCAAAGAGGCTTTATTTAGGTCAATCCTGGCATTAAGAACAGGGCTGTCTTTCTTTTTTGAATCCGAAATATAATTAGCAGTGATGCTTGAATTACCCTTAAGCTCCAAGGGCACGGAAAGCTTGAATTTCTCTTTTAGGATATTACTCAAATAACTAAGCTCTGGGCTTGCGGATAAGCTCAAATTAATAACCGGGACATTAAAATCCTTAATGTTCAGCTTGCCCTTAACAGAATTCCCCCATATCTGTCCTGTTATGTTATCCGAATTAAGCTCTTTATTATTAAAAACAACATCGGCTTTTAAAGACTGGATAGAATCAATAAAATCTACTCCGTATATATCTGCGCCGGTTAACCTCGCCTGCCCGGCATAACCCCATAGGTTATTATTAAAATCAAACCTCACTTCCGAGGAAATATTAAAATCTGAAGATATATTGATTTTTCCGTAGCCTATTTTAAGAGAATCAAAATCCGCCTGTGATTTTACCGAAAGCAAACCTTCCTTAAGCTCATAATGCGCTTTAATACCGGCTAAGCCTTCTTTTAGGTTAACTCCCAATGGGGCAAGGTAACCGGAAAGATCAATAGCTTGTATGTTTCTAAAAACTAAATTACCGGTTAGCTCCAAGGGCAGAAATTTAAACTTTCCGTCAATTTTCATGTTTTGCTTCGGACTTTTCTGCACTCTTGCAGAGCCTTTAAAACTTAGAGAATCGGGGAATGACAAATAAGAAACTAAATCAATATCATCCAACTCATAGTTAAATACTCTATCAGAGCCGTTATCCCTGAACCTAAGCGTTGAATTTATAATACTAACCCTGTAGATATCTATAGTAAAACCGGTTGAAGGTTGCCCGGCGGCATCAGAAAAAACAGGCGCCTCTTGGCTAGCCTTTTTTGAATCAGGCTTGTCCTTAGGATAAAACAGGCTATCGAGGTTAAAAGAACCGTCTTTGTATCTCTCCAAGAAAACAGAAGCTGAATTAAAGCTTATGCTCGGTATTATGACCTTCTTTTGAATGAGCCCCCAAACCCAGAAAATACAGGAGGCTTCTTTTACGCTAATAACTTTCTCTTGCCCTTCATAAATATTAAGATTTTTTATAACCAATCCTTTAAAAATGTTAACCTTAACCGAATCCAAAGTAGCCCTCTTGCCCGTATTCTCCTCAATAATATCTACCACCAGTTTCTTGACCTTACCCGGAAGATAGAAATTATTAAGATAGAATAAGCCCGAAGCGAGTAATAAAACCAGAGAGATAGAAATAATTATTATCTTTTTTTTCATCTTTTTGAGCGGATTAATTTCTCCGCTATCTTAAAAGCTTCTTCTTTGTTCTTTACTTTGCCGATTGCCTGTAATTCCTCAATCTCCTTCAAGATTTTACCTACCAGAGGAGAAGGCTGTAAATCGAATTTCTTCATTATTTCGTGGCCGTTAAGAATTCTCTCTTCTTTTTTCTGCTTTGACTTTTCTAGATATTCACTTATCAGATTAGAGACTACGCGTTCATGCGCCTTACGCGCCTTAGAAGTAGTAAGCGGCCCTTTCGTAGACCTCTGGTCAGCCAAAGACAGAAGTAGTATACTTAAGGCTTCCCTGCCGGCATCTCGGAAGTAACGGAATTTCGCGCGCGCGGTAGGGTTTTTGCTGTCTGCAAGATAACCCGGCCGTA
>CAZSQC010000001.1:64381-72462 GCA_964608955.1 uncultured Planctomycetales bacterium | reverse complement strand
TGGCGTGGTAGCCAAGTGGTAAGGCAACGGTCTGCAAAACCGTTATTCACCGGTCCGAATCCGGTCCACGCCTTTTATTCGGGGCAAGTGGTGGAATGGCATACACGACAGACTTAAAATCTGTTGGCCGCAAGGTCGTAAGGGTCCGACTCCCTTCTTGCCCAGAATATTAATCAAAGCTCATAACTTAGGCCCGCGAAAAACATGCGGGTACTCCCAAGGGGGATGTAAAACATTCCCTTGGTCGTTGATTAAAAGGTGTTCGCTATGAGCGAGCACAAATAAAAAATTAGGGCTCATAGCTCAGTTGGTTAGAGCGTTGCGTTGACATCGCAAAGGTCAGAGGTTCAAGTCCTCTTGGGCCCACCATAAAATGAGAGGTTCTTATGCCTGTTGAGAAACTGAATTTAGGACCCATACAGAAGCTGATGGATGACCCGGCGGTATCCGAAATTATGGTGAACGGTCCGCAGAGGATATTCGTTGAGAAAAACGGCAAGAAAATTTTAAGCGACGTTCGTTTTTCTTCGGAGGAAGAGCTATTCAAGACTATTGAAAAGTTTTTTCTTGCAGTAGGCAAGCGCGTAGGCAAAGACCTTCCTTACGGAGATGTTTGCCTTGAGGATGGTACCCGCGTCAATATTATGCTTGCCCCTGTTTCAAGATTCGGGACAGCCGTAACCTTCAGAAAGTTTTCTAAGCAGATAGGAAATCTTAAGGACCTCATAGATAACGCTACCTTAACGCAGAAAGCAGCAGATTTTTTAATTGCCTGCATCAAGGGTAAAGTCAATATGATTTTTTCAGGAGGGACAGGAACCGGCAAGACTACTCTCTTGCAGATGCTTTCTAATTATTTTGATCCCCAGGAAAGGGTTGTTACCATAGAAGATGCTGCGGAATTAAGGTTTACGCAGGAGAATTATGTTTCGATGGAAACCAGGACACCGGATGAAAACGGAAAAGGGGGAGTAAGCCTGAAGGATTTAATTTCGAACTCTCTGCGTATGACTCCCGATAGAATTATTATAGGTGAGGTAAGAGGGGAAGAGGCAATTAATATGTTTCAGGCTATGGCCACGGGCCATTCCGGGACAATAGGAGTTGTGCACGGAAATTCACCTAAGGATGTAGTTGCGCGCCTTGAGACGATGGTATTAATGTCGGGTATGAATATACCCTTATTAGAATCCAGGAAACTTATTGCCTCAACCATTAATGTCATAGTGCACTTAGAGAGGGTCAGGGATGGCAGTAGAAAGGTAACTTATATCACCGAGGTAAGGGGCTTGGATAATAATGAAATTATGTTAAACGATCTTTTTACCTTCAGGTTTGAGAAGATGGAAAATGATAAAGTCATCGGAAGCCTTAAGCCGACTATAAAATATTATCCTTTATTCTTCCAGCGTTTTCAGAGACTGAACCTTTTGGCTAACGATATATTTGTGAGCGACTAAATGGATTTAAATACCTTAAGACACTCATGTTCGCATGTAATGGCGCAAGCTGTAAAAGAGCTCTGGCCGCAGGCCAAGCTGGCGATAGGGCCTGCTATTGAAGACGGTTTCTATTATGATTTTGAAAAAGAAGATTCCTTTACGGAAGCGGACCTTCTTAAAATAGAGGAAGCAATGCGCCGGATTATTGCGAAGGATGAGCCATTTGTCAGGGAGGAATTAAAAAAAGAAGAGGCAATAGAAATTTTTAAGAACTTGAAGGAGGATTTTAAGGTAGAGCTTATTAACGCAATCCCCGAAAAGCAGGTTTCTGTTTACAAAACCGGGGAGAAGTTTATAGACCTTTGCCGCGGTCCGCACATAAAATCTACTGGAGAGATAAAAGCCTTTAAGCTCATCTCTCTGGCAGGTGCTTATTGGCACGGGATTGAAACAAATCCGATGCTGCAGAGGATTTACGGAACGGCATTCTTAGCACAGCGTGATTTGGATGAGTATCTTAAGAACCTTGAAGAGGCTAAGAAAAGAGACCACCGTAAATTAGGACCCGCCTTAGAGCTTTTTGACATTTACCATCAGGAGTCAGGCGCGGGGTTAGTTTTTTATCATCCTAAAGGAGCGGTTTTGAGGGGGGTTATCGAAGACTATGAGAAGAAGGAGCATTTAAGGCGCGGTTATCAAATTGTTATTACTCCTCATATTATGCATTCTAATTTGTGGAAGACTAGCGGGCACTACGATTATTATAAAGATAACATGTATGTTTTTAATATTGACGGTCAAGAATATGTGGTAAAACCTATGAATTGCCCCGGGCATATTTTAATTTATAAATCAAAAATAAGGAGCTATAAAGATTTACCCCTTAGGCTTTTTGAACTTGGCACGGTTTACCGCCATGAAAAAGCAGGGGTGTTACATGGTCTTTTACGCGTGCGCGGTTTTACCCAGGATGACGCGCATATATTTTGTCTTCCGGAACAGCTGCAGGATGAAATCAAAGGAATAATTGATTTTGTCTTTGACACTATGCAGGTATTCGGTTTTAAAGACCTGAAGATTGAATTAAGCACTAGGCCGCAAAAGTACATCGGTTCCGAAGATGATTGGCAGAAAGCGACAGATGCCCTGGAGGGTGCTTTAAAGAACAAAAATCTAGAATATGACATCAATCCCGGCGACGGGGCTTTTTATGGGCCGAAAATAGACATCAAATTGAAAGATGCGTTAAAAAGATCCTGGCAGTGCGCTACCATACAATGCGATTTTGCGCTACCAAAAAGGTTTAATATCTGCTATATAGATAACGATGGCAAAGAGAGGCAGCCGATAGTGCTGCATCGTGTATTACTGGGTAGCCTGGAAAGATTTATCGGCGCCCTTATAGAGCATTATAATGGGGATTTTCCTCTTTGGCTCGCTCCGGTGCAGGTTTTAGTTATACCGTTAAAGGATTCGGTTTTAGATTACAGCGTGAGAGTGAAGACGGAACTTGAGGACGCCGGTATACGCGTAGAGCTTGACCGGCGCGGGGAAACGCTCGATAAAAAAATACGCGCGGCAGAACTGAACAAAATACCTTATGTAGTTGTTTTGGGTGAGAAAGAAGAAAAAATGCAGTCTCTTTCGATAAGAAGGAAAGGCAAGGGAGTAACAGGTAATATGATTTTAAGTGATTTTATAAAGAGCTTACAGGGTGAGATAAAAAACAAAGCCGCATTGTCGCAGCAATAAAGAAAGGAAAGGTGGTTGCTATAAAAAAGTTTATCCGTGTAAATGAAAGGATTCGTGTCCCGCATGTTAGGCTTATTGGGCCTGATTCTAAGCAGCTGGGTATTGTTGCCATCCAGAAGGCGTTAGAGTTGGCAAATCAGTACGAGTTAGATTTGGTTGAAGTTGCCCCTAATGCGCAGCCTCCGGTGTGCCGTATTATTGATTTCAGCAAGTTTAAATACGACGAAGAAAAAAAAGAACGCGAGGCGAAAAAGCACCAGAAGCAGGGAAAGCTCAAAGAGATAAGGTTAAAACCCAATATCGACGACCATGACTACGAAACCAAATTAAAACAGGCGGTAAGCTTTTTAAAAAAGAAGGATAAGGTTAAGATTAATCTTTTCTTCCGCGGGAGGCAGATGGAGCATCTGGATTTGGGAAGAAAGGTTTTGGATAAATTTATAGAAGACATTTCGGTGGAAGGTCAGGTTGAAAAACCGCCTGTTTTAGAAGGCAGGATTATGTATTTTGTTATTTCACCAAAATAGAAAGGTAGAAAATGGGAAAACTTAAGACAAAAAGAGGAGTGGCAAAAAGGTTTAAGTTGACTAAAAAGGGTAAGATTAAATATTCTCCCGGGGGGAAAAGTCATTTAGCCTCAAGCAAAAAGGCAAAAAGGCTGCGTTCATTAAAGCGCCGGGGAGTGCTCGATAACAAAAAAGAAGCAAAATATCTAAAGAGGATGCTGCCTTACGGTTAAGAAAAGGAGAGTAATTTAAAATGGCTAAGATCAAACATAGTGTTGCTACACGCAGGAGAAAAAAGAGGGTACTAAAAAAAGCAAAGGGATTTTTTGCGGATAGAAGCAAGCAGTATCAGCAGGCTCAAAGGGCCTTAATGCATGCTTTAAAATACGCCTACCGCGACCGCCGTAATAAGAAAAGGGAATTCAGAGCATTGTGGATTGCGCGTATTAATGCGGCATGCCGTCAGGAAGGTATCACCTATAGCGCGTTTATCAATGGTTTGAAAAAATCAAAAATCAACCTGGACCGTAAAATACTTGCGGACCTTGCGGTTAAAGACAGTGCTGCTTTTAAAAAAATAGTGGGCTTGGTTAAGAAATAAGAGGTAATAAATGTATGTAATTATAGTCGGCTGCGGAAGGGTTGGCGCGGAACTGGCGAGATTGCTTTCCAATGAAGGACATAACGTAGTGGTTATTGATAAAAGAAGAGAGTCCTTGGAACGCCTAGGGAATACTTTTAACGGCCTTACTATGGCGGGAAACGGTTTTGACCTAGAGCTTCTCAAGCAAGTCGGCATTGAGAAGGCCGATGCATTTTGCGCGGTTACAAACGGAGATAACACGAATTTGATTTCGGCGCAAGTCGCCAAAAAGATATTTAATGTCCCCAAGGTGATCGCAAGGGTATACGACCCCCAGCGCGCTCATATTTATGCGGCGTTAGGTTTGGATATCATAAGCGGCACGACGCTTTTTGCATCTATGTTAAGAGACAAGATTATTGAAAGCCGGTTTTCAAGTTATTTAATTGAAACTAAAGATTTGGGAGTTTTTGAAATAGAGGCAAAAGACGACCTTGTCGGTAAAACCCCCAAGGATATAAATATACCGCAGGAGTTAATGATAGTAGCTATAAGGAGGATCTCGGGAGTTATTATCCCGGAAGAGAACACCCCCTTTAAAGAAAAAGATATTTTAATGGCGGTTATTAAAGTTTCCAGCCTTGAAAAGATCAAGGCTAAGCTGAAGATCCTCTAAGAGAGGTGAAAACACCATGTATATTATTATTGTAGGAGCAGGGAAAGTCGGGTATTTTTTGGCTAAGAGGCTTCTTCATAACAAGCATACTGTAAGCGTTGTCGATAAAAACAAAATTACTTGCGAAGAAGTTGCCAAAGAAATCGAAGCGTTGGTTATTAACGGAGACGGTTGTGACCCCGTGATACTGGAGGAGGCAGGGATTGCAGAGGCAGATGTTGTTGCCGCAGTTACGGGAGATGATGAGGACAATCTGATTATCTGTCAGTTAGCCAAGGAAAAGTTTAATATAGGACGAACCGTAGGAAGGGTGAATAATCCCGATAACGAGCATACCTTTAGCGAGCTGGGGATAGATGTTCCGGTAGACTCAACCAATATTATCGCAAAAATCATCGAAGAAGAAGTTTCCTTCTCTGATTTTGTAAATCTTATGAGTTTTAAACGCGGAAAGCTTGCGATCGTGCGCGTTGACCTTCCCGAAGATTCTCCTGTTATCAATAAGGAGATTAAAGACGTTCTTTTGCCGGAAGATTCTGTGCTGGTTTCTATACTTAGAGGAGAGGAAGTTATTGTCCCTAAAGGGAATACTGTTTTTAAGCCGGGTGATGATGTCGTGGCATTAACCCTGGTGGGAAACGAGCCGCAGCTTTTAAACTTACTTGCCGGTAAACTATAATGAAGACAAAACTCCCCCTTAATATCTTATTAGGAATATCAACAGAGATATTATACGCCTTGGGTATAATGCTGATAGCTTTTTTTGTCTGCCTCCTTATTAATATCAAAATATGATTTTAAAGCCTAACAGAGAGGACATTAAGTCCATTGTTTATTATTTGGGTAAGATAGTTATAGGTATATCCTTAACTATGTTCGTGCCTTTGTTTATCGGTTTAGGAACGAGAGAGTTCAATCCTGCCTTAGATTTTGTAATCAGTTTAAGTATCGGGCTTTCGCTGGGGATCTTTATGGTTAAGCTATGTAGGACCGACCGTGAAATTAACTGGATGCAGGGCATGGTTGTGGTATCTCTTGCTTGGGTGGTTGCGATGTTTTTAGGGGCAATACCTATGTATCTAAGCGGGCACTGGGGATCTTTTTTAGATGCCTGTTTTGATTCCATGTCGGGGTTTGCCACTACCGGGTTATCGCTGGCGCAGGATTTAGACCACATGTCGTTAACCCATAATTTCTGGAGGCATTTTATCATGTTCCTGGGAGGGCAGGGGATTGTGGTAATCGCTCTGTCTTTTTTTGTAAAAGGAGCCTCCGGAGTATTCAAAATGTATGTTGGCGAAGCGCGCGAAGAGCAAATAATGCCTAATGTCATTAACACCTCCAGGTTTATCTGGCTTGTAAGCCTGGTTTATCTTTTGCTGGGGACTTTTAGTTTAGGGGTCATAGGAATTTTTAACGGTTTACCTGTCTTTAGGGCTTTTTTTCACGGTGCCTGTATATTTATGACTGCTTTTGACACCGGAGGATTTGCTCCTAATTCTCAGAGCATACTTTATTACCACTCTTTTGCGTTTGAAATAGGTACGATTATTTTTATGGTGCTAGGTGCGCTTAATTTTAAATTGCACTATCACCTTTGGACAGGTAATCGCAAGGAAATATTTAAGAATATAGAAACAACCACATTTTTGGTAAGCATAGTTGTATTGTTTTCTGTTACTGCTTTGGGGTTAGCCGAAGCGGGCATTTATCCCAAGGCCTCATTGCTTTTTACAAAAGGTTTCTACCAGTTTATATCGGGCCATACCGGAACCGGATTCCAGACTATTTATTCAAATCAGTTTGTAAGCGAATGGAATGATTTGAGCCTGGCGGGAATTATCCTGGCAATGGGGATAGGTGGAGCGGTTTGTTCTACTACGGGTGCCATTAAATTATTAAGAGTAGGGATAATAATCAAAGCATTTATAGAAGATATTAAGAAGATAATTCTTTCTGAAAGAGCGATAGTTATACAAAAATTCCATCATATAAAAGAAATTTTCTTAAACGACAGGCAGGTAAGAAGCGCGCTTCTTATCACCTTAGCTTACCTGGTTTTGTATGCTTTAGGTTCGCTTGCCGGGATGTTTTACGGGTACCCATTTTCTATGTCGGTTTTTGAATCTACTTCTGCTGCGGCAAATGTCGGGTTATCATGCGGCATAACCGCTCCTTCTATGCCGATGGGCCTAAAATTAACCTATATAATCCAGATGTGGGCGGGAAGGTTGGAGTTTATGTCGGTTTTTACATTACTGGGTTTTTTTGTCGCTGCTATCAGGGGGAGAAAGTGAAGATAAGATTATCCGTTATTATCTTTTCCGTGTTGCTGCTCTTTGCGTCATTTAATTCAGCGCATAGCCAGGAGGAGGTTGTAAATAGCCGCACGCTGATTAATAATGCTAAGGCTTACGACGGAAAGATTATAATTTATAAAGGGGAAGCAATAGGCGATTTAATGCGTAGGGGCAGGTTTTCATGGGTTAATGCGTGGGATGGTGAGAACGCGATAGGAATCTGGTCACCGCTTTCTTTAGTAGGCGCGATTAATTATACTGGCGGGTATAAATCAAAAGGTGATATAATTGAAGTAAGCGGAATCTTTAACCGTGCCTGCCAGCAGCATAACGGAGATATGGATATACACGCGCATTCCCTGCGCATCATAGAGCAGGGCAGGGTTATAACGCAAGAAATCGATAGCGTCAAGAAAAAACAAGCGCTTATATTTTTGGGGGTTTTGCTGTTATCATGGATATCAATGCTATTAATACGCAAATAGACGCGGAGATTGCAGAAGTCAATTCGGCGCAGAGACTAGAGGAATTTCGCATTAAGTATCTCGGAAGAAAAGGAGTGCTTGCCCAGCTCACTTCCAATATCGCCGCTCTTCCCAGGGAAGAGAAGGCTTCCTTCGGGCAGCAGGTCAACGCGATAAAATTAAGATTAGCAAGATTTATCGAGGAAAAAGAGAAAAGTTTATTAAATCCTGCGGCAGAAAGCGAGATGGCCGATATCGTAATGCCCGGTATTTCGCAGGAATTGGGTCATTTGCATCCGCTTTCAATTATAAGTAATGAAATATGAAATAACATCAGCTTTTTATCTTCTCTCATGTC
>CAZSQC010000001.1:6958-64371 GCA_964608955.1 uncultured Planctomycetales bacterium | reverse complement strand
TAACCGTATGGGTTTTGCGGTTGTTGACGGACCTGAGGTTGAGACAGAGTATAATAATTTTACGGCTTTAAATATCCCGCTTGAGCATCCTTCCAGAGAGGCATTCGATACGTTTTATTTGAAAAACTACCCCAAAATGCTCTTGCGCAGCCAGACCTCTCCGGTTCAGGTACGCGTAATGAAAGAGCGTCGTCCTCCTTTTGCGGTTATCGCTCCGGGAAAGGTTTACCGCCCGGATGCAATAGACGCCTCGCACTCTTTTATGTTCCATCAGATCGAAGGATTTATGGTAGATACAGACGTTAAGTTTTCGGACTTAAAAGGCGTTTTAGAAGAGTTTGCCAAAACGGTTTTCGGGAGAGATATCGTTATGCGTTTTAGGCCTCACTTCTTCCCCTTTACCGAGCCTTCTGCCGAAGTTGATATCTCGTGTATAATCTGTAAAGGTAAAGGGTGTTCTGTGTGTGGAAAGAAGGGATGGCTTGAAATACTCGGAGCCGGGATGATACACCCTAATGTATTTAAACAGGTAGGGATTAACCCCAAGAAGTTCTCTGGTTTTGCTTTCGGAATGGGCGTCGAGAGGATCGCGATGCTAAAGTTCGGAATAAACGATATAAGGCTGTTTTTCGAAAACGATTTAAGATTTCTAAAACAATTCTAAGATGAAGGTAACCTATAGCTGGTTAAAAGATTTTGTTGATATAAAACTTTCTCCCGAGGCGTTGGCTGAAAAGCTTACTATGGCCGGGATTGAAGTGGTTTCTTTAGAGGAGAAGCGCGGAGATTTTGTCTTTGAAATTGAAATTACCTCGAATCGACCCGATTGGTTAAGCATATTCGGTATTGCGCGCGAAGTAGCCGTTATTACGGGTAAAAAATTAAAAGAAACGGGAAGATTCAAGAAGGCCGATGAGTCTATTGAAAAAACGGTAAACCTGGAAATCCAGGATAAAAAAGACTGTCCGTTATATGTAGCAAGAATATTAAGAGACGTTAAGATTGGTCCTTCTCCTCAATGGATAAAAGACAGACTGGAGCTTTTAGGTTGTCGCAGCGTTAACAATGTCGTAGATATAACAAATTATCTTCTTTTTGAGTTCGGGCAACCTATGCATGCCTTTGACTTAGATAAAATTTCCGGGAATAGGATTATTGTGAGGAGGGCCAGGGCAGGGGAAAAGATAATAACTATTGATGATGCGGAAAGGATGCTAAATCAAAATATACTGGTAATCGCTGATGATAAAAAACCGCTTGCCTTGGCAGGAATAATGGGGGGTAAAGAAAGCGAGGTTACTTTCGGGACAAGAAACATACTTCTTGAGTCCGCTTCGTTTGATCCTATTCTGGTACGTCGGGCAAGACAGGCACAGGGTTTGCAGAGCGAATCGAGTTACAGGTTTGAGAGGGGAGTAGATTTAGCGCAGGTTGATAAAGTATCTTTGCGCGCAGTAGAGCTGATAAAGAGTACTTCCGGAGCCACAAAGACATGCTTTATTAAGAAAGGCGCGGGGAAAGAAAAAGAAATAAATGTTCCGTTAATCTTTTCAGACCTAGAAAGAATATTGGGCGTTTCAATCAGCCCCTTAAAGATACGGAGTATTTTGTCGGGGCTGGGCCTTAAGGTGTCAGCGGTTAAAAAAAATTCGTTACTTGTAAAAACGCCTTCTTTTAGACAGGATATTAAGATTGAGGAGGATTTGATAGAAGAGATTGCACGTATCTACGGGTATGATAAAATTCCGGTGAGCCTTCCGAAGGTGTGCGCATCTGTAACGCTAAGGGACAGAAGAGATTTAAGCTCTGTTATAAAAAATATACTCTTAGGTTTAGGCTTAGATGAAGCAGTAACTTACAGCCTTACTGACCGCAGAGTTCTATTTGAATATGGCCAGGAAAGTAGCATGGTTGAAGTTTTAAATCCTCTTAGCCAGGAGCAGAGCATATTAAGAACTACTCTTATTCCCGGGCTTATGCGTTTGGTAGCGTACAACCTTAATCAAAAACAGGATTGCGTTTGTTTCTTTGAGATCGGGAATATTTTTGCCGGGAAAAAGGAAGCTGTCGATGAGAATCTCAATCTCGGTATTGTTTTAAGCGGAGAAAGGAAAATTCTGCTTAAAGAAAATACGGTAAATGATGAATTGAGTATCTGTCATTTAAAAGGAGTAATAGAGAAACTTTTCCTTAGAATAGGTATTAAAGATTATGGTTTTACGCAGGAGAAAGATGGTACAATATCTTTATTAGTATCATCCGAGCCGTTAGGTAAAGTTTATATTTTTAATTCGGCTCAAGCCGGGAAGTTTGGGATAAAGAACAATGCCGTTTTTGCGGCGGAGATAAACCTCGAGAAACTTCTCCGCAAGATTTCTTTAGATAGTATATATATTCCGATTCCGAAATATCCTAATATTGTGCGCGATATAAGCTTTGTAATAAAGAAAGAGAATTCTCTCGAAAAGGTAACCGCGCTTTTAAAAGAAAAAGGCCTGCCGCTGTTGAAGGATCTCAAAGTAAAAGATTACTACCAGGGTAAGCAGATTCCCGAGGGTTACCGCGGGCTTACCGTTTCATGTATTTACGGTTCAAGTGAGCGTACGTTGGTAGAAGAGGAAATCGCTCCGTTAGATTCTTTAATCCGCGAAACATTAATAAACACATTTGGGGCGAAAATCAGGTAAGGTTGACTTTTCAGAAATATGTGCTATACTTTCCTTAGAAATAATTGTTCTTTTAAATCCCTGCTGTGCGCGTTGGAATTTTGATAATTTTTGAACCAACAAAAATATCAAGGGAGCCTATATTCTTTTAAGAGTTTTGGCTCTTAAAGAGAGGGCACCCACCTTAACCAATCTGGTTCAAGCTATTCAGTCCAACGGCACAAGAGCGGGGATTTTTTTTAACCACAAGGCAGGAAGATGGATTTTTTTGAAGAAAACAAGACGGATTCAAACAGTTTGCCTCTTTCGGTAAGGATGCGCCCTAAGGATCTGGATTCTTTTGTCGGCCAGGCGCATATTTTGGGTAAGGGTAAACTGTTAAGACGGTCTGTTGAGGCAGACCGCTTAAGCTCTCTTATATTATTTGGCCCTCCCGGTATAGGAAAGACATCACTGGCGCAATGCATCGCAAGTAAAACCAAGTCTTATTTTATGCAGATAAATGCCACCTCTTCCAGCGTCGATGAATTACGCAAGATGATCGGTATTGCTAAGCAGAGGAAGGCAACTTCAAATAACAAAAGCGTTTTGTTCATTGATGAAATCCACCGTTTTAACAAGTCTCAGCAGGATGTCCTTCTTCCGGATATAGAAGATGGAAATCCAATCCTAATCGGAGCAACGGTGCATAATCCGTTTTTTTCTTTAGTTTCTCCCCTTCTGTCGCGCTCTCTAGTCTGCGAATTAAAACCCTTAAAGCAGGAAGAAATTATAACTATACTAAACCGCGCCGTAGAAAATGACGTTATCCTAAAGGAAATGAAGATAAAAACAGATAAGAAGGCTCTGGAGTTTTTATCCCGGGTATGCGAAGGGGATGCCAGGAGGGCGCTTAACGCTCTTGAAGTGGGAATTCTAACTACCCCTAAAACAAAGGGCGATGTTATTAACTTTAGCCTGGAGGTTGCCGCAGATTCTATTCAGAAGAAGCCGGTGGTATATGATAAAGATGAAGACGGCCATTATGACAGTGCTTCAGCTTTTATAAAATCTATGCGCGGAAGCGATCCGGATGCCGCACTTTACTGGATGGCTAAAATGCTTTATGCGGGAGAAGATATAAGGTTTATCGCGCGCAGGGTCTGTATATTAGCGGCAGAGGATGTCGGAAACGCAGACCCGTTAGCTTTGGTTTTGGCAAACTCCGCTTTGGGTGTTTGCGAATTTGTAGGCATGCCGGAGGCCCGCATACCTTTGGCGCAGGCGGTAATTTATGTATCCTGTGCGCCCAAATCAAATGCCAGTTATCTTGCTATTGACAAAGCAATGAAAGATATAGAGAATAATAAAGTTCAGGAAGTCCCCGACCATTTAAAGGATTCTTCAGTGGACGGAGAAAGGCTGGGGCACGGCAAAGAATATAAATACGCCCATGACTACGAAGGGCATTATGTAAAGCAGAAATATACCCGCAAAAAAGTGCGTTATTATGAGCCTGCCGGTTTGGGTTTTGAGGCTAAGATTAAAGAGCGCATGGAGAAGTTGCGGGGCAAAGCTGTTTAATTTATGGACAATCTCGGTTTTATAATACTTATTCCTGCGGCAGGGCTCATTCTCTACGCACTTTTCATCGTGTTTTCTCCGAATTCAAGCCAAACCCAAAATAAACGTAAAAAAAAGAATCAGACACTTACCCTTGATTCATTCTCCGATTTCCGCGAACAAAAAATAATAAAACTTGAATCCCAACTTAAGCTGCTTGAAGAAGAGCTCGAAAAACAAAAGAATGTTGATGAGTCAGAGAGGATGAAGTTTCAGGAGGCAGTAGGTAAGTATGAAGAGGTAAAACAGGAGTTATTGCGCAGGCAGAATTGGGTAGCAGCTTCGGAGGAGATGTTAAACAAAGCCAAAGCCGAAAGCCTGGAATTTAAGAACAGGTTTCTTGAAAAGGAAAAAGAATCCCAGGAAGAATTCACTAAAAATGTTAACTTACAGAAAGAAAGCAGGGAGCTTAATATTAAGATAGGGGAGCTTAATAATAAGATAAAAGAACAGGGAGAGCAGATTGAGATACAGAGGCACCGGATTGAGAAAAACGAACAGGATATTAAGTTATACCTTAAAACAATCGAAGAGCTTAAGAATAAAGAAAAAATAAGCGAGTGGGTTCCTAAGGCAGAGTTTAACAGATTGAACGAAGAATATACGGAACTCGAAAAGGAGCTGGAAGTAAAGGACTCCCAATATCAGGAACTTGTTCTTGAAATTTCAAGATTAAAGAAGGAATTAGAAGCAGGGGTTAAGTCGCAAGAGAGTAATAAGCCCGGGGTAGATTTAGCTTCTACTGTGGTTAATATAGAGGAGATTAAAGCGCAGCCGGTAGAAAAAACCGCGCCTCTTGAAGAAGGCCCTGTAGAAAAAGAGCTTGAAGATCAAGAGCCCGGGGAGGAAAAGGAGACCTTATTACAGGAGGAAAAAGAGGCTGTAGAAGAAGATACTGGTGTAGAGATTACGGCTCAAGAGGGGCATCCAAAGCCTAAATACGAGCTTGATAAGACGCGCAATATCGGAATCATGGCACATATAGACGCGGGTAAGACCACTACTACCGAAAGAATATTATTTTACACCGGGCGTTCCCATAAACTAGGAGAAGTGCATGAGGGAGCGGCGACTATGGACTGGATGAAACAGGAGCAGGAAAGAGGTATTACTATTACGGCTGCAGCCACCACCTGTTTTTGGAAAGACCATCGTATTAATATTATTGATACCCCGGGCCACGTTGATTTTACCGTTGAAGTTGAAAGGTCTTTGCGGGTTCTTGACGGGGCAGTAGCTGTTTTTTGCGCAGTAGGAGGTATTGAGCCGCAGTCTGAGACAGTCTGGCACCAGTCTAATAAATATAATGTTCCTAAAATCGGGTTTGTAAATAAAATGGACCGTACCGGAGCGGATTTCTTCGCGGTGTTAAAAGGCATTAGTGATGACCTGGGAGGAAACCCTGTTCCGATAGAAATACCGCTGGGGAGCGAAGAAAACTTTAAAGGGGTAATTGACCTGATAGAGATGAAAGCCTATTTGTATGAAGAAGAGTCCCAGGGTAAAGAATTCCGCATCGAAGAGATACCGCAAGATTATCTGGAGAAAGCAAAAGAATTCCGGCATATTATGTTAGAAAAGTCTGCTGCTTTTGATGAGGAGATGATGAAGAGGTATCTGGAACAAGGGGAAGGCGCTATCTCTGCCCAGGAAATTATTTCGGCGCTTAGAAAAGGAACGGTGGCAAATAAGGCTGTTCCGGTTATGTGCGGTTCTGCATTTAAGAACAAAGGCATCCAAAAGCTGCTGGACGCCATTACTATGTTTTTGCCTTCTCCTTTGGATTTACCGGCAGTCGAAGGGCATGATATCGAGGATAAAGAAAATATTATTTTACGCAAGGCAGATTCCGATGAAGCTTTTTCGGGGTTAGCCTTTAAGGTGCAGGCAGACTTGCACATGGGAAAACTCGTATATGTCAGGGTCTATTCCGGGTGCCTTCAGACAGGCACCTATGTTTTGAATTCTACTAAGAATAAAAAAGAGAGAGTGGCCCGCATCGTGCAAATGCATGCTAACCAGCGCGAGAACATTGATTGCGCATTTGCGGGAGATATTGTAGCGGTAGTAGGATTAAGCAATACAATAACTGGAGATACTCTTTGCGATCCTAAGTCTCCGGTTTTATTGGAAGCGATTCAGTTTCCTACGCCTGTTGTTTCATTGAGTATCGCGCCTAAAAGCCGTTCAGACCAGGAGAAGCTCGGCAAGGGGTTAGCAAAGTTGACCGAGGAAGACCCTACTTTTCTTGTACATACCGACGAAGAAACCAAAGAAGTTGTCTTGACCGGAATGGGGGAATTGCATTTGGAGATTATAGTAGACAGGTTGAAGGAGGAGTTCGGGGTAGAAGCAATAGTAGGTAAGCCCAAGGTAGCTTACCGTGAAACCATAACCCAGGAAGCACAGGGAGAGGGTAAATATATCAAGCAGTCCGGGGGAAGGGGGCAATACGGGCATGCCTTAATGAAATTAATTCCCTCTGAAGCAGGAAAGGGTTTTGAATTTATTGATTCCATAAAAGGAGGGGCGATTCCACGTTCATTTATCCCCGCGGTTGAGAAAGGGGTTATTGACGCAATGCAAAAAGGTGTTTTTGTGGGGTATCCGGTGGTGGACTTAAAAGTCGAACTTTACGACGGTTCTTTTCACGAAGTCGATTCTTCGGAAATAGCTTTTAAGATGGCCGGTATTTTCGGATTCAAAGATGCTTTTATGAAAGCTAAGCCTATTCTCCTGGAGCCTTATATGTCTTTGGAGGTAGCTACGCCGGAAGAGCACGTAAATGCGTGTGTAGGGTATATATGCTCTCGCAGGGGTAAAATACTTAATATGGATGCTAAGGGAAAACAGAAGATAATCTCCGCAGAAGTTCCTTTGTCGGAGATGTTCGGTTATGCCACAGCCTTTCGTTCTTTATCTTCGGGCCGCGCAAATGCCACCATGGAATTCTCTAAGTACCTTCAGGTCCCCCAGGAAATAACCCAGAAGCTTATCGAAGAAAAACAAAGCCAGAAAGAAAAAGAATAATTTATGGCAAAGATAGATTATAAAAAAGAGCTTAATTTGGCTCAGCTAAAAGCAGTAGAATCTATTTCTGGAGCGTATCTTGTTATTGCCGGCGCAGGTAGCGGTAAGACGCGTGTCTTAGTGCATCGGGTTGCTTATCTAGTAGAAAAAGGGGTTGACCCGGGAGAGATACTTCTTCTTACTTTTACCAGGAGAGCTGCAGAAGAGATGTTAAGAAGGGCTTCTTTGTTACTTGATAACCGGTGTTCAAGGGTTTCAGGGGGGACTTTCCATTCGTTTGCCAATAGTATCTTAAGGAGATATGCGAAAAGGCTCGGCCTATCTGCGAACTTTACCATTCTAGATGAGTCTGATGCGCAGGATACCGTTAATCTGATACGTACCCAGTTAGGGTTTAACAAGACGGAAAAAAGGTTTCCCAGAAAAAAGGCAATACTGGAGGTAATATCAAAAAGCGTTAATAAATCCAAGAAGCTTGAAGATGTCCTTTATGAAGAGTATCCCCAATTCATGGAATTTAGCTCTGACATAAGAAGAATCCGTGAAGAATACCAGAAATATAAATGCGGTAAATCCCTGGTAGATTATGACGATCTCCTAGTGTACTTAAAAAATTTATTAAGCAGCGATGAAGATATTCTTAGCCTGTTGGCGGGTAAGTACAAATATATTATGGTGGATGAATACCAGGATACCAATAAACTACAGGCTCATATCGCGTGTTTGCTCGCCAGCGTACACAAGAATATTATGGTGGTCGGCGACGATGCCCAGAGTATATATTCGTTCAGGGGGGCGGATTTCAGGAATATAATGGACTTTCCCCGTATATTCAAAGATGCGGCAGTAATTACGCTTGAAGAAAATTACCGTACCACCCAGCCCATACTAAACCTTACAAATAAGGTAATCAGTCAGGCAAAAGAAGGTTTTGAAAAAAACCTTTTCACCAGAAAAAAAGGAAACAAGCTCCCGGTATTCGTTGATCTTAGAAACGAAAATGCACAATCCAGGTATATTGCCGAAAAGATACTTGAGTTAAGAGAAGAAGGACTGGAACTAAAAGATATGGCTGTTTTATTCCGTTCCGGGTGGCATTCCAATGATTTAGAGGTGGAGCTTTCCAGCCGCAACATCCCGTTTGTCAAATACGGAGGCCAGAAGTTTGTAGAAGCCGCGCACATCAAAGATATTATTTCTTACCTGCGCATTATACACAATTTTCATGACCAGGTAAGTTGGCTTCGTGCGCTTTTGCTTATTCCAGGTATAGGTCCTAAGAGCGCTCAAAGAATAATTGAAAACTTAAACAGCCAAAAGGATAAAGACAGTAAGCTCCTAAAGAACGAGGAAGTCAGGGAGCTGTTTGGGATTCTGGCAAAATTCGACAAAGCGGACCTAAGGCCAGAAGAAGCTATAGAAAAGTTTGTTAAATATTATCAGCCGCTACTTAAGAATAAATACGATGATTATCATAGGAGACTGAATGATATCGAGTCTCTTCTGCGCATTGCTTCCAGGTATGCGTCGCTGGAGGGCTTCCTTACAGATATGGCCTTAGAGCCTCCTGAAAGGGGCATAGTTGAAAGCGGCCTTAAAGACAGAGATGATTCTTCTCTTACGCTTTCTACCATTCATTCTGCCAAGGGGCTTGAGTGGCACACGGTATTTATGATTTATGTCGCAGAGGGACATTTACCTTCCTACCTTTCCCTTGAAGACGAAGAATCGCTGGAAGAAGAGCGCCGGCTTTTTTATGTCGCTTCTACACGCGCAAAAGAGAATCTGTTCCTTTTAAAGCCGCACATTGACAGATCTGCCAGAGCCTTTATGGATATGGGGGGCTCTGTATTTACGCAGGCGTCACGTTTTATCGACGCTCCGGATATCCTTGATAATTTGATTAGGGTTGAAAATATCACAAATGAATACGAATTGGCAGAAGAAAACTTTAAAAATTACAACCGTAGCGGCAAAAGCGATGAAGAATTTCTTCGGGTTATGAAAGAGTATTTTAGGGACCAGGAGGATTATTAATTTATTGATAAACCCCTTGACGCTGGGGGTAAAAATGCGTATAATTAGTCCACTTTAGGGCCCATGGTGCAGCCTGGTTCAGCACGTCAGATTGTCGATCTGAAGATCGCGAGTTCAAATCTCGTTGGGCCCGTAAAATATAAACTTAATCCCCGCAGTTACTCTGCGGGGATTTTCTTTTTCGATAAGTCTTTTTTAACTTAATTTTAGTGGTATAATAATACAACAGGGGGATGAAAGATGGCGACCATAGAAGATTTCAGGAAATTAGAGTTAAAAGTAGCTCAGATTAAAGAGGTTAGCGAACATCCTAATGCGGATAAGCTGCTGGTGATTACCCTGGATGTAGGGGATAAGACGAAACAGGTGGTTGCCGGAATAAAAAGTTCATATTCAAAAGAGGCTTTATTAGGCAAGTTTGTGGTTTTGGTGGATAATTTAGAGCCCGCAGTATTAAGAGGAGTGGAAAGCCAGGGGATGATATTGGCAGGAAGCGATGATTCCGGAGTGTCTATTGTAAGTCCTGATAGAGCCATGAAATTAGGGAGCATAGTCAAGTGATAGGCCAATTTGTCCCGCAGGATTTTTGTCTTAAGTGTAAAGGATGCTGCAGGTTCAAAGAGAAAGAATCTGTCTGGTCCCCCTGTCTTCTTGACGAAGAAGTATTAGATTTGATAGATAAGCCGGGTATTCCGGCTGCTTCAATATCGGCAGGCCGTAAACTGCTTTTGGTGCCGGAAAAGGGAGGAGAATTGTTTTTATGCCCCTTTTTAAATCCCGCAGACAATAACTGTCAGATTTATAAAATACGTCCGTTCGAATGCCAACTTTATCCTTTTCTTTTGAATATGCGACACGGAAAGATATTCCTTACGGTTGATATAAATTGTCCGTATGTGAAAGACAGGTTAGATTCTCCCGAATTCAGGGAGTACGCCTTATGTTTGACAAAGCTTCTTAATTCAAAGAAAGTCCTTACTATGCTCAAGGATAATCCTCAAGTACTCCAGGCCTACGAAGATGTTTTAAACATAGTCGAGCTTGAGGGCGATTAATGAATTTGAAAGCAATCTCCTTAAAGGACAAGGCAATATTCGAAAGGTATTTAAAACTCAAAAAGCACTGGCTTTGTACTTATTCCTTCTCGAATATCTTCTCCTGGAGAGAGCTTTTTGAAATAAAATGGGCGGTCATCGACGCGTGCCTATGTATTTTCTTCAGGGATAAAATAGGAACTTTTCTTTATCTGCCGCCTCTATCAGATGAATTTAACCCGGATGCGACAAGAGGCGCCCTTAAAATATTAAAAGAGGCTAATAACAATCCTCTATTTGCCCATATAGATAATATAGAAGAAAAAGACGTTGCGTCCTACCGTAAATTAGGATGCGAGTGTATCTTGAATTCGCATGATTATATCTGTCTCAGGGAGGATTTAACAGGACTTAAGGGAAATGATTTTAAATCCAAAAGGGCAAATTATAACTATTTCTCTAAACACTATAATCATGCTTACAAGCCGTTAAGTAGAGATTATGCGCAGGAGTGCATTAAGCTTTACAAATCTTGGGCAGGTCAGAGAAAAAAAGGAAATACCGACCCGGTATATCAAGGGATGCTTGATGACGGACTTTTGGTGTTAAAAAACTCCTTTAGAAATTACGCTAATTTTGGGTTTAAGGGAGGGGCGGTTTTTATCGATAAAAAGCTAAAGGCTTTTACCTTCGGATACTCGCTCGACAAAGAAATTTTCTGTGTGTTCTATGAAGTAGCCGATCTTGAAATTAAGGGCTTGGCGCAGTTTATTTTTCGTGAATTCTCGAAAAAGCTTCAGGGTTACAAATATATAAACACTATGGATGATTCCGGAATCGAAGGGTTAAGGAAAGTAAAATTGTCTTATCATCCGGAATTAATGGTTGCTTCTTACAGCGCAAGAATTAAGAATGGGTAATTCTATTGATGAAACAGAATTAGTGATATTTGATACGGAAACAACCGGTTTGGATGTTTTTTCCGGAGATAGAGTGGTAGAAATAGCCGGGATAAGGATAAAAGGCGATAAGCAGCTCTCTATATTCGAGAGTCTGGTTAATCCAGGTAGAAATATCTCTCCGGGGGCTTTTAAGGTTAACGGAATAAAGCAGGAGGAATTAAATTTTTCGCCTTCCCCGCGCAAAGTTTTCCCGGAATTTATGAATTTTGTAGGTCAGAGCTGCCTCTGCTCTTATAATGCTGCTTTCGATGTAGATTTTTTAAATAATGAACTAAAGCTTATAGGTAGTGAAGTAATAAGTAAGTCTTCGGTTATTGACATTTTGAAGATATCAAGAAAGATTCTGCCCGGTCTTAATAAATATTCCTTATATTCTGTAGCGCAGAACCTTAAAATCACATATCCTCAGCAGCACCGTGCATTGGCGGATGTTAAAATGGCGGTAGACGTATTCCTGAAACTAAAAGAGATGGCAAAGGTAAGCGGGATAAAAGCCTTCGGAGAATTCTTAAGTCTCTTTCAAGCGGATAGCAGGGTTTAGCCATGACAATAAAATATTTAAAGATTCTGATCGTTTTGTTTATTTTCGGCTGTTCATCCGGAGATAATCAAAATACACCCCAGAAGTATCTTACGGCTGCCAGTGATTATTACAATAAGGCAATTAGCATCTATAAAGATACGTTAGCTAAAGAACCCGGTAATATAAAAGCCCGTCTGGAGCTAGGAAGTCTTTATTTTGAAAGAGGCAATTATGGCCTTGTTACTGAAGTGCTTAAAGGTTCCACAGAAGAACAGGCAATGAAGTTGTTAGCACTCTCTTCTTACCGTTCGGGGGACTTCAGAGAGGCACTGGATATCTTTAATAAAATATCTAAACCCGATGAAGAGACCCTTTATTACCTCGGGGAGACCTGCGAAAGATTAAATCTTTTCACCCAGGCTGTTAAGGCGTATGAGAAAATCAAGAGTACGGATTTTAAGAATAAGGCCGCCTTGAAAATCGAAGAAATCCAAAGGATCTCGGAAGAAATAGACATTAGAAAAGAGGATCCTAAAGTAGCCGAAATAATTTTTAGCGCACCGGATGCTAAGCTTTATCCCCAAGCAGGCGCCCTGGTATTATTATCAGACGAGAAAATTAAGATAACCGTTGAGCGCACCCAGGAATCGGACTTTCATTATTTGATAAAAGTATTAAATGAGCGCGGAAAGGAAAATTTTGCGGAGACTGCCATAGAGTATGATTCTACATTTGAAAGAGTCGAACTCGTTTACGCGAGGACTATAAAGCCCGACGGAAAAGTAGTCTACGTCGGGTCACGGCACCTTAGGGATGTATCAAAGTATCTTAACTTTCCTCTCTATAGTAATGCCCGCGTTTTTATAATCTCATTCCCGGAAGTGGCTAACGGATCTGTCCTGGAGTATAAAGTGAGAATTAAACGCAATCAGTTAGTAAATTCCGATGATTTCTTTCTAGGTTACCCGGTACAGTCCTATGAACCAGTTTTGTCAGCGAAGTTTACCCTTACCTTCCCGAAGGACCAAGAACTAAAAGTAAGCGTTCTTAATGAAGAGTACAATGATTTCGGCGCCAACTTAGACGCGTTAAGGCAGGAAGATAAAGAAAACGTTAATTACAAATGGGAGTTTAAGAATATTCCGCAGATTATACCTGAGCCGAGTATGCCTCCGGATCCGGAAATTAATCCTACGCTTTTATTTTCTACTTTTAAAGATTGGAATGAGGTTTTTAAATGGTGGCAAAAGCTCTCCTTTGACAAAATTAAATCCGATAAAGCAATCAAGGATACCGTAAAAAGAATTGTTTCTAAAAATAAATCGGATTATGAAAAGGCAAGGGCGATCTATAACTTTTGCGCAAAAGAGATACGCTATGTGGCAGTGGAATACGGGCAGGCAGGTTATGAGCCGCATGCGGCAGCAGAGATATTAAGGAATAAGTACGGAGATTGCAAAGACCAGGCAATCCTTTTGGTAACCATGCTAAGAGAGGCGGGGCTTAAGGCTTATCCTGTACTTATACCGACCAAACAATACTACAACCTGAATACGCAGCTGCCTTCAGGGTTATTTAACCATTGTATCGCGGTGTTATATTTAGGGAATAAAAAAATATTTCTTGATCCTACTGCAGAAACCTGTTCTTTCGGAGACCTTCCCTCCGGAGACCAGGGGAGGGGGGTTTTGGTTTTTGAAGACGATAATTTCAGAATAGAGAACACCTCTTTTTATCCAGCGGAGCATAATACCGTACGCCAGGAGTTAAAAATTTCGGTAAATGAGGATGGGTCTGTTTCCGGAGAAAAGAATAACTTTACCTATGGAGTCTACGACCAGAAACAGCGCTTCTGGCTTCTTTACACGCAACCCGAGATTATAAAAGATATGCTGCAGGCCACGGCTCAAGGGATTTCAATAGGAGCCAGAATAAAAGATTATAGTATATCCAATTTGCATGATTTAAACAGCAGTGTTATTTTGCGTTATAAATTTATTGGCCCTGAATATTTCACAAAGGCCGGGCTTTTGAGGATTTTGCCACAGCTCTCGGGGTTTGATATATCTGCCAACATAAAAGAAAAGCGCAGGTATCCGATTGATTTAGGGCTCTCGGATACAAAGGAATTTGTTTTTGAAATAGCATTTCCCGATAACTTTGTGGTAAAATATTTACCTGAAAGCATGAAATTTGACAGCCCCTGGCTTTCTTTTGATTTAAGTTATTCGGCGGTTAAGAACAAGATTTATTTCAGTCAGAAGATCATAACAAAAAAGAATGTAATCTCAAGGCAGGAGTATGATAGCTTTAAGAGATTTTCCGAGGATCTCGCTCGTTCTATTAAACAGAGGATAGTGCTGGAGAGAAGAGATTAAAATGCAGACAACAGATACTGCTTTTCAAGATAAAAGAAGATACGTTCGTTTAGACACCGTTTTTCCGGTAATGATTCGTCTTGAAAGCTTAGACGGTGTTCATTTTCTCTCGGGATGGCTGCAGGGTTTTACTAATAATATAAGCCGGGGCGGAATCTGCCTGAGCATTAATAATTTAGATGTCTCTCTGGTTAAGGTTATTGAAAAGCGCCAGCTTCTAGTCCGCCTTGAAATAGACTTGCCTATATTCAAAAAGCCCGTTATAGCACAGGCCCATGTTAGTTGGGTGAGAAATGTTTTTGACACGCCGAATAAATACCTTGTCGGGCTTTCTTATTACAAGATAAACGAAAAGCAGAACCAAAAAATTATGCGTTATGTCTGGGTAAGAAAGAATCTTGTTCCGGTTAGCCTTTTATTTATAGTTTTATTAAGCTTAGGCATGGTGGCTAACGGCATATTGAATATGCGCTTGATGAGCGGTAATAAAGCGCTGGTCCAGCAGCTTGTAGGAGTTATTCAGGATTCCAGGATTGCAAAAGAAAAGATTTCTTCCGTCGCAAGGGAGAGGCAGGATTTAGAGATAAAAGTGCAGGAATTAAACCTGCTTATCGCACAGGAGAAGTTAAAAAGAAGCCTTTCTGAACAGCAGGATGAAAAGTTAACTGATTACGGCAAAAAGCTGAATGAGTCGAATGTTGTTATACAGAATCTTGCTTCAGAGTTGGAACGCTTGAAAGAGCAGCTTCTTATGGCTAAGCGCCAGGAAAGTTTTGCCATAGAGGAGGCAGCGGTCATTGATAAAAAGAAAGCCGTCCTTGAAAAAGCAAATGTGGATAAAATGTACTTATGGTTGAAAGCTCACCAGAATCCCCGGACCGGCCTGGTAATGAGTTTCGAGGGTGATAATTCGTTAAGAAGCTGGGCTTTTATATACGATCAGTCGCTTGCCGGCCAGGCCTTTACTAATTCTTCGGATTTTGAGAATACGCATAAGCTTTTTGATTTCTTTAAGGGTAAGGCAAAAAGAAAAGAGGGGTTATTTTTTAATGCCTACTATGTGAATGATGGAGAGCCTGCCGAATATATTGTGCATAGCGGGCCGAATATTTGGTTAGGCATAGCAATTGCCCAGTATACCCATAAGACGCAAAACAGGATATATTTGAGCTTAGCAGAAGAGATAGCCGCAGGAGTAATTGCTTTACAGGACAAAGAAGGAGGGATACGCGGAGGCTTGGATGTAGCTTGGTATTCTACCGAACATAATCTCGATGCTTATGCTTTCTTTAATATGTTGCATAAGATAACCGGTAAGGCAAAATATGCCGAAGCAGCCGATAAAGTGCTAGAATGGCTTAAGGAGCATACCTATGATGAAACCGATATTCCCATTAAGAGGGGTAAGGGCGATTCCACTATCGCCACCGATACTTATGCCTGGTCTATAGCGGCAATAGGACCCGAGAAGCTCGAGAGGATTGGCATGAATCCTGACAGGATAATGGAATTTGCCGAAGCTAATTGTTCGGTTGAGGTTGATTATTTGCGCCCGGAAGGAAAAACTGTAAAAATAAAAGGCTTTGATTTTGCTTCCAAGAGACATCTTGGAAGAGGAGGGATTGTTTCTTCCGAGTGGACGGCACAGATGGTTATATCTTTTAAGATTATGGAGAGTTTTTATTCCAGAAAAGGAATGTCTTCTAAGGCGCATGGGTACCGGGTTAAAGCCGAAGAGTACCTTGCTTCTCTAGGAAAAATGATTATTTCAAGCCCTTCGCCTTCCGGTCAGGGAGAGAGTTGCCTGCCTTATGCTACCGGAGATTTTGTAGATACAGGTCACGGGTGGTTTACCCCTAAGGGGAATTCAACCGGTTCGCTTGCCGGTACCGCTTATACTTTTTTTGCTTATTCTAACTATAACCCTCTGGAATTGAAATAGTGAACAGAGTAAAATTTTTTTATCAAAAATCAAAAAGGTTGCTTGGTCCTCAAAACTGGTGGCCTGCAAGAACTCCTTTTGAGGTTATGGTAGGGGCTGTTTTGACTCAAAATACCAGCTGGAAAAATGTAGAAAAGGCAATCGAAAATTTAAGAAGAAAGAGTCTTTTAAGGCCGCTTAAGATGCATGCCTTATCCCAAAGAAAGCTCGCGGAAATAATAAGGCCGGCGGGTTATTACAATATCAAAGCAAAACGCTTAAAAAACTTTCTGGATTTTTTTATCAGTAAATATCAGGGCAATATCAGGAAGATGTCTTGCGTTAAAACCGGCGATTTACGCAGGGATTTATTGGCGGTAAACGGTATCGGCCCCGAGACCGCCGATTCAATATTGCTTTATGCTTTGAATAAACCGATTTTTGTGGTTGATGCTTATACTAAGCGAATATTTTCGCGCCATAACATGATTAAAAACAACGCAACTTACGATGAAGCCCAGGAATTATTTAATAAGTCCTTGAAAAAGGATTTCAGGATATTTAACGAATACCATGCGCTTCTGGTTAAGATAGGAAAAGAATTTTGTCTTAAAAATAAACCAAAGTGTTCAATTTGTCCGCTTAGCCCGAGATGATAAAACGTACTAGATTAGTTAATCTTATGCGGGAGTTAATCAGAATTAATTCCGAAAACCCTCCCGGCCGCGAAAAACAGATTGCGGAATTTATTGGTAGTTATCTTAAGAAATTAAGAGTAGAAACTGAAATTATCGAGTTTAGTAAAGGGCGTTCTAACCTTTTAGCTTATGTAGAAGGCAAGGGCAGGCATACTCTTCTCGTTACGCCGCATCTGGATACTGTCCCTGCCGGTAAGAGCTGGAAGATAGACCCTTTTTCTGCGGAGGTCATAAATAACAGGATCTATGGCCTGGGGGCTACGGATTGCAAGTGCAATATCGCCTGTTTTCTTGAAGCATTGAACAGCATTCTTGAAAAAGGCGCAACTTTGTCATATAATCTAATCTTTGCCGCTACGGCAGACGAAGAAAGCGGATCGCGGTTCGGGCTGCTGCCTCTTTTAGAAAAGAAAATAATTAATCCTGATGCGGCATTGGTGTTGGATGCCGATGATTTCCATATTATAATTACGCAGAAGGGCCTCTTACACGTTAAAGTTTCTATAAAGGGGAAGAAGGCGCACGGGGCTTATCCGCACCTCGGAGAAAATGCGATAAACATAATGGCAAAGTTTATAAATGACACAGAACGATTCAGTTTTCATCGCAAGAGAAGTTCTTATTTAAGTGGGCCTACCGTTAATATCGGAACCGTCAGGGGAGGGGATAAGGTTAATGTAGTAGCTGACTGGTGTGTCTGCGAGGCGGATTTCAGGTTTTTGCCAGGTACAAAACACGGCGAAATATTAAATATAATAAAGAAAAACCTTCGCAAATATACAAGAAAATTCAAAGTTGAAATCGAGGAGTTGCAGGAACCTTACTTAGTATCTCAAAAAGAGCACCTGGTTTTGATTTTAAAAGAAGCTTTTATAAAGGCAGGTATTAAACCTCTTATTAAAGGTTCAGAGGGCGCAACTGTTCTGACTTTTTTTAAGAAGTACGGCGTACCTGCTATTGCCACCGGGTTTGGAGTATCCGAATGCGCGCATACCGCCGATGAATATGTAAAGATAGATAATATTTGCAAAGGGGCAAAAGCCCTGGAACAGTTTCTGTTAACTTATAAAAATTGAGGTGTTTATGGAAGATGTAATTTTCACCAAGAAACCAAGATTAAGAAAACCTTATATGATAGTTGCCTGGCCGGGGATGGGAGAGGTTGCTTTTAAAACCGCCAGTTATTTAATAGAACAGCTTAAATGCGAAGAGTTTGCGTCTATCCCCCCCGAGGAGTTTTTTTATCTAACTAGCGGCCTGGTTAACCAGGGTATTTTAAGCGTCCCGGAATTACCGCAAAGCAAGTTTTATTACTATAAGAATAAAACAGCCAAAAACGATATTATAATATTCTTAAGTAATGCACAGCCGGACTTGGTGCGGGCGGATGTATATTCGCGCAGGATTATAAAAGTAGCGAAACAATTTAAAGTAGATACCGTAATAAGTTTTGCCTCTATGCCACAAGCGATAGATCATACGCAGGAACCCTCCGTATGGTGTGTTGCTACTTCGCAGCGGATCATAGCGGGACTTAAGAAATTTAACTTCAATGTGTTGGCAGAAGGAGCCATAAGCGGGATGAACGGCTTGTTTTTGGGGATCGCAAAAAGAGAAGGGCTAGAAGGATTCTGCCTCTTGGGAGAAATACCTCTTTATACGATACAGATTGAAAATCCCAAGGCATCCTGTGCAATAATAAGGGCACTTTCGCGGATCATCGGATTAAAGATAGACGTGGCGGGGTTGACCGAACAGTCGCGCGGCATGGAAAGCGAAATCAACAAGCTGCTTGATTACCTTAAGATCGGAACGCAGGTGGCCGGTCCGATAGGAGAAGAAGATATCGAAAAAATCAAAAGTTCGCTCAACCAGCTTACCAAACTCCCCTTGTCGGTAAAGGGCAAGATTGAGGAGCTGTTTAATTTGTCAAAAAAAGACATTTCCAAAGCGGCGGAATTAAAAAAAGAACTAGATAAGTGGAATGTCTATAAAGATTATGAAGACAGGTTTCTTGATCTCTTTAAGAAAACAGACGAGAAAAATAATTAATGTCTCAAGGAATAAAGGTAGTATTATTTGATCTAGGCAATGTGCTTATAGACTTGGATTATGCTTTTGCCGTTAAAAGAATAAGCCACTTTTGCCAAGTAAAAGAAAAGGATATCGTGAGTATTCTTATGCGTTCCGATATCACCGCTCTTTTTGAAGAGGGCAAGCTTACCCCGGAAGAGTTTTTTTCAAGAATCCAGAAACTACTGGGTTTAAATATTTCGTATGAAGCATTTGTTTCTATCTGGAACGAAGTATTTTTCCTGAGCGCAAAAAACCGTTTTACCTTTTCCATTGCAAATAGCTTGAAAAGAAATTATAGAATAGCGATACTCTCCAACATTAATAAACTGCACTACGATTACATAAACTATAATTTTCCTTTATTCGGCATATTTGATAATGTTTTTGCTTCTTTTAAAATGGGAGCAATTAAGCCTAAGGCATCTATTTATAATGAGGCTATAAAAGAACTCAATGCTCTGCCGGATGAAATATTTTATACTGATGACAGGGAAGAGCTTGTGGAAAGCGCTAACAATTTAGGGATAAACGGTTTTGTTTTCAAGGGCGTTGATAAGTTGAGGCAGGATTTAATTAATGTAGGGGTATTATTAAGTTAGGACTCTATGAAAACCAGCAAATATCAGAGAAGATTTTACAGAGATTGGATCAGGGATAGGGACCTTTACGTAACGCAGATCATCGCGCATCAAACCGATATAAGAATAACTACAAATAAAAAACTGGAAAGAAGTATTGCGGAAGATAAAATAAGGCTTTACCGCTATCAGATAGAAAGATACATTAATAAGGATCCGCGCTTCTTGTCGGCGTTGCGGCCTATACCCGTCGAATTAAACGCTCCTCTGATAGTTCGCCATATGGCTCAGGAAGCCCAAAAGGCCAATGTCGGCCCGATGGCAACGGTGGCCGGAGCAATCGCTGAGCTGTTAGGCAGAGATCTTATTAAAGATGGTTATAAAGATGTTATTGTGGAGAACGGCGGTGATATTTTCTTAAAATCCAGGAAAACCAAATTAATCGGCATATATTCCGGGAGGTCTAAATCCTGGAATAAACTTTGTTTAAAGGTAAAACCTAAAGATATGCCTTTGGGGATCTGTACTTCTTCCGGGACAGTAGGGCACTCGTTGAACTTCGGGTGTGCTGACAGCGTAGTCATAACCTCAAAAAGCACCAGCCTTGCGGATGCCGTAGCTACCGCCACCTGTAACCGCATAAAGTCTAAAGAAGATATTAAAGGTGCGCTGGATTTTGCCCGTAGCATAAAAGGTGTTTTAGGAGTTGTTATAATTTTTAAGAATAATCTTGCAAGCTGGGGAAAAATCGAATTTGATAAATAGCCTTTCTCGTCGGTAATTTCAGACAATAAAACATCCCGGAAATTCAAAATTTTCTTGACAAAACCAACATATTGTGATAAAAAAATAATATAAATACAATATTTAGGGCATATTTTTTAGGAGAAATAATCTAAAATTGGACAATAAACGAATTTTCTTAAGGCTCTTGAAACAGAAAGAGCCTTTTTTGTAGAATATGAAAACGGTAGGCTTAACATACGATTTAAAGACCGATTACAAGTTTAAAGACGGCGATCCGTTAGATGCTAATGCGGAATTTGACCATCCTTCTACCATCGATGTTATTGCGAAAGCAATCGAATCTAACGGTTTTAAGGTTGAAAAAATCGGGAATGCCGGTAACCTTCTAGAAAGATTAGGTTCGCTTAAGGTTGATATAGTTTTTAATATATCGGAGGGGATGTTCGGCAGAAACAGGGAATCCCAGGTTCCCGTTATTTTGGAGATGGCAGGTATCCCTTTTGTGGGCGCGGATGCTCTGACACTCGGCATTACTCTGGATAAAGTCATGGCAAAGAAGATCTTTATAGCCGACAAAATACCCACTCCTAAATTTTTTGAAGTTCACACCAAAGATCAGCTGGTTAATGCAAACCATTTTAATTTTCCTCTTATTGTAAAGCCTCGCTTTGAAGGCTCTTCCAAAGGCTTAAGCGAAAGTTCGCGCGTTACTTCAAAAGAAGACTTAACCCAGCAGGTCGGTTACATCATAGATACATACAAGCAGCCAGCTTTGGTGGAAGAGTTTATATCCGGCCAGGAGTTTACGGTGGCTATCATAGGCAATGAGAGCCCTGAAATACTGCCTATAGTCCAGATAAAGATCGACGGAAAGCTAAAACTAAACGATAAATTTTATACTTTTGCGAGGATTACTTCGGACAGGCTTGAATATATTTGTCCGGCAAAAATACCGCAGGATTTAAAGAAGAGCCTCGAGGATCTTGCGCTCAAGACCTATCACGCGGTTGAGTGCCGTGATTTCGGCAGGGTGGATTTCCGCGTGGACCAGGAAGGCAGGCCTTATGTGCTGGAGATCAATCCTCTTCCTTCTTTGTCCACGGAAGATGTCTTTAAGCTTGTTGCGGAGAATATCGGTATCACGTACGAAAAAATAATCGGCAGAATCTTAAATTATGCTTTAGAGAGAAATAATTTAAATTAAATGAAAGTCGCCCTGACTTATAATTTAAAGAAGAAGGATGAATCAAAGCCGGCAGATTATTTCTCAGAATGCGATTCCGAAGAGACTATAAATTCGATTGTCTTAGCCTTAGAAAGCAAAGGGCATAAAGTTGAAACAATAGATGTAGAATACCCTAAACTTTTTTCTTATTTTTCAAAAAACAACGTTGACATGGTTTTTAATATCGCGGAAGGAAAACACGGAAAGTTCCGCGAGTCAGAAGTTCCAGCCATACTAGATTATTTAAATATACCCTATACAGGATCCGGTACTTTTTCCCTCGCCCTTGCTTTAAACAAGGCCCTAACCAAGAAGATATTAAAAGCCGAAAATATCCCTACTCCGAACTTTCAGGTTTTTTCCAGAGTCACCGATGAATTGGATTCTTCATTGCGCTTCCCTTTGATTGTAAAGCCTAATTGCGAAGGCTCTGCAAAGGGGATAAATAAGGCGAATGTGGTGAACAACAAAGAGGATCTTTTAAGCAGGGTCAGAGATACGATCAATATTTACCGTCAGGAAGCTTTAGTAGAGGAGTTTATTGAAGGTAAAGAGCTTACCGTAGGAATCCTGGAGAATGGCAAGACCCAGATTCTGCCTATTTTAGAGATAGATTTTTCAGAGTGTAATAGTAGCGGAGAATATTTTTATTCCTGGAGGATGAAAGAATTTCAGGGGGACAAGAACCTTGGCCTTACGCCGAAATTTTACTGTCCTGCCAGGCTAGATAGAGAAACGGAGAATCTAGTAAAGGAAGCCGCGCTTAAAACGCACCGCGCAGTCGGCTGCCTGGATATATCCAGGACTGATATAAGGCTTGATAAAGATAATGTGCCTTATGTTTTGGAGATAAACCCTTTGCCGGGGCTTGATCCCAAAGAGTCAAATTTTCCTATTATGGCTTATGCCGCAGGGATGAAATACGAAGATCTCATTGAGGCTATACTTTTAAGCGCCTCAGAAAGGAAAAGACTAAATTGAGCAATATACAATTATCCGAGACCCAGAAAACTCAATCCGATGCCGTAATTCTTTCTAAGCCGGTACGTAAATTACGGGATTACCAGCAGATCTCGATTTATAAAGATGTTAATCCGCTTGACTGGGAAGATTGGCATTGGCAGATAAAAAATAGGATTTGCACGAAAGAGGCTTTAAGCCAGGTTATTCAATTGACACCGGAAGAGGAGAAGGGCATAGATAAGGCAAAAGGGAGGTTATCTATGGCAATAACCCCTTACTGGGGGACATTGCTTGACCCGGAGGATCCGAATTGTCCTATCCGTAGGCAGGCTGTTCCGGTAGCGCAGGAATTTATAGTTTCTCCCCATGAAATGACTGATCCTTGCGCCGAAGACAGAGATTCTCCCGCTCCGAATTTAGTCCATCGTTATCCGGATAGGGTACTTTTGCTTTCTACCGACCATTGCGCAATGTACTGCAGGCATTGCACCCGCCGCAGGCTGGTAGGCGATCATCAAGAGAAAGAATCCGGCGCTTCCGGCAGGTTTGATGCAGCAATAGAATACATAAAGAGTAACCGTAAAATACGCGATGTGCTTATCTCCGGAGGCGATCCATTAACTCTGGAAGATGAAGCATTAGAGGATTTAATTCAGAAGATCCGTTCAATATCGCATGTGGAGCTTTTAAGGTTAGGCACCAGAATTCCGGTGACACTTCCGCAGCGCATCACGGATAAGCTTGTAAACATCTTTAAAAAATATGCTCCGATATGGATGAGTATACATTTTAATCACCCGAAAGAGATTACAAAGCGCTGTAAAATAGCCTGTGATATGCTCTCCGAGGCGGGTGTTCCGTTAGGGTCCCAGACAGTGCTGCTTAAAGGGATTAATGACCGTCCCTACATAATGAAAAAGCTCGTCCATGAGTTGCTGCAGATAAGAGTAAGGCCTTATTACATATACCAGTGTGACCCGGTTAGAGGTACGCAACATTTCAGGACTCCTGTTGCAGCGGGAATAAATATAATGGAGAAACTGCGCGGGCACACTTCGGGTTACGCAGTGCCTACCTATGTTATAGACGGACCGGGTGGGGGAGGAAAAATTCCCGTAGGACCCAATTATATATTATCGCAGGCCAAAGGAAAATATGTCCTGCGTAATTACAAAGGCAAGATTTATACTTACCTGGAATAATTTTAGGAACTCATTTTTATGGATCCTAAATCCAAGCGTAATTTTATCCTTTTAGGGCATGCCCAGTCAGGAAAGACTACCCTTGCTGAAAGTCTGCTTTATTACTGCAAAGCCACCAACCGCAAAGGAAAAATAGAAGACGGTACTACCGTAAGCGATTATAGTTTTGACGAAATAGAGAAAAAGAACTCTATAAACTTAAGTCTTCTTTACTGTGAATATCAAGGTAACAGGATGCAAATTATAGATACACCGGGTTATACAGATTTTTCCGGGGAAGTTACCTGCGGGATACGCGCAGTTGACAGCGCCATTATAGTAGTTGATGCTGCAAGCGGCGTGCAGGTAGGGACTGAAAAAGCATGGGAGATGACGCAAGAGGCTAATCTGCCGTGTATGATATTTATTAATAAGTCCGATAAAGAAGGGATTGATGTTAACGGCGTCCTGGCAGACTTAAAATCCGGACTTTCCAAGAATTGCATTATTATCGAATCATTGGAGGATCCTCTTTTGATGGAGGCAATCGCCGAGAGTGACGACAGCTTGCTGGAAAAATACCTGGCGGTTTTAAGGCTTTCTGTCGATGAAATTAAGGGCGGGCTTGCCCAGGCGGTTTTAAAGCGCAAACTCTTTCCGGTAATCGTAGGCTCTGCTTTAAATGATAAGGGGGTAAAAGACCTTTTGGAGGATATTATACAGTATTTGCCTGATCCGACACAAAGGCCCGCAGTCTCAGCCGTTAACCCTCTTAACTCGCAGGAGAAAAAAGATGTCGCGTTAAAGGAGGATGCGCCTTTTTCGGCTTTTGTATTTAAGAATATTTCGGATCCTTATGTCGGGCAGTTAAGCCTTTTAAGGGTCTTTTCAGGCTCGCTTGCTTCGAATACAAATTTTTACAATGTGAATAAAAAAGTAAAAGAAAGAATAGGCCAGATACATATTCTGCAGGGCAAAGAACAGAGGAATATCGATACCGCCGGCTGCGGGGATATTATCGCTTTAGCCAAATTAAAAGATACACAGGTTTCCGATTCGGTTTCCGGAGAGAAAGAACAGTTCTTATTTGATCCGTTAATTTTCCCCGAGGCGGCAATATCCGCTTCAGTAAAGCCTAAGTCCAGGGAGGATGAAGAAAAGATTTCGGATGCCTTGCATAAGCTCGCTGCGGAAGACTCTACTTTTAAGGTAACCCACGACCCGCAAACAAAGGAGCTTATTATATCCGGCTTAGGAGATTTGCATCTTTCGGTAATGGTCGGGAGGTTAAAGAAACGTTTTAATGTATCTGTAGAGCTCGGGACTCCTAAGGTTTCTTACAAGGAGACAATAACAAAGAGTATAAAAGTTCAGGGTAAATTTAAGAGGCAATCAGGAGGCCGCGGCCAATACGGAGATTGTTGGATTGAGGTTTCTCCTTTGCCCAGAGGTAAGGGGCTTGAATTTGTAGACAAGATTTTCGGAGGGGCCATACCGCGCAATTATATACCTTCGGTTGAAAAAGGCGTCAGGCAGGCGGCTTTAGAGGGAGCGGTGGCAGGTTATCCTATAGAAGATATCAAGGTAACTTTGGTAGACGGTTCATATCATGAAGTTGACTCTTCTGATATGGCCTTTCAAATTGCCGGCGCAATGGCTTTAAGAAAAGCCGTTATGGATGCCGGGCCGGTGTTGTTAGAACCGATTATGGATGTAGAAGTAGCGATCCCCGAAGAATTCCTCGGAGCTATCTCCGGGGACATCAACTCCAGAAGGGGAAGGATTATGGGGATGGAAATTAAGGGGAAGCAACAGATAGTTAAGGCTCAGGTGCCTCTCTCTGAAATGTTCAAGTATGCTAACGATTTAAAGTCGATTACCGGCGGCAGGGGTGTTTATACCATGCATTTTTCGCATTACGAAGAGGTGCCGCACAAGGTATCCTCGCCAATAATCGCGCATTACCAATCTACAAAAAAACAGGAAGAATAATTTATGAAAATCGCATTATTTTCGATGCCCGGTATTTCTTTGGGTAAGTGCAACATTAAAGACGAAAGGCTGGATCAGGTTGACAAAATCACTAAATCCAAGAAAAAAGTCTATATCCAGGCGGATTTAATCGGAGCAGATAAGTTTCTTGATGCGGATGTTGTTCTGGTTGCTCCTGATTCGCGCGCAGATCTTATTCTTGCGGATCTAGATTTTGTCGAAAACAGGCTTTCTAAAACTTCTTCGGAGGAAGAAAAATCGCTTCTTAACAGGTTTAGAGAGGTTCTTGAAAAGGAAGAGTTTATCTCCAGCCTTTCATTAAACGAAGAGGAAAAGAAAATTATTTCGGGGTATGGTCTGATAACCTTAAAACCCGTGATAACCGCCGGACAGGAGGATTTAAATTCTCCCGAGCAGTTAATTTTCGATGTATTTAAGAAAAGCGGTTTTATAAGCTTTTTTACAACCGGCGAGAAAGAAAGCAGGGCCTGGCTTATAAGAAACGGGGCGACTGCCTGGGAGGCCTCGGGCGCCATTCATTCCGATATACAAAAGGGTTTTATAAGAGCGGAAATAATAAGCTTCGATGATTTTATAAAATGCGGCGGGGAGACCGGCGCTAAACAGGCAGGAAAGCTGCGCCTGGAACAAAAAAATTATATTATGCAGGATTGCGACCTGGTTAATTTCAGATTCAATAAGTAAATTTCGGGAGGTGTTTTTGTTATGCCTAAGATTAAACGTGCGCTCATAAGCGTTTCAGATAAAACAGGAGTAATTGATTTAGCACGGGAATTGAATTCTTTTGGGGTTGAGATTATCTCCACCGGCGGTACGGCCAAGCTACTAAAAGAGAATAAAATACCGGTGAAGGATATCTCGGAGTATACGGGATTCCCCGAGATGCTCAACGGCCGCGTAAAAACCCTTCATCCTAAAGTCCATGCCGGGCTTCTTGCTTTACGCGAAAACCGGGAGCATATGGAAGCAATAAAAAAGAATAATTTTGAACTTATTGATATGGTAGTAGTTAACCTATATCCTTTTGCCCAGACGGTCTGCAGGCCCGGGGTAGGGATAGAAGAAGTTATAGAGAATATTGATATAGGCGGGCCTTCAATGTTGCGCTCCGCAGCAAAGAATTACCGTTCTGTAGCAGTGGTGTGTGAGCCTGGGAGCTACCCTGAGGTAATAAAAGAGTTAAGGGAAAATAACGGCGCTCTGCCGGAGGGGTTTCTAAGAAAACTTGGGGTTGAAGTCTTTAAGCATACCTCTTCCTATGATGCGCAGATCTACGATTATCTAAGCCGGCAGTTTAACGCCCAGGTTGATAGCGTGCAGTTTCCCGACAATCTCAGCCTTTATTTTGAGAAGATTCAGGACCTGCGTTACGGTGAGAATCCGCACCAAAAGGCGTCTCTTTATAGAGAAAAGGGCAAAAGCGGGCAATTGGTTGATTTGAAACAGCTCCAGGGTAAAGAGCTTTCTTTCAACAATATACTGGATCTTAACGCCGCAGTTGAGCTAATAAAAGAGTTTGTTCCTAATGCAGCGGCAGTAATCGTAAAGCATAATAATCCCTGCGGGGTTGCCCAGGGCCCTAATTTAAGTAAGGCATATTCGGATGCCTGGTCTTGCGATAAGCTTTCCGCTTTCGGCGGTATTGTTGCTTTGAGTAAAAAGCTGGATATTGATACCGCAAGGATTATATTAAAGAGCGGGTTTTTAGAGTGCATAGTAGCACCGGAATACGATAAAAAGGCATTAGGGTTATTTAAGGATAAAAAGAATTTGCGCATACTAGAGCTTAACAATTTAAACGTTATTAATGAGGTTGATTTTAAGAGAATCGGCCAGGGACTTTTGTTGCAGGACAAAGATTTAGCGGGACTTAACCCGAAGTGCCTGAGGTCGGTTACAAAAAAGACTCCTACAAAAAGTCAGATAGATAGTCTTATTTTGGGATGGAAAGTTGCAAAACATGTTAAGTCTAATGCAATTGTTTTGACTAAGGGGACAAGGACAGTTGGAATCGGCGCCGGGCAGATGTCCAGGGTCGAATCCGTTATTATAGCAATAAGAAAAGCCGGAAAAAATTCCAGGAATTCATGCCTTGCTTCCGATGCTTTCTTTCCCAAACCGGATTCTATCGTTTGCTGTGCCAAGGCAGGAATAAAGTCCATAATCCAGCCCGGGGGCTCCATAGCGGACAATGAAATTATCAAAGCTTGCGATAGGAGCGGGATATCCATGGTAACAACCGGGATAAGACACTTTAAGCATTAATCTTGCCATTGTATGACCTACCAGCAGGCAGCGCGCTATTTAGCTTCGTTTATAAATTACGAAAACATAAGATCCTACAGGTATAATAAATCTTGTAAGCTTTCCCGTATCAAGTCTTTTCTCTGCCTGCTCGGTAACCCGCAGGATTCTTTTAAGAGTATACATGTAGCTGGTACTAAGGGTAAGGGGTCTACTTGTGCCTTCATATCTTATATATTAAAAGAGGCCGGTTTTAAGGTGGGTCTTTATACCTCTCCGCATCTTACGGATTTCAGGGAGAGGATTAGAATACTCCCCGGTAGAAAAGAAGGCGGATTTGAGGGGATGATAACTAAAGAAGAATTAACAAGGCTGGTAGTTTTTTTAAAACCGCTGATAAAGGAATATAACCGTAAATCCAAACTACGGCCGCTGACATTCTTTGAAGTTTATACTGCTTTAGCCTTCCTCTATTTTAAGAACAACAGCATAGATTTTGCGGTATTAGAAACCGGTTTAGGGGGAAGGTTGGACGCAACCAATGCAGTTGATTCTGAACTTTGCGTAATTACCCCGATAAGTTACGAGCACACTGATAAGTTAGGGAAAACCTTAAAAAGAATAGCTTATGAGAAAGCCGGTATTATTAAAAAAAATGGAGCAATAGTGGTTATCGCGCCGCAGGAAGAAGAAGCCTTAAGCGCCTTACGCTTACGGTGCGGTAAATTTAACGCAAAGCTTTTTGAGGTCAAGAAAATACAAAAATTTAAAATCAGGCTTATCGGAGAGCATCAATTGGTAAACGCGGCAGTAGCCGTTAAGGCGGTGCTTTCCCTTAAAATAAATCCGGGTATTGAAGTAATCAAAAAAGGGCTTTATAATACTTCTTGGCCCGGAAGGTGCGAGATCCTTAAAAAAAAGCCTTTTGTCGTCATTGACGGCGCTCAAAACGTTGCCTCAATTAAGGCGCTGATAAAGGCAATCAGGGACAATTTTAATTACGATAAAATAATTTTGATAATCGGTTTATCTTCCGATAAGGATATTGCAGGTATAAGCAGGATCATCAGGGGTTTTGCGGACAACTTTATAATTACTAAAGCAAAAAGCAAGAGGGCGATGGACACGCGTATTATAGCGGGGTATCTGCGGGATAAAAATTATTGCATTACCGAGAGCGTAAGAGAAGCCAAAGAAAAAGCAATGCGCTTAGCAGGTAAGAATGATTTAATTCTCGTTACGGGTTCTTTGTTCGTTGTGGGAGAATTCAGAGGAATCTAAGCTTAATGGAGAAAAAATCGGCTAAATACCCTATGAATATTAACGATCCATCAAGGCCTCCTTTATTCGCAAGGCTTGGGGTAAAGATTCTTATATTTGGCATGGCTCTCTTTCTGGCCAATGCCTTTGTGCGCGTTAAGGCTGTTGCTTTCATTGAAAGGTTAAAAAAATATAGTTTTGACAGAAAAACAAATTCTCTTTACAAGAAGAGTAATCTTTCCGGAGTTAAAAGTTTTGGTGCGGGAGGTAATTTTGGAACAGGCGCAGGAAAGGCTATTACTTACAGGGAAGATGAAGAAACCAAAAAGCGCTCTTGGTATTACGAAAACGGTAATTTAAAAGCCGAAGGCGTTTACCTTAACGGAAAAGAAGACGGGAGATTTAAGTGGTATTACCCTCAAGGAAACATAAAGGCGGAGGTAGATTTCGTAAACGGCAAGAAAGAAGGAGAAGCAATATACTACCACCAAGATACAAATAAGATAGAAAAAAAAGGGTTTTTTAAGAATGACGCATACGACGGTAAATGGGTGTATTATTACCCCGGTTCTGGCCGCGTGAAATCCGAACTGCTTTATCTTAATGGCAAGCGTAACGGCGAATGCCTGTGGTATTACGAAAACGGAAACTTAAAGGAAAAGACGATTTATATTAACGGAATGGAAGAAGGAGATAGCAGCTGGTATTATGAAAGCGGCGCTCTTCAGGAAAAAGCAGTATTTAAGAAAGGTAAAATCAACGGAATGCATTATTTCTATTATCCGCAGGGGTCTTTAAAAGAAGAAGGGCCTTATGAAGACGGTAAGGAGCATGGCACTTTTATTCTTTATAATCCGGACGGAACGGTTAAGAAAAGAATAATCTTCGAAAAGGGCAGGAGGATAAAAGAAATTTACCCTGATAATAAGGCTTTGGAGAGAATAAAATGAAGAATTACGTAATTAGTTTTTGCATTTTTTGCGCTTTACTTACTACGGTAAATGTTTGTGAAGGGTCAGAGGAGGCAAGAAAGATAGATAACGGTTCCTATATCATTTATTTACCCGAAGGGATTAATGAGTCAGCCAAATACCCTTTGGTTGTGGCTTTATCGCCGAGCGCCAACGCAGAGTCTATGCTAAGGCCATGGCAGGCAGTAGCGGATAAATACAAGTGGATAATACTTTCCTCCAGGCAGCACAAAAACGGAATGGATTTTAAAGAAATCGGGAATATATTTTCAAATACCATAAGGAATGTAATATTATCTTATCCTGTTGATGAAAGAAAAGTGGTGGCAACCGGATTCTCCGGAGGCGGGATGTCTAGCCACTATCTTTCGATGGCTTATCCGAAGTTAATAAGGGCGGTGGTAATAAATACCGGTATGATAAGCGAACATTACGCCACAGGAAAATCTTACTATTATCCGAAGAATAAACTGGCAGTATTCTTAGCCAGCCCTTCTGATTTCCGCTACCAGGAGATGAGGAGGGACAATAGTTTTCTAAAGAATAACGGCTGGCAGACAGAATGGATTGAATTCGAAGGCGGGCATACCATAGCTCCGGAGAGCGTATATCTCCGGGCAGCGCAATGGCTTAATGAAAGATTATAGATGGGGTTAGGTTGTAAAGCAGTAACAGAAGATACTATAGCGGCGATATCTACTCCTTTAGGAAGAGGAGGGATAGGCATTGTTCGTATAAGCGGCAGAGATGCGCTTAAGATAGCGAACAGGATATTTAATTCATCTTCGGGTTTAAAACCATCCAGCTTTAAAACTCATACGATACATTACGGTACGATTATGGAGGGCGGCAAGGTGATTGATGAAGTTTTGCTTACCGTAATGCGCAGCCCTAAGACTTATACAAAAGAGGATATCGTGGAGATAAACTGCCATGCAGGCCTTATTGTCTTACGCGATATACTCTCTTTAGTTTTGAATTCCGGGGCAAGATTGGCAGAGCCCGGAGAGTTTACGAAGCGCGCTTTTTTAAGCGGGAGGATCGACTTAACTCAGGCGCAGGCGGTTATGGATATTATAAGCGCAAAGAATGATTCCGCTTTACGCGTCGGGGTAGAACAATTAAAAGGAAATTTATCAAACAGGATCAATTCCTGCAGGCAATTATTGCTGGATGCTTTGAGTGCTTTAGAGGCAGCGATTGATTTTCCGGAAGACGTAAATATTCTTCCGGGGCTCAAACAGGTTAAGAAAAAGAACGAAGAAGCAGGGCTTATATTAGCTGAATTATCGCAGAGCGCGAAGTTCGGAAAATTGTTGCGCGAAGGGTTACGCCTGGCCATCTGCGGTAGCCCTAACGTCGGTAAATCTTCGTTGCTTAATGCCTTGCTTAAGGAAGAGCGTTCCATTGTTACTCCGATAGCCGGGACTACACGCGATACAATAGAGGAAATTGTAGACATCAAAGGGATACCGGTGAGATTAATTGATACCGCCGGAATTCTTTACCCTAGGGATGTTATAGAGAGGAAAGCAGTTGAACGCTCCAGGAAAGAAATAGAGAAAGCGGATATTGTATTATTTATATTTGACGGTAGCAAGAAGATTAGCAGGAGGGATCTGTTATTAGCGGGGAAGATAAAGCGTAAGAAATCCATCGGAATTATAAATAAGATTGATTTAGGGCAGAAGGCAGATAGGGCTAAAATTCTTAAGATTTTTAAGGACTGCGTTGAGATATCGGCGAAGAAAGCTAAAAACATCGGGATTCTCGAAGATAAGATAGCCGAGTTGGCTGTTAAGGGAATTGATTATGAGCTGGAAAGCGCGGTTATCGTGAACTTAAGGCACGCGGAACTGATTAGAAAGGCGCAAAAAAACATTGCGCAGGCGGTCAATTCAATAGATAATAGCTTATCTCCCGAATTAATAGCGGAGGATATAAGGTTGGCTTTAGAGCTTTTGGATGAATTACTTGGAAAGAGTTTCTCGGTGGATCTATTGGATAAGATCTTCGGCGAATTCTGTATAGGAAAATAAAATGAATAAGAAAAAGATAGAAAAAGCGGTACGCGATATTTTAGAGGCGATAGGCGAGAATCCTAAAAGAAAGGATTTGCTCGATACGCCACGGCGCGTAGCTGAGATGTACGAAGAGATTTTTGCCGGCATCGGGCGTTCTCCTCAGGAGGAGCTCGAGGTCGTACTGGACCAAAAACATCACGAGATAATATTGTTAAAAGGAATTCCTCTTTATAGCGTCTGCGAACATCATCTGCTTCCCTTTATAGGCAGGGCTAATATTGCTTATATACCTAAAAACGGGAGAGTAACCGGATTGAGTAAATTATCCAGGGTAGTGGATATTTTATCGCGAAGGCCGCAGGTCCAGGAGCGTTTAACTACTCAAACCGCGGATATAATAATGGAGAAATTAAGACCATTGGGTGTTATGGTGGTCATTGAAGCCGAGCATCTCTGTATGTCTATGAGGGGGGTAAAAAAGCCCGGCACAATGACGGTTACTTCTGCGGTGCGCGGCATATTTAAGGAAAATGAAAAGACGCGCTCCGAGGCTTTGGCACTCATGAGATCCTAACTTAAAAAAGGAGGTAAGATGGAACAAAAAGACTTAGGCAAGACTTCACTAGGTATGGAGGCGAACGTAGCCGGGCTTCTTAGCTATCTTTTGGGGTTTATTACCGGAATAGTTTTCTACGTTCTTGAAAAAGAAAATAAATTCGTACGTTTTCACGCCATGCAATCTATTGTGGTTTTTGGGGCGCTTTTCGTATCAATGACTGTGTTCGGTCTTATACCCGGTATAGGGTTTCTATTATCAAATATTCTTGGGATTTTAAGTATAATCCTGTGGGTTTTACTTATGGTAAAGTCTTACCAGGGTGAATATTTCAGGATTCCGGTTGCTTCTGATATAGCGGATAAGAATTCTTAAGACCTGGCTAAGAAAACGTTTTCCCGGGGCATAAAAATAACCTTGTAATGCCGTATTGTTATATGGCATACTAATTTAGGAATATATAAGGAGAACCTAAGAGATGCCTAAGGAAGGTTTTTCTGAGAAAAGGAAGTTTGTGCGTTTCCTGGTTTCTATCCCGCTTAAATATGCAAGGCTAAGCATTAAGCCGCACATTTCAGCTATGACCAAGGATATAAGCGCCCAAGGATTAGGCCTTATTACTGCAGAAGAATTACCGGTAAATAGTTCGTTAAATATCTGTTTAGCTATGGCTGATAATGGAGAAGAAATCCCGCTTGAAACCGAAGTAGTCTGGTCTAGGAGCGAAAGCGGGACAAGTAAATTCTGTTCAGGCCTTAAAATAAAAAACCGCCAGATTAAACCCATTCCGCTGGTCTTGCGGACCATAAACTCCAGGTTTTAAAATGATAATCTTTACAATTTAGAAATTGACATACAAGTTCTTAAGTAGTATTATGTCAATATTGCTTTTTTAGTAAAAGGAGAAGGTTTAAGTTGAAGAAGCTTTCCGTAGTTTTCTTATTCGTTATATTCTTGTCCGGCTGTGCTACCTATAAGGTGCAGCAGGTATCTTCTGCCCAACCCGGAGGTTTTGTAGTTTCGCGGCACAATAAGATAATTCCCGAGTATACTATAGGGGTTAATAATACTTATCCCGACCAGGTTCTTGCAAAGGAGCGTTTTAAGCGGCGCAGGGTGAGGGTTGAAAGTTATTACAAACAGATGGGATTTATGGATAGCCGCTTTAAGCAGTTTTTTGTCGAACCGCCTACCGTCCTTTTTCAGTTTGTTACCGGGATTTTCCGTATACCTTTTATAGCATTCTCGGATTACAAATATAACAATGACCCAAAGTACAAAGAGAAGATAGATAAGCTCGAAGATGAGGAATACAATGCCGAACGGGAAAAGATTAACAGATTAAAGGATGAGCTTAAGGAATATATAAAAGAAGACTTAAATAGCGAGGGTCCGCAAGAGGCAAGAACACCATCAAAGGCAGAAGTTGCAGAGGTTAAAAATGTTCCGGTTAAGAAAGAGGAAATCATGGATGCGCCTGTTAAGGCTGAAGTAAAACCAGACGCCCTTTCTATTACTCCGCAAACATCAAAAGAAGAATCGTTAAAACCCAGAGAGCAACCTGTTCAGGGCCCTGTTAAAAAAGCGCAACCCCCTATTCTAAAAACACAAGGGGACATAGCCGCAGTAATTATTGCCAAACCTCAGAGCGGCTCTTCTCCTTTAAAGGTTAATTTCTCTGCCGGCAAGTCATTCTCTTCATCGGCTAGAATAACATCCTATCTTTGGGATTTTGGTGACGGAGATAAATCAAATAAAAAAAGTGCTTCCAACACTTATTGGAGCACTACTTATGGCACAAGGGAGTATACTGCTACGCTTACCGTCACTGATAGCAACGGTAATTCTTCCTCTTCTTCAGTCGCGATAAAGGTTGTAAACGATTAGTTTTATTTCGGATTTCGTTCAAAATATCCTCCTATCTAATACGCGGTATTGCACCGCTTCTGAAATGTGTTTTGTCTGTATAACCTCCTCCTCTTCTAGGTCCGCAATAGTTCTGGAGACTTTGATAATTTTGTCGTATGCTCTTGCGGATAACCCCAGTTCATTCAGAGCCAGGCGTAAAAGTTCTTCTGCTTCCTTATCCATCCCGCAGTATTTCTTGAGAGCTTTAATCCCCATAGAGGCGTTACAAGAAATTTGTCCGCCGCTGCATTTAAAACGCTGGGTTTGAATTTTGCGGGCCTTCTCAATCCTTTCGCGTATTTTGATAGAAGGCTCTGTTTCTTCTTTTCCGGAAAGGTAGCTATATTTTACTCTCGGAAGTTCTATGTGTATGTCTATTCTATCTAAAAGCGGCCCCGATATCTTCCCCAGGTAGGTGTTTATTTTTGTAGTACTGCAGCAACAAATTCTTAAAGGGTCTCCCGCGTATCCGCAGGGGCACGGGTTAAGTGCAGTAATCAGCATGAATGACGCAGGAAAACAAAGTTTTTTTCTGGACCTGGAAATATTTATTCTTCCTTCTTCAAGAGGTTGCCTTAAGTTTTCCAGGTTACTACGCTGGAATTCAGGCAATTCGTCCAGAAACAAAACGCCTTTGTGCGCAAGGCTTATTTCTCCGGGAAGCGGGGTATTTCCTCCGCCGACTAATGCGGCATCCGTAATGGTATGATGCGGTGACCTGAAAGGCCGGTGCATTATTATTTTCTCTCGCTCACCAAAATTTCCAGCTACAGAGTAGATTTTTGTTATTTCAAGCGCTTCTTCAAATGTTAGTCGGGGCATGATCGTAGGTATTCTTCTGGCTAGCATTGTTTTTCCGCTGCCGGGAGGGCCGATCATGGCAATATTATGGTTACCCGCAACCGCAACCTCAATCGCCCTTTTTGCCGCGACCTGTCCTTTTACTTCTGAAAAATCAGTGTCATAGGAGTTGTTATCCCGGAAGACCTCCGCAGTATTTACTGTGAAAGGCTCTCCCGAAGCGCTATTAAGAAATTCCACTGTTTCTTTTAAATCTTTAAAGGCAAAAACATTCAATTTAGTCACTGCCGCTGCTTCATAAGCATTTTCAAGTGGCAGTATAAAATTTTTTTTAATTAACGTTCCAGCATCTATGGCAATCGGCAATACTCCGCGGCAGGGTTTTAGGGAGCCGTTAAGAGAGAGCTCGCCGAGAATATAGTAGTCTGAAAGATCGGGATTTTTTATCTGTCCGGTTGCCTGTAATATACTCACAGCAATCCCCAGGTCAAAACAAGAGCCCTCCTTGCGTATCTCAGAAGGAGCCAGGCTAATTGTTATCCTTTGCGCCGGCCAGTTAAAACCGGAGTTTTTTATAGCCGATTTTACCCTTTCTTTGCTTTCTTTGATAGCTGAATCCGGTAGGCCTACTATGTTTATTGCCGGAAGCCCGTTACTGACGTCTGTTTCTATTTCAACCGGGTAGATTTCCATGCCCTCTAAACCAAAGCTTAATGTTTTTGCTATCATTTTATCCTCCCCCATAATAGACGCCAGAAAACGCCTAATCTAACGAAGAAAAGCCTTGCAATTTATAATCAAGGTAATATAATAAAACTTTAGCTAAAACAGGAACGAAACCCTTTGCGGTAACTGAAGAAAGAAAAAATATCATGAAGGATATATTAACGCAGCTTTCTCAAAATAAGATTTTTCTAGCTACTATTTCTGCCTGGTTCATAGCTCAAGCGATAAAGGTGGTTATCGGGGTAATCAGCCAGAAAAGGTTTGATTTTCGCTGGTTTATAGGAACAGGCGGTATGCCTTCGTCGCATGCCGCTGGAGCATCATGTTTGGCGGCAGCTATGGGAATGGAATACGGTTTTAATAGCCCTTATTTTGCTCTAGCAGCTGCATTTGCCATTGTGGTTATGTTTGATGCCCAGGGTGTGCGTAGGGCAACTGGCAGGCAGGCCAGAATCTTAAATAAGATAACTGAAGATATATACTGGAAGGGTAAGGTTCCGGAAGGCCGGCTCATGGAACTAATCGGGCATACCCCTATTGAGGTTATTGCCGGGCTTATATTAGGGATATTAGTAGCCGTTATATTCAAATAATCGGAGGACTTCAGGTGAAAAAGAAGCTTTTAACAGTTTTGATTCTATTGGCGGCCATTTCTTTTGTTATTTTCTTCGGTGTCTTTATAAAGAACTTTTTTGAAAGTAAAAGTTCCGGTCAAGGCGGTTCGGTTTCTCTTTCGTCGTTACTAAGCAAGGCAAAAGAAATGCAGTCCAAAGGGGATTTTTCCGGCCAGAAGAAGATATACGATGAACTGGTAAATAACTTTCCGAATTCCAATGAAGTCATGAACTGGATTAAGAAGTCAGAGGAGATAAATATAAAACTTCTTTTCTCTCCGGTTCTAACTCCCAAAAGCATTTCTTACGAGATAAAGCCCGGGGATACGCTTACAAGGATTGCCCGTGAGTATAAGACAACCCCGGACTTAATAAAGAAGAGTAATAATTTAACAAGCGATGTAATTATCCCGGGTAGAAAGATAAAGGTTTGGACCGTTCCATTTAGTATCCTGGTGAAGAAATCGCAGAATATACTTCTGCTTAAGAGCGATGAGGAGATTATCAAGACATATGTAGTTTCTACCGGGAAAAATAACTCTACTCCGACAGGAAATTTTAAGATTACGTCTAAATTGGTTAATCCTACGTGGTTTAAGGCGGGGGCAGTCGTTCCTCCGGGTAGCCCGGAGAATATACTCGGGACGCGCTGGATGGGGATTGATGTCCCTAGCTACGGTCTGCATGGCACAACTGAGCCTCAGGATCTGGGTAAGCAGGTTACTCAAGGTTGCGTTCGTTTAAGTAACCAAGATGTAGAAGAGCTTTATACTATTGTGCCGTTGGGAACAGAGGTAGTTATAACGGATTAAATGTAAAATGGCCGGACTCGATTTTGAAAAACCTATTGTAGAGCTTGAAAAAAAGATTCAGGAGCTTAAGAATTTCATTGCCGAGCGCAAGATAGATCTTTCTTCCGAAGTAAAGAGGCTTGAAGATAAACTAGAACACCTTAAGAAAGACACCTATGCTAACTTGAATCCGTGGCATAGAGTCCAACTTGCGCGGCATCCGCAAAGGCCGTATACCCTAGATTACATTAATATGCTTATGACGGATTTTGTGGAGTTGCACGGAGACAGGCTTTTTGCGGATGACAAGGCGCTTATCTGCGGGTTTGCCAAACTTGATAAGCAAAAGGTTGTTGTAATAGGCCATCAGAAGGGTAGAGACACAAAAGAAAACCTTAAGAGGAATTTCGGTTGCGCCCATCCTGAAGGCTACCGCAAAGCATTAAGGGTTATGCAAATAGCCGAAAGTTTTTCTCTTCCTGTTGTAATATTTATTGATACCCCCGGAGCATATCCCGGTATAGGTGCAGAAGAAAGAGGACAATCCCAGGCAATCGCAACTAATTTGAGGGATATGATGCTTATCGCCACTCCGATAATTTCTATAGGTATAGGAGAAGGAGGTTCCGGAGGCGCTCTTGGGGTGGGAGTAGCTGACCGCGTCTATGTCTTAGAGAATTCATATTATTCGGTTATATCACCCGAAGGCTGCGCGGCTATCCTCTGGAAAGACGGTTCGAAGGCGCCTATGGCAGCGGAAGTTTTGAAATTAACCGGAGAAGATTTGCTTAAGCTTAAAGTTATCGATGCTGTTATACCGGAGCCTTTAGGAGGCGCACACCGCAATCCCGAGAAAACCGCTCACAATATAAAAGACCTGCTTGTTAAAGACATTAAAGAATTAAAAGGGTTTAAGAAAGATGCGCTTTTGGAGTCGCGTTACAATAAATTCCGTTCAATGGGAATAGTGGCATGATTGAACAAGAGTTCCTTCTGTTAGGGCTCTTGCGCCAGGGCCCTAAGCATGGTTACGACATAAAAGTAAGAGTAAGGCAAATCCTTTCATTGTTTACCGGTGTAAAACTAAGCTCCATATATTATCCGCTTCAGGTGTTGGAACGAAAAGGCTTGATAGCCAAGAAGATAAGCAAAGTCGGCAGAAGGCCTAAACGCATTGTTTACAACCTGACTAAAAAAGGGCATAAGCGTTTTGAAGAGCTTTTAAATAAAAGTTTCCTGGAGCTAAAGCGTCCTCAATTTAATCTAGACCTCAGTCTTTATTTTCTACGTTACCTTAAGCCTGTTTCAGCCAAAAGGAGGCTACGGGCACGCCTGCGTATTTTAAATAAGGTAACCCAGGGGCTTAATAAGATATTTAAGTCTAAGGGCAAGAAAAATTATCCTCCTTTGTGTATACTGGAGCACAATCTTAAGATGCTCCAGGCTGAGTCGGACTTTCTCTCTAGTCTCATCAAATCTCTTTAGTTTTTAAAGCCCAACTAATTTTCTTGACAAACCCTTTTTGATATGGCATATTCTTAATGTAGTTAATAGTTAATATAGTTAACCATATTAGTTGAATATGCGCACAATATCAGAGTTCGCAGATAGCCTTAATGAAATTATGCCCGTGCTTATGAGGGAGTTTTCGCGTAAGCAACCCGATGTAATCTATAAAGGCAAAGTTACCCTCCCGCAGGTTCTTATATTGGATTTTTTAAATTCAAACGGACCGGTGAAAATGAAGGATGTCGCTTCATTTATGAAGGTCAGCATGCCAGCCATTACCGGAATTGTTAACAGGCTGGTTAATTCCGGTTATGCCTTAAGGATATTCGATAATTCCGACCGCAGAATAATTAAGGTGCAGATTACTTCTAAGGGAGAAGCTTTAGTAAAGAAAATAAGCCAGGACAGGCGTAATCTTACTATAAAGATTTTTGATAAAATACCGCAGGAGGACCGCGAGAATTATCTGCGCATACTCTCGCGGGTAAGGGACGTATTATGCTCAGAGGATATATAATATCGATATTCGCATTCTTATTGCCGGTGTTCCTTCTTTCTCCGGCTGCTGCGGAAGGCCTGCCCTTATCTCTTGACGAAGCTGTTTTTATCGGGTTAAGAGACAACAGAAATATATTATTGAAAGAGGAAGAATTAAAAAAAGCTAAATTTAAGATAGCAGAGAGCCATGCGGAGCTTTTCCCTTCCCTGACTTTAACGGGGGAGTGGGCTTACACAAGAAATTATTACTCCAAGGATTTGAGTCAGACAAATAGCCAGGCTACTTTAAAGCAGTATTTTTATACCGGCGGGAGAATATTTAATACCATAAAATATAACGGATACAACTTTGAAGTTGCCAAGGCTTTGCTGGATAAAGAGAAGATAGAAACCGCCTTAAATATAAAAGAATCCTTTTATACACTGTTGCTTGCCCAACATTTTGCTGAACTAAACAAGGCTTTGCTGGATAACGGCAGGGAACACCTTAAATACATGCTTGAAAGGCAGAAATTCGGAGAGGTTTCGGATTCAGAGGTATTAAAATCCAAGGCTTCTTTAAGTGATTTGGAGGAAATTTACGAGACTTCTTTGAACCAGGTAAGTTCTGCAAAAGAGTCTTTAATCAACTTGTTGTACCTTGAGAAAGATGTTAATATAGTGGCGACGGGCGGTATTGAATATAAAGAATCAGAAATAGCCCTCGATCAGAGCTTATTAAAGGCTTTAGAAGAGAGGCCCGAAATAAAACAATATGCGGCGCAGATTAACGCGGATAAAAGCGCTATTGAGATAGCCAAGGCCGCAGGCAGGCCCTCTGTTTATGCCTCCTGGGATTATTACAGCAGGTCGCACGCGGTTACTACAACGGTAAATACTAAAGACTGGCATGATTATAATATACTCGGAGCGACAGTATCCTGGCCGGTTTTTGACGGATGGAAAACAAAGTCTAAAGTAGAACAGGCAGTAGTCGATTTGAAGAAAAGTCAGATTTTAAGGGATAAGGCGATCAGAGATATTACCCTTGAATTAAAGGATGCTTATTTAGGATTAAAGGATGCGATTGCCAAGATTAATTCCAGCAATTCCGAAGAAAAGCTTTATAGTGACAACCTAAGGGTGGTTAACGAGAAATATAAGAGCGGGGAAGTAAGCTTTCTGGCTAAAAGCGATGCGAAAGTAAAATACCTTGTCTCAAGTTTTAATCAATTGCAAGCCGCTTATGATTATAATGTCGCCAAGGCTAGATTTGATAAGGCAACCGGAGGTCTTTAATTATGTTTAGATATAAACTAATATTGTTTTTTATATTATTGGCGGTTTTAGGATGTCAATCCAAAGAGGCAAGGGGAAAGAAGGAAGAAGTTATCCCTGTAAAGGTTATGGAAGTAAAATTAAGGGATTTAAATTCATTGCTAGAGTATGCCGGAGACGTCAAGGCCATGGATGAGGCCTATATCTATCCTAAGGTAAGCGGTAAAATAATCGAGAAGATAAAAGAAGACGGTAGTGCGGTTGAAAAGGGGGATACTATATGTTATATCGATCGCGATGAAGTCGGGCTTAAATTTGAGAAAGCGCCGGTTCAAAGTACTTTGACCGGAATAGTAGGAAGAGTCTTTGTAGATATAGGCGAAAATGTCAATACGCAGACCCCGGTAGCTTTTGTTGTAAATGATAGTAAGGTTAAGATAGTTCTGGATATTCCAGAAAAGTACATACCCAGGCTTTCATTATCGCAGGAAGCCAGTGCTAAAGTGGATTCTTACCCTTATGAAGAATTTACCGGTTCCGTTACAAAAATAAGCCCTGTGATTGATCTTTCAACGCGTTCTGTTCCCGTTGAAATAACAATAGAAAACCCGCAGGGCAAATTGAAATCCGGGATGTTTGCCAAGGTGAGCATTATTTTGGATAAAATAACTTCTGTACCTGCCATCATTAAGGAGGCTGTGATAGGCAGAGATTCAGCTACTTATGTCTTTGTTATTGAGGATAAGAAAGCCTTGCTTAAAAAGGTTTCACTCGGGATAAGAGAAGGTTTTTATTATGAAGTTAAAAGCGGGCTTAAGGAAGGGGATTTGGTTGTTATCATGGGGCAGCAGAAGCTTTATGCGGGCGCTCCGGTAGCCTTTGAGGTAGAAAAAAAATGAATTTACCGCAATTCGGAGTAAGAAAACCAGTTACTAACTTGATGATATTTACCGCTATCATCATTCTGGCTGCGTATTCTTTAAGCCGTCTTGGTGTTGACATGATGCCTGAGATAGAGCCTCCTTCCATAAGCGTCATATCAACTTATCCCGGAGCAAGCCCGGCAGACGTTGAAATTAAAGTTACGGAGGAGTTAGAAAACCAGCTAGGCACTACTCCCGGCCTAGAAAAGATGACTTCTTCTTCTTCGGAAGGCTCATCCGTAATAAGGCTCAAGTTTATCTGGGGGACCAATCTTGACGAAGCCTCTAATGATGTACGCGATAGAATAGAACGGGCCAAGAGGTTTTTGCCGGATATCCCGGATGAGATGGACAATCCAATAATCTTTAAATTCAACACCGCTAATATGCCTATTATATATATTGGGATAACTGCCGACCAGAGTTATCCGGATCTTTATGATATTGTAGAAAAAAGAATAGGAGATATGTTAAAGCAGCTCCCCGGAGTTGGCACTGTTCAGATGCAGGGTGGAGGTTTAAAAAGACAAATCAACATATGGATTGACAGGCAAAGGTTAGAGGGTTACGGTTTCTCTATTTTGGATATTAAGAATAAATTAAAGCAGGAGAATGTAACCCAGCCGGTTGGCAGTTTGAAGACAGGCTTGACAGATTACCTTATAAGGCTCCCCGGTGAATTTGCAACGCCGGAAGAAATAAACTTGGTTATCTTGGGTAAACGTAAAGGAAAACCTATTTACCTGAAAGATGTTGCGAGGGTAGAAGATGGTTTTGAGGAGGAAACAGGTTATGTGCGTATTAGCGGAAAACGCGGTATTATGCTTATGGTTCAGAAGCAGAACGGCACTAATACGGTAGAAGTTGCTAGCCGCGTTAAGGAAAAACTCAAAGAGATAGAGAAAACCCTGCCTTCTGATGTAAAATTAAATATTATATTTGATACTTCAAAGGACATAATCGACTCACTTAATTCTCTTAAATCTTCGGTTTGGTTAGGTATTTTCCTTGTCGTATTTGTTGTCTGGTTTTTTTTGCGGGCATTTACTCCGAGCTTGATTATTGCACTGACGCTTCCATTTTCGCTTCTCGCAGCTTTCATCTACCTTTTCTTAAGCCAGGGGACTATCAATGTAATAAGCCTATCATCTTTAGCTATCGCATCGGGGATGATAGTTGACAATGCGATAGTGGTGGTAGACAATGTTTACCGCCGGCTTGAAAGGGGGAACCGCCCATCAGAAGCAGCCATATTCGGTTCATCAGAGCTTTTCCTGGCAATAGCCGCCTCAACACTTACTACTCTGGTAGTCTTTTTGCCGATGCTCTTTCTGCCCGGAGTTATAGGTATAATGTTTGGGGTTTTAGCTATGGTTGTTTCGGTAACCTTAACCGCTTCTTTATTTACTGCGCTTACCTTTACTCCTATGCTTTGTTCAAAGTGGTTGAGGATAAAGCAGAGGAAAGAAGGATTTCTGGCTAATTTATATCAAATATCAGAGAAATGGTTTACGGGATGGGAGGATAAATATAGCAAGGCTTTAAGTTTTTGTCTTGGGCATAAAAAAACCGTTTTAATAGGATTCTTAGGGGCTTTCTTCTTAAGTTTGATGTTGCTTCCTTTGGTAGGAAATGAATTTATTCCGGAAGAAGACTCCGGAGACCTAAGGCTAACGGTATATCTTCCAATTGGCACAAGGGTGGAAGAGACTGATAGGGTAGCCTTGAGAATAGAAGAGATATTAAAGGCTGATATCCCGGAGGCAAAATTCTACTATTCCCGCAGCGGCTCAATAACGGGGGTGGGAAGATTAATGGGTGGAGATGCGGGGACGCATATAATTTCAGCCGGCGCTAAGCTTATCCCTAAAGAAAATAGGAAGCGTTCAGTGAAAGAAGTAGGCCAGGCAGTAAGAAAGAAGATTAAGGATATTCCGGGGGTTTTAAAGACTAATATTACTACCGGGAATCCTTTGGGCAGGTTAATCGCGGGCACCGGAGGCAAGGCAGTACAGCTTGATGTTATCGGAAATTCATTCGAGACGACCGATGTTTTAGCAGAAAAGATAAAAGGTGTTCTTGAGAAAATACCCGGGGCAGTGGATGTAAGCGTTTCCAGGGAGCCGAACCGGCCCGAATTAAGGATTGAAGTAGATAGAGAAAAAGCCGCAAGCCTGGGGCTTGATATGTATACGATATCGGAAACCCTGAAAACATTTATTCAGGGTTCTACCGCAACAAAATACAGGGAAAAGGGAAAAACTTACGATATATATGTAAGGCTTGAGGATGCATCGCGCTCTAAAATAGAAGACATTAATAACCTTTCTATTGTCGCTCCCCTACCAGAAGACAATGTGCCGTTTGAGACCCTTGAGGCAGCGGCAAGCACTAAAGGTTTTTCTAGGAAACTTATAAGATTAAGTAATATTGCAAGGATTTATGAAACAAGCGGCCCGGAGACAATTGATCGCCTGAACCGCGAAAGAGTAGTAAGCGTAGAGTGCAATGCTTACAAAAGGTCGTCCGGGAAAATAGTAGAAGACTTAAAGAAAGAACTTAAAAAGATAGCTATACCTTCTGATATTGTTGTGAGCTTTGGAGGAGAAGCAGAGGAGCAGAAAAAGGCCTTTAAGGATTTAACTCTTCTGCTGATTTTAGGTATAGCTTTAGTATATATGGTAATGGCCGGGCAGTTTGAGTCGCTCCTGGATCCTTTTATTATAATGTTTTCCATACCGTTTACCTTTGTAGGCGTCATATTGGGTTTTGTCATAACCAGGACAAATTTAAGCATTAATACTTTTCTCGGAATAGTCATGCTTATGGGTATAGTCGTAAATAACGCCATTGTTTTAATAAGCTATATCAATATATTAAGGGCCAGGGGTTTTTCAATGCATGAGGCAGTTACCCATGCAGGAAAAGACAGGCTCAGGCCTGTTTTAATGACAACCATAACTACGCTCGTCGGCCTTCTTCCGCTTGCTCTATCGCGCGGCACAGGGTCAGAAACATGGCAGCCACTTGGCATAACGATGATAAGCGGCTTATCCGTTTCAACTTTTATTACCATGCTTTTTGTCCCTACGCTTTATGCGGTATTCCATAGAGGCACGTTATTAAAGGAGGCAAAGAAAAGATGAGAATGCTTATGATCGTATATAATGAGGCGTTAGATAATGAGCTAATGGAGGTTTTGGGTGACTTTAAGATACAGGGTTATACCAAAATTCCCAAGGTATTCGGTAAAGGAATAACGAGCGGTGCGCATTTGGGTACTGATATCTGGCCGGGATTAAATAATATTCTTTATGTCGCCTGCCAGGAACCGGATTCAAAAAGATTGATTCAGGGAATCAAAGATCTCAGGAATAAAGCCGGACAAGAAGGAATAAAAGCCTTTGTATTGCCTTTGGATGAATGTACTTAATAATCGTATCTGTATAAACCGTAGGTAGTTTTAATCCTGCCAGAAATCATGCTAATTAAAAATACTTGACACAAGACTACTGAAATTATAAAATAGTTTACTGATAAATAGTAAAATTTTACTATATTTTAAGACATATGGAATGGGAAAATAAGACCCAGGCAAAGTTCAGGCTTTTTATATCAAAAATCCCGGTATTCCACCGGCATATTACCGAGGAAGCTGTAACCAAGAAGGCGAGAGAGAATGCCCTAAGGAGGAACAGTCCGATGGTGCAGGAGGAGGATGTTGTTTGTGCCTTTTTCTCCGATGTACCGTCTCCTTTTTACAGCATGATGGTAAGGCTTTTGGAGCAAACCGGATTTGATTATAAGAAGTACGGTTTCCCTAGGTCAAATAGTAAATAAGGAAGGTTCATTTTGAGCGTAGCAATAATAGGCGCGGGAGCAATCGGTGCCTTAGCGGCAGGGTATCTTAAATTAAAAGGTGAAGACGTATATTTAGTCGCAAAGCCCGATTCAGTAGACGCGATACACAAAAACGGAGTAGTAATTTCCGGGGTCAGGGGAGATTTTAAAGTCCCCGTTCATGTTTATGAGTTTTTAGTGTCGGAGCCAAAGATTTTGATAGTTGCGACTAAAACCCAGGATGTAGAAAAAGCGATAAGAGATAATCTCCCCCTTCTTAAGAAAACAATAATACTTACTACGCAGAACGGCGTGCAGTCCGAGAATATAATCGCAAGGCTTCTGCCAAAAGAAAATATCCTTTCAAGTATTGTGATGTTTGGCTCTACTCTCATTGAACCCGGGAGGGTTGTGCATAATTTCGAAGGAGACTGGGTAGTAGGGAGCGTTTTTAAAGAAGTGCCTAATCCCGGTATCCTTGATGTAAGCATGATTCTGGATAAGGCTTTTCCGGCGGTAGTAAGCCAAAATATATTAGGCATGAAATATCTGAAGATTTTTGTAAACGCCAATAACTGTATCCCCGCGATACTGGGATTAAGCATGCAGGAGGCATTCGCGGACCATAATATAAGCATGGTAAGTATCAAAATCTGGGAAGAAGGATTCAATCTGCTATCAAGGCTTAATATCAAAATGGAGTCTCTGCCGGGTTTCCCTATAGAGAATGTAACTAAGCTTATAGCGATCCCTAAAGAAGAGGCTGCAAAAATATTTTCTGGGATCATGACTAAGTTAAGCAAGGATCCTTTGTATGGTTCAATATTACAGAGCATAAGGAGAGGCAAGGCTTCGGAGATCGATTATATTAACGGCGAATTTGTATCGCTTGCAGAGAAGAACGGGCTTGCCGCTCCTCTTAATAAAGCCTTGGTGGAGTTGGTACATAGGGTAGAAAAAGATAATAAATTTTTAACAAAAGAGGAATTAAACAGTAGCTTAAAGCATTTATTAAATTAAGAATATGAGTGAAGTCAATACGCCTTTTCCGAAGTTAAAACTTACAGTAACAGGTGTTTACGGAGAGTGTTATCATGGTTATAAGGCAGGGGATGAAATTATCCTGGAGGATTTCACCCATCCCCCAAAGCATTTTTGTCTGGGTTTAGCGCACGCCCTTTTTCCGGTTATTTATGCCTTAAGCTTCGGTGCAAAGTTTGGTTTCCGCGACAACCAGAGGTCTCTTTTAGTTACCTGTCCTGACGGAGGAAAGCTTGAATTTAAAGCCGAAATACTGGATAAGAACGGAAATGTCGAGGTACTTCCTAAGGATCCTAACCATAAAGGCCCTAATCCCAAGAAGATGATTATTGAGGTAGTTAAGGCTAAGGGTAAATGTACTTTCGGTTACAAGGTGGGTGATAAATGGGAGACGCAGGGTTTAAAGTGCATCCCCGGATTTTGCGGGGCGGCGTTTCACACCGCCTTTCCTGCTTTATTCGCGTTAAATTTCGGGGCAAAATTTTTCTTTATGCAGGATCCCAATTCTATTGATACGGTTACCTGCCCTGACGGCGGGAATATAATATTTAAAGTAACAAGAGTAGAAGATACCCCGCGTGTATAAGGAATTGCGCGGGTTTGCCCTTGCGGGCCAGGAGAAAGAATAATTTTATGGAAAAACGCAGAGTGGTTATTACTGGAGTAGGAACAGTTTCCCCTAATGGAATAGGAAAAGAAGCTGTATGGAGGGGAATGTCTTCGGGCAAGTCCGGCGTAAAGCTGGTTGATGGTTTTGATGTGTCAGTTTTTAATACAAAAATAGCGGCGGAAGTGCGTGATTTTGACCCTTTTAAACTCGGCCTGACCCATGAAGAGGCGATGCGCATGGATAGGTATGTGCAGTTCGGCGTAGTGGCAGGAAATATGGCGATAAAAGACAGCGGCATTGATTTTAAGAAAGAAGATCCACGCAGGGCAGGGGTATGCCTGGCAAACGCCATTTGCGGGACAAAATATATGGAAGAGGAATTTGCCCTGGTAACTGAAGATGGCAAGAAACCTATTGACCCTTCTCTGGTGCGCCAGGACCTTTACGACGCGGCGATGTTTAATACGCCTTCCATAGAAATTTCCTCCAAATATGGGTTAAAAGGAATATGCAATACTCTTTCTACAGGCTGTACTGCTGGGACGGATTCTTTGGGATTTGGTTTAGAGTCTATCCAGGACGGAGAGCAGGATATCATGATTTGCGGCGCAGCAGAAGCTCCGATTACTCCGATTACTTTTGGCGCATTCGACGTCGTTAATGTTTTATCTGTGCATAACAGCGAGCCTGAAAAAGCCTCCCGGCCTTTTGATAACAAAAGGGACGGCTTTGTCCTTTCCGAAGGGGCGGGGATTCTTGTGTTAGAGGAGTTAAACCATGCTTTAAGAAGAAACGCAAAAATATATTGCGAAGTTTTAGGGTTCGGGACAAGTTGCAATGCCTTCCATATGACAGATCTTCCTTCCGATGGCAGGGCAATGGAGATGTGTATAGATTTAGCGTTAAAAGACTCCGATGTCAATCCTAAAGATGTGGACTATATCAATGCCCATGGCTCTTCTACCCGCATGAATGACATATTCGAAACCAGCGCCTATAAAGCAATCTTCGGGGAGTACGCATATAAACTTCCGATAAGTTCCTTTAAGTCCATGATCGGGCATCCTTTGGCCGCGGCAAACGCAATCGAGCTTACAGTCGCAGCTTTGATATTTGAGAAAAATATCCTCCCCCCTACGATTAACCAGGAAGAAAAAGATCCGCAGTGCGATTTATACTATATACCCAATGAAGCGATTAAAAAAAAGGTAGATGTGATATTAAAAACAAGCAGCGGTTTTTCTGGGATTCATTCATCGTTGGTTTTAAGGAGATATAATGGATAAAATAGCGGTAACCGGCATAGGTATAGTTGCGCCTTCAGGAATAGGCAAGCGCCAGTTTTGGGCAAATATTAAAAGCGCAAGGTCATTCATAAAAGAGATTACCAGATTTGAAGCTTCAAAATACCCTGCGCATATCGCGGGGCAGATTGATGACCTTGAGAAGTACAGCCATATTTCAGAGAGGCTCGCTAAGAAAATAGACGCCTTTTCGCACATGGCTTTAATCGCCGCTGAAATGGCCCTGCAGGACTCCGGCATTGATATAAAAAAAGAGGACCCTAATTTAGTCGGAATTTTTCTGGGTAATGCAATAGGCGGCTGGCTTTATGCCGAAACAGAGCTGCGCGATTTATATATCGAAGGCAGGGAGGGCGTTTCTCCTTATATGGCTTCAGCATGGTTTCCGGCTGCTCCGCAGGGACAAGTATCTATTTATTACGGGATAAAGGGTTTTTCTAAGACCGTTGTTGCTGACCGTGCAAGTTCGCTTATGGCTTTAGGTTATGCCAGGAAAGTTTTAGCAAAGAATAAATTGGACATGATTTTAGCCGGAGGCATGGAAGCGCCGGTAACGCCGTATGCGCTTTTATGCTGCAATACTTACGGTGCGCTTTCTAAGAATAACAGTAGTCCAAAATCCGCCTATCGCCCTTTTGATAAAAGCAGGGATGGCTGCGTAATAGGGGAAGGTGCGGGAATTGTAGTGATGGAGAGTATAAGGCGCGCTAAAGAAAGAAAGGTTAATATCCAGGCTTTGATTTCAGGATATGCCGCTACTTGTGACGGCGTAGATCGTATTGATTGCGCTCCTGATGGAGTGGAACTGGCAAGAGCGATAAGTAATGCCCTTGCTGATGCTAAGATACAGCCTGCAGATATAGATTTTATAAGCTTAGACGGGCTTGCTAGCTCGCTGTGGGATGATTCAGAGATAAAAGCATTAAAAATAATTTTTAAGGAAAATCTGAGAAATATTCCGGTAAGCTGCCCTAAATCCATGTTCGGTAATTTACTCGGCGCATCCGGAGCAGTGGATTTGATTACGACAATCCTCGCCATGGAGAATAATTTAGTTCCCCCTACCGTAAATCTTGATAACCCTGCTATTGAAGGCCTTAATTATATAGGTAAAGAACCAAAAGAAAAAAAGATAAATAAAGCTTTGATAATCTCCCGCGGAAGAGGCGGAATAAATTCAGTCCTGGTTATCGAAAAAGGGGACACCCTTTAGTCTAATCAAGGGACATCCTTTGACCTAATCGGCAGGGTGTCCCCATAAGAGGAGGAAGTAGATGAAAATATTATTTGTTATGCCGAAGGTGGGCGCATGGGCAACCCATGGTATACACCGTTCTCCAAACCAGCTTTATGCTCATTGGGCAGCTTATGTCAGGGATACCCGCGGTTATTCTGATGTCGCAGTGATTGACGGAAAAGCTGACCAGATACCCATGGACCAGCTGATTCAGAGGGTCAAAGATATGAATCCTGATGTGGTGGTAATGGGAGAGCAGCTTCATGGTTACGGAGGTTACGGGGTCCTGCGCCATTTCAAGGATGCCGCTATAGGAATTAAAAAAGTTTTGCCGAAAACGAAAATAGTATTAGGCGGATTATGGTATTCTGCAATGCCCGTCCCTACCCTGGAAGAAAATCCCGAGATTGATTTTGTGGTAATGGGAGAAGAAGAGTCTTTCGGAGACCTAATCGAGGCGCTCGATAAGAATAAGCCCTTAAAAGATGTAGGGGGAGTTACTTCCCGCATTGACGGAAAAATAGTCATGGGGCCGCATAAGCCCTTAATGCAGGATTTAGATAAGCTTCCTCTGCCTGCTTATGATTTATTCCCTATGGATAAATATGTAGGGCATACATACTGGAAGCCTTTTGTCGATATGGTAACATCCAGGGGTTGTCCTTCGGCTTGTACCTTCTGTTACGAATGGGATCAGTTTGACCCGCGTTCTCCTTCGGATTTCTTAAAGTGGCGTGCGAAATCTCCGGAGAGAGTAATGGAGGAGCTCAATCTTCTGCACAAAAAATACGGAGTGAAAGTCGTAGTAATCCAGGATGATAATTTTAATGTCGATCCTGACCGCGTAAAGAAGTTCTGCGAGCTAAAAAAAGCAGCCAATAACCCTATCAAATGGGTTTCTTTAGGCCGCGCCATTGACTGGGTTAACTGTGAGTCAGTAGTCCCCTTAATGAAGGAGAATGGGTTATTTATGGGCGTTTTTGGGATAGAAGTTACTACCCAGTCAGAGTTAAAGAAAATTGCCAAAGGGATTACCATAGACCAGATCCAGAAGACAATCGAGATACTGCGCAAGAACGATATTGCAATAGTAGCTGACATTATGATGGGTTTTGATTATGACACCGAAGCGATTATCAAGCAGCGTTTTGAATTTACCGATGCGGTTGACCCGGATATTATGTGGGTAGGTTATGTTACCCCGGCCCCTAATTCTCCGATGTGGAGGATTGCTTTAAAGAAAGGCTGGGTGGACCCTAAAAAAGTTGATTTTAGCACTTGGGATTTTCTGCATCCCGTTATTCCCACGGACCATTTAACTACCGAGGACTTAGGCCGATTGGGCTCCTGGTGCATGAGGGAGTTTTTCTCCAAGCCCGGCCGTATTAACAGGATTATGGAGAGTAATTTCGATCCGCTTGCCAAGCTTTGTTTTAAAGATGTCATGGACGGCATTAATAAATGGGAAGCAGCCGCAACTAAAGGTGAAGTGCAGATATAGGAGGTATTCAAATGGAGATCAAGCTCAAGATTAAAGAAGTTCTCGTCGATTTGCTAAAAGTAAAACCCGAAGAACTAAAAGATGCAGTAACTTTACAGGAATCAATCGGGGTGGATTCAACTGAAATGGTCGAATCAGTGATTGCGTTGGAGAAGGCCTTTGGAGTAAAGCTTAGCCCCAAAGAGATCACTAAATCCTCTTCGATTGATGATATCGAAAAGGTTATTCTTTCAAAGCAAACAAAATAAATGACGATAATTGATTTAAGCCTTCCGATTGATGAAGAGGCCTTTGAAGTGCATAAGGTCGAAATCGAGCGCATCAGCCATAAAGACGGCGTGGAGAAGTTTAACCGCGTAATTATGGGAAAGACCCTTAAAGGAAGAATTAATTTCCTTTTAGGCAAAAGAATACTTAAAGCAACCGATGTTCCGGAGGGTGAATTCCTTTCCCTGGAAACAGTGCATTCTCCCGTGCACGTGGGAACGCACTTGGATTACACCTTTCATTACGGCACTAAATCAGAAGGTAAGGCATCTAAGACCGCTGATGAAATCCCGCTGGAATATTGCTTTCAGAATGGGGTGCGCCTGGATTTAAGGAAAAAGAATTCCACGGAGGAGATAACTGCTAAAGACTTAGAAGCGGCTTTAAAAGAAATCAATTACAGCCTTAAGCCGCTTGATATCGTTCTTTTCTGGACAGGGGCGGATAAATTTTATGGCACTCCTAAATATTTTTCAGAGTACCCCGGAGTCGGAATATCAGCAATAGATTTTCTTATGGACCGCGGCATCAAAGTTTTCGGTGTAGATACCATGGGTATTGACCGTCCTTATAAATTTATGCTAAAGGAATTTATGGAAACAAGAAACCCCGAGAAATTTTATCCCGCGCATTTTTACGGCAGAAAACGCGAGTTTATCCATATAGAAAGATTAGGTAATTTGGGAAACTTGCCTGGCGCAACAGGTTTTAAGATTATCTGTTTCCCGGTAAGAATACGCCGGACAGGAGCTGCCTGGTCCAGGGTAGTTGCGGTAGCTTAGGAGATCTAAGCGTTGTTAGATCGTCTGCAAAAAGCGGTAGTTTTACAAGAAAAAATAATAATGAGTTATGGGATACGCGAGAAAGGAGAGTTTTAATGGGCCATACATGTAATTCAATAGTTATCAATGCGCCATATGATAAAGTATTTGATATCTCCAACGATATCCCGCGCTGGACAGAACTTTTTGGGCATGAGTATAAAGCCGCAGAGATTGTCAGTAAGGAAGGCGATAAGATAACATTCCGTCTGACTGACGATGAGGATAAGTCTTGGATTTCTTGGAGATTCCTGGTTAAGGATAAATATTTTGCTTACGCCGAAAGGCAGGAGCCCAAGTTTCCTTTTAAGTACATGAAGATAATCTGGCTTTATACTCCTAAAAAAGAGGGAATAGACCTAACTTGGATACAGCACTTTGAGATGGATGAGAAGGCAAAGTTTACCGATGAGCAGGTTGAAGGGTTTATTAATAAGCACTCTAAAGATAATCTTTTAATTTTTAAGCAGGTAATAGAAAAAGAAGCAAAGAGTTGAAGAAATTTACTTTTATTATCCTTTGTTTAGAGGGCGCGCTGCTTTCTTTTAATGTTGCTGCAGCCGCAGCCTTAATCCCTTCGGTAGCAAAAGAATTCGCTCTTTCTCAGTTTAGCGTAGGGGCAATAGTCTGGTCTTACATGGTTACCTATGGACTAGCCGCGCTTCTCTACGGGCCTTTAGTACGCAAGTTTGACGCGCGCACAGTAGAACTAATATGCATTATTTTATTTTCTTTCGCTAACCTCATAGTAGGTTTTGCCAAAGGTTTTTTAGTACTGCTGTCAGGAAGATTATTGATGGGTTTCTTTGGCGCCTCGGTAATCCCTCTGGGGTTAATTCTTATCGCCAGGCATAAGGCTCAAGAAGAGCGCGGTAAATATATAGGAACTTTTTTCGGGCTTACCTTTATTGCCTCGCTCTTGGGACTGTTTTTAAGCGGCGTTATTTACTGGAGGTTCATATTCTTAATCCCCGGCACTTTAGGTTTTATATTATGGGCGCTTATGTATTTTTGTCTTCCGAGCTTTAAAGAAGATATGGGAGTATTTGAATTTAATTACTTCAGTATTTTTAAAGACAAGGGCATAGTAAGGATTTTATCATATATCTTTTTAATAAGCCTGATTTACCACGCCATACAGCAGTGGCTGGGGGTTTATTTCTCAACCCAGATAGGCCTAGATCAATTTAAAATCAGCATGCTGATTACCTTAACCGCGCTAAGCGGTATTTTCGGGGAGATTTGGGGAGGGTTGCTTGCGGATTCATTAGGGAGAAAAAAGATAATTAACTGGGGAATCTTGCTGATGATATTCAGTATTATTTTTCTTGTTTTAAAGCCGCCTCTTTGGTTTTTGCATTAACCAATGTTATTCTGGGGCTAAGAAGGACCTTTAACCATTTTGGCCTTTCCCCTATGCTCACAGATCTTCCTCCTGATGCGTTAAATGAAGCAGCGAGCTTAAATAGTAGCATAAGGTTTATATCCGGGGGATTAGGAATGAGTTTGGGCGGGTTTATTATGTCAAAAAGTTTTAACCTTGGATTTGTAGTCTTTGGGTGCGGGTTGTTTTTTCTGCTCTCCAGAGGTAAATTAACTAAAATTAAATAAGGGAGGAATAATTATGAGCCGGGAACTAAAAGGAAAAGTCGCAATTATTACTGGAGCCAGCCGCGGGATAGGCAAGGCGCTTGCTTCAACATGCGCCAGCCTGGGAATTAATATTACTATTGCTGCGCGCCAGGAAGGGCCCTTAAAGGAGACTGCAGAGGAGATTGCAAAGAAATACCAGGTGGATGTTTTACCGGTTGCCTGCGATGTTACAAAGTTAGAGGATCTGGAGAACTTGGTTAACAAAACTAAGGAGAAATTCGGCAGAATTGATATTCTAGTTAATAACGCCGGTGTTTCCAGTCAGTATCCGTTTCCGGAACAGCCGATAGAAGATTTTGAAAGGCTGGCGCACACTAATTATCTGGGCTATGTACGTTTAATCCGGTTAGTTATCAATGATATGATAAAACAAAAGTCCGGCGCGATAATAAATATGGTTTCGGGATCTACGCTATGCGATCCCTTACCGAGGAATTTTATTGTTTACAGCTCTCTTAAGGTAGGGTTGCGTGCGTTTCTTAAAGGGCTCTTCTGGGAATTAAGGGACTACGGGATAAAAGTTACTTCTCTTCTACCGGGGGTAACTGATACTGACCTTACCGGTAAATTAAAAGAGGTAACCCAGGATACTTCTAGATTAATGAGCACCGAGGCGATCGAGAATGCGGTAAAGTTTGCCTTGACTGTTCCGGCAAATGTCTGCCCTCTGGAGATCTCGGTTATAAACCAGCAGACTCCTTGGACTGCTCCGGTAATACCGTTTAAGCAGGCGCACCCGGGCAAATAGGAATGCCCGGTGCGCGCCTCTTAAGCTGCACCCGGATAAAAAGGAATGCCCGGTGCGCGCCTCTTAAGCTGCACCAGGATAAATAAAGATATGGATAAAAATGACACCAAGAATCTGAAAAAGCGCTACCTTGTATGGTTTTATAAGAGCGCAAAAGAAGCTTTTGATAAGGTTGAGCGTAAGTTTACGCAGGCCGAGATTGACAGAATTATCTTAAGGGAGCTTAAGGCGCGGGATAAGAAAGGTACGATATCAAATTTCATAAAGGACTTCGAGAATTACATAGTAAAGAAAGAGCAAGAAGGACTTAGTTTAAAGTTTAAAGATAGAAAACTATCTGCGGATTATGAGTTTTTATTATTAAGGCTTAAGGCAGTTGAAAAAGTGATAATAAAAGAGCTCGGGAAGAATACCTTAAAGGATATAAAAAGGTTTTATGAGTCTGAAATGACCGCCAGAATTTTAAGGAGCACAGAGCATTAATGATAATAGACGCGCATAGCCATTGGCTGCCGGAAGGCATAATTAATAACGCCCATTTTTACCATAAAGGCTGGGGTGATATTGAAGCTCAGCTTAAAATAATGGATGAGGCAAAGATAGATAAGGCTGTTTTGTCTTATCCGACTTCCGATGCCCATTTAAAATTAGGGAGCATATCCGAAGTTGTACGTATTTTTAATGACAATGTCTCCAAAGTCTTGAAAAGATACCCCGAGAGGTTTGTAGGGGCTGCGATACTCCCCGTTGACCATGAACTTGATATGCTTAAGGAGTTCAGGCGTACAACAGAAGAGTTGGGTTTTAAGGCTATTTCGCTGGCCTCAAGTTACAATCAGGTTTATTTAGATGACAGGCGTTTTTTAGGAGTTTACAAGCTGGCGCAGGAGAAGAATATCCCGGTATTCGTGCACTCGCAGATTATTAAGCCCATAGGTACCGAACGCGTTGAGGATCCTCTTCTTACACCCGTCATAGAATACGTTTTTGACACCACTATCTGTATCGGGAAGCTTTTGATGTCGGATATATTAAAAGACTACAGGGTTAAGTTTATTTTTGCATATTTCGGAGGAGTTATCCCGTTTCTCGCAAACCGCTTTGATACAACTTATCAAATGCTGCGCGGAATTAATTTTGTTAAGGATTTAAAAAACGACCCCACACAGTTATTAAAGAATATTTATGTTGATACTAGCGGAGATACTACAAAGGCGAATTTTAGCGCGGCACTGGAGTTATTCGGTCCAAAGCATATTCTCTGGGGTTCGGATTATCCGGCAAAAAAAGAACCCCAAATCAGTATTAATGCTATTAGGAGCCTGGGCCTATCCGAGAATGATGAGGATAATATTTTAGGTGAGAATCTTCAGAGTTTGTTCAATAAAGTATAAGGAGAATTAATATGCAGATGCAAAAAGAAGTACATTTAACAGGTAAGGATTTAACGAATATGGTGCAATTAAGGCCGCAGGATGTTGGAAAATACGCTATTGTCCCCGGGCCAAAGGACAGGCTTGAGACCCTATTAAAGAAAATCGAGAATCCGGTAAAGAATTTTACCTTTATGGAATATTCCATGTTTACCGGTGTTTTTGAAGGTATTAAGATTACCGCTATTAACGGGGGTAGGTTTTCAACGGACACTTCCATTACAACCGAAGTAATGTGTAATGCGCAGATTCAGAATATTATCCGCGTGGGTACTGCCGGGTCATTGGATGAGAATATTAAAGTAGGGGATTTATTTGTGGTAGATGAGGTCATACGCGGGGACGGCGTTACCCCTTATTACGTGGATAACAATTTTAAAACCGTTGCCGATAAGAAAATTTCCGATACGCTCTATGAAGTCGGGAAAGAAATGGGTTTATCTATCCATCGCGGAAAGGCCTGGACTACTGATGCGCTTTTACGCGAGACGCGCGAGATTGTTGAGGCAAAGCGCAAAGAGGGGGCAAGAGCCGTAGATATGGTTTCCTCAACGCTTCTGACAATCGCTCAAACTTACAATGTTAAGGCCGGATCAATTTTGGCAGTAAGCGATAATGTCGTCACCGGAGAGATGGGTTTTATGAATTCTTCTTACTATATGGCTGAGGCAAATTTACTTACTATCGCGCTTGAAACAGTTAAAAAGCTAGAAGGTAAATAAAAGCTAAAGACAGTTCTTTATTTAAACAATGAGAATGATGAAATTTTCACCGCTGTTTTGGCCAGTTCAGTTAAAGGGCAATCTTATCTATATCTTAGATGAGACTAAGCTTCCTTTTAAGCTTAACCGTATAAAGGCGCGTAATTATAAAGAAGCATATAAGGCGATAAAAGAAATGAAGACGCGCGCAGTAGGACAGGTTTTATTGGTAATGTATATTTTCTTGCAGGCCATTGCGCAGAAAAAAGATTTAAGGGTAGTTGCCAACGCTATTAATGCCACACGGCCCACGCTTTCATTTAAGTTTTTAACGGACATGGTCTTAGGGTGGCAAAAGGGCAAAGCCCCGCTTGAAAAATGCATATACGGTTTTTTAGAAGGCTTAAAATATGCGCGTATTAAGCAGGCAGAAGAGGCAGCCAAGCTGCTTAAAAACGGAGATTCAATTCTTACGCATTGCAATGTAAGCGGGCTTTTGCCGTTAATCGCCGGTATTGCGCTTAAGCAGGGGAAGAAAATA
>CAZSQC010000001.1:0-6948 GCA_964608955.1 uncultured Planctomycetales bacterium | reverse complement strand
CCTACTTGCAGGGTTCGCGTTTAACTGCCTGGGAATTAAAACGCGCAGGGGTGGATGTAACTTTGATTACTGATGGAATGGTAGCGAGCGTCATGTCGCAGGGAAAGGTGAATAAAGTTATGCTGGGCGCAGACCACTTGGCGTTAAACGGAGATATCGCCAATAAAATCGGCACCTATGCCATTGCCGTTACCGCAAAATATTTTAAGATTCCTTTTTATGTTTTATGCCCTCCGGCTTCCGGGACAAAAACCGGAAGTGACATAAAGATTGAAGTGCGCCCGGATAAAGAGATGCTAGAATATGAGGGATTACGTCTTGCGCCAGCCGGTGCAAAAGGGTACTATCCGGCATTTGATGTAACACCCAATGAGCTAATCACTAAGCATATTTATATGGAGATAAAAAGATGATTCTTTTCAAAGAGAGATCAGCTAAAAAGCAGATTATTAATGTCGGTAGGAGGCTTTATCAGACAGGCCTTACCGTAGCTAAATCCGGAAACATCAGCGTACGGCTCGATGATGAAAATATCCTTATTACCGCAACCGGCACTTCCTTGGGTAATTTGAATTTTAAAGATATAGTGAAAGTAAATTTATCCACCGGAAAAGTTTTATCCGATACCAAGCCAAGCTCCGAGCTGCCGTTACATAGCTTAGTCTATAAAAATTTCAAGGCAAAGACTGTGGTGCACGCGCACCCGCCTTTAATTAACGGTTATTTTGCGGTAACTTCAGAGCTTAAAGCCCTTACCTTTGAAACCAAGTTTTATCTGGGCGAGGTTCCGGTTATCCCGCAGGATACGCCGACAGTAACTAATCCAAAGCCGGTTATTGCTGCGCTTAAGTCCAATAACCTTGTGGTATTAAAAAATCACGGGGCAGTAGCCATATCAGATAAATTAACCGATGCATTGAGCCTTATCGAAGCATTGGAAGAAGCAGTGCGCACTACGGCGGTAGCAAGATTATTTAAAAGCGATATCTTAGATGACCTGAATAAGGCCCTCAAATCCGATTTAACCGGCAATGCCAGTTTGCCGATGTTCTCCAGAGAGCATATCCAGGCAATAGTTGATTTAGTGAATAAAGACGAATTTATTGCTCAAAAAGGCGCCGAGCTTGATTTGACCGTAAAGTTAGCTATTAAGCTCGATGATTCGGATAAAGCATATAAATTTAATTTTGAAAAAGGAAGAATTGTCAGGCTGGACTTTGATGCCGAGGCTCCTTTTGTCATTTCTGCTCCGGCGCAGGTCTGGGAGCAGGTTTTCTTAGGAAAGTTGGATTCTTTTGTAGCGGTGACGCAGGGTAAGATGAAATTATCCGGACAATTAGGACAGCTTTCAAAATGGTATGTTCCTTTCACGCGTCTTTTCGCGTTATTTAAGGAAGTAAAGATAAAATGATGCCGCTGTATCCTTTATATATAAACGGAGAGTTTATAGAAACAAAAGAAAAGCAGAATGTATTGAATCCTTCTACAGGTAAGGTTATTGCTCAGGCTTGCATAGCTTCGGAGAAAGAGGTTGATTTGGCTATTGCAAGCGCACGCGAGGCTTTTGATAAAGGCGCCTGGCCTAATCTTTCCCCAAAAGAAAGAAAAGAGCTGGTTTTTAAAGTCGCCCGGGGAATATTAGAAAAGGCCGCAGAACTGGCAACACTCGAAACTAATAATACCGGAAAGCCGATTAAAGAATCTACTTTTATGGATGTTCCTTCTGCGGCTAAAACATTTGAATATCTGGCAAATAACTTTGAATCTTTTCTGGCAGGGGAAACTTTAAATATCGCTGATGAGGCAAGGGCGCATCTTGCGCGTGAGCCTATGGGCGTGGTAGCTTTAATTGTGCCGTGGAATTATCCTTTGCTGATAGCCTCCTGGAAGATGGCTTCTGCGCTCTGCGCGGGAAATACCGTTATTTTAAAACCTTCGAGTTTGACTCCGCTAAGCGCCCTTGAATTAGGAAAAATAGTTCATGATGCGAATTTTCCTAAGGGAGTAGTTAATATTATTAATGCCAGCGGCACTAAAGTGGGCGAGAAAATATGTTCGGATAAAAGAGTAGATATGGTTTCTTTTACCGGCAGCAATGCCGTAGGAAAAGAGATTTTGCGGTATTCCTCAACTCATGTAAAAAAGCTTATTATGGAATTAGGAGGTAAGTCCGCCAGCCTTGTTTTCGGGGATGTTGATTTAGATACGGCGGTTAACAGTTCGCTTTGTTCGATATTCTTAAATCAGGGGCAGATGTGTACGGCGATGTCCAGGATATTTGTAGAAGAAAAGATATACGATAAATTCCTGTCAGATTTTATAAATAAAGCCGGTAAGATAAAGCTTGGCCTTGCGCATAGCCATGAAACACAGATGGGCCCTTTAATTACCGACAGCCAGCGTAAGAAAATAATCGCTTATATAGACAAAGCAAGAGCAGAGGGGGCAAAAATAGCCTGCGGCGGGAAGATCCCAGATGGTTCTGATTTGAAAAACGGTTTTTTCTTTGAGCCGACGGTCATTTGCGGAGTAAAGCCGAGTATGCATATTTTTAATGAAGAGGTTTTCGGGCCGGTTGCGATAATCGGCAGCTTCTCAGGGGAAAGCGAGGCCTTGGGGTTGGCTAATAATTCCGATTTTGGCTTAGCCTCCTGTATCTGGACTGGCGATCTTAATTTAGCCCAAAATTTATCCAGAAGAATAAACGCCGGAACAGTCTGGATTAACACCTACGGGATGTTTTACAATCAGCTTCCTTACGGAGGGTTTAAGCAGAGCGGTTTCGGCAAAGAGTTAGGACGCGAAGGATTCTTAGAGTATACGCGGCTTAAGAATACAATTCTAGACCTGTCTCCTGATAAAAAGCCTCTGGTAAATTACTGGTATGGGTTTTAAATCCGTATGAGAAAAATATTACTTTCAATAGCGATCTGGACGTACGATATAATACTTACCATATTGCTTTTCTTTGCTGTTTTCTTTATCTGGTTGTTTACTTATCCTTTTGATAAGAGCAGGAGGCTTGCTCATGCGCAGTGTTTCTGGTGGTCTGATTACCTGATAAAACTTAACCCTTTCTGGAAGTTAAAAGTTTCAGGCCTTGAAAATATTGATCATAAAAAAACCTATGTTGTTATCGCAAATCACCAGAGTATGGCGGATATCGTTGTTCTTTATAAGACACGTATGCAGTTTAAGTGGGTCTCCAAGGATAGCGTTTTTAAAGTTCCTTTTATCGGTTGGTGCCTTGTTTTGACCGAGCATATAAGCCTTTCGCGCGGGGAGTATTCCAGTATAAAAAAAGTTTACCGGGAGGCAGCGGAGTGGTTAAGGAAAAATATGTCTGTATTGTTTTTCCCCGAGGGGACGCGCAGCGATACCGATGAGATGAATGTTTTCCAGAACGGAGCTTTTAAGTTGGCGATCAAGGAAAAAAAGCCTATCCTGCCGATTTGTATTAAGGGTACGCGCGATGCCATACCGAAAGGAAGCTGGATTTTTAAGTCTAATGTTTCTGCGAGCCTGACAGTCCTTCCCGCGGTTGATACCTCTTCTTTTTCACCGGCTGATTTTGGGGCGTTAAGAGACCTGGTTTTTAATCAGATTAATAACGAGGGCAGGTAAATATGAAGACTTTTATTTTAATATTCCAATGTCGGGATCAAAAAGGTATTGTTGCAAAAGTTTCAGATTTTATATTCCAAAATAACGGCAACATTGTTTCTTTGGATCAGTACTCCACCCATTTTAAGTCCGGACATCTTTTTATGCGCGTTGAATTCATGCTTGAAGGTAAGATAGCCGGGAAAGCTGATCTTGAGAAAAGCTTCTTAAAAGTAGCAAGATTTTTTAAGGCAAATTTTAAGTTTTATGAGGAAGGTTCCAGGTTGCGTATGGGCGTGCTTGTTTCTAAGCCCGGGCATTGCCTGGCAGAAATACTCTACTTATGGAAGAATAAAGAGTTAAATGTCGAGATTCCTTTTGTAATCAGCAATTGCCTTAGCCACCGGGAACTCGCCGATCAGTACAAGGTTCCTTTTTATTTTGTTCCTTCAGATAGGAAAAGCCGCAGGGAGAACGAAATTTTAAGGTTAGTAAAGGATTCTACGGATTTTCTGGTCCTTGCCAGGTATATGTTAATTTTATCAGGCTCTTTTATAAAAAATTATTCCAGGGATATAATTAACATTCATCATGGTTTTCTTCCTTCTTTTAAGGGCGCCAATCCTTATCAACAGGCTTTAGAGAGAGGGGTAAAGGTAATCGGCGCTACCAGTCATTTTGTTACCGAAAAGCTGGACTGCGGTCCTATTATCACGCAGGAGGTCTCCGAAGTTTCGCACAAAGATGATTTAAGCGATCTTCTGCGAAAGGGTAGAAACCTTGAGAATAGGGCGCTGTGCGACGCCCTTGCTTCTTATGTACAGCATCGCGTAATAAGATTTAAAAACAAGACGGTTATTTTCTGATCTAAAGAATGATGGCAAAACCCGTTAAGACAATAATAAATATCTTATTGATCGTCGTTCTTTTATTTTTAGCCTTGAATGTTTTTTTGTTTTTCTTCGGAAAGCGCATTGTCTGCAGTCAAATAGAAAAAAGTTCCGGAATAGAAACAAAGATTAAATTCCTTAGTATTACTCCGCCTTTGGTGGTTCATATGCATGGCCTTGATGCAGGAGAGTTATTAAAAGCAGACCGTATATCTTTATATCCTAATATCTTAGGTTTATTGGGAGGGAAGGTTCTTTTGAGCAAGGTAACGGCGATCAATCCTTCTTTAGTGCTTATTCAGTCTGATCAGGGCAAGCTTAATCTGCCTGTGTCAAAACAAAAAGGCAGCCCTCCGGAAATTTATCCCTTAAGCCTTTACGTTAAGAATGCAAAGGTTACTTTTATTGATAGAAAGGTAAAAGCCGAAGGGTTTAAGACCTTAATAAACAACTTGGATATCCATGCTTCGAAAGCCCTTTTCCCTCCTAGTTCGCTTAGGATTAATTTTAAATCAGCTGCAAGATTCATAAGGCCCGAGGGGGATATCCTAGGCAGCATTTCTTTTTCCGGATGGGTTGATTTCTCCCGTAAAGATATGGATGCGAAGTTAGAGTTAGCAGACTTAGATGTGACATATTTTTCTGCGTATTACGGTGATTTTATCTCCAATAAAAAGCTCCTTTCCGCTAAGCTTAACGCTACCACATATTTTAACGCCAAGAACAATGATTTAAAGACTCTGACAAAATTCAGGCTATCAGACCTGACTTATTCTAAAGAAGAAAAAGATCCTTTAGGCGTTCCTTGTCTGGGGCTGTCAAAGAAGGCGTTGGATTTATTCACAGACGCAAATGGGAACTTAAATCTGGAGTTTGAATTTAACACCAGGTTTGATAAGCCGGAAATGACTATTTCAGAGCTGCAGAATATAATTCTTAAATCAACGGTGAAGAATATAGCAAGTCAGGATCCACAGGATCTTTTAGAAAAAATAACCGATAATATAGAGAGTTTTAAGAAATTCGGAAAAGAGCTGGAAGATATTTTTAAGAATAAGGAATAAATTATGGGAACCCCGAAATCTTTAAGGAATATTGAAGAGAAAATGTCGTCGTTAGAGGAGGGCTCTTTACGGTATCATGTCTTAGAGAGCGCTAAGAATTTTAAATCTTCCTGGATTGAACTGGGAAGGTCGCTTTACTCTGTTTTTAAAGATAAGCTTTACAAAGAATGGGGGTATGGTTCATTTGACGCCTATTCGGCAAAAGAAATAGGCATCAAAAAGATTACCGCTATGAAGCTTTTAAGGTCTTATTATTTCCTTGAAAAAGAGGAGCCGGCGTATTTAAAAAAAGATTATGTGCAAGGAGCTAAGGCTTCAAATTTACCTAGTTATGAAGCAATCGATTTATTGCGCCGCGCCAAGACTAAAAAATCTATTGATGAAAATGAATACACCGAGCTCAAAAACGATATCTTAGAGGAAGGAAGGGATGTCGGAGAAGTAAAAAAAGCATTAACCAGCTTGATACGCAGCAGAGAAGAGGTGGATCCGCAGGAGGCCTTTGATAAGAAAAGGCAAGCAGTTATCAGGCGTTTTCTCGGAAACTTAAAAGGCTTAAAAAAAGAGGTAGAGTTAGGCAAAATATTGCCGTCAGAACTGCTAAAAGATATTCAGGATCTTATTCAAAAAATAGAAAGGGAGATCAAATAAGATGGGACTGCTGGATACACTGAGATCAAGAGTAGAAAAAGACCCCCGCAAAACCGCAGTTGTTTTTAGGGATAAGGAAATCAGCTGGGTGGAGCTTTGGGAAAATTGTTCCAAGATTAAAGGCGGACTTTCAGGGCTTGGCGTTAAAAAAGGTGACCGGGTAGCTATTTATCTTCCTAACTGGCCCGAGTATATTTACAGCTATCTTGCGGTCTGGATGCTTGGTGCGGTAGCTGTACCTTTGGATTTTATGCTTACCTTTGAAGAGCTTTCATCATGCATTGAGCATGCGCAGGCAAAAGTTTTAATTATGAAACCAAAGGCAACGATTGATCTAAGCACCTTAAAAACAAGATGCGGATCATTAGTGCAGATTATTACCTGTCAGGACAAGAAAGATGGCGCTTTGTTTCTCGATGATTTGATTTCTTCCTGTCCCGTTGATAATAGAGTATCTTTGGTAAATGAAAATGATTATACAATAATATTCTATACTTCCGGGACAACCGGGAAGCCCAAGGGAGTTTTGATAAACTATCGCCAACTTATGGCACCCCCTAAGTCCATGGAGTTTTTCGTTAAATCAGACTTAGGAGAGAAGGATACCGCCCTTTGCGCGCTTCCTTTTTCGCATTTAGGAGGGTTGATATATATTCAGAATATGATTTGTTTTTCTTTAAGGGTTGTCTTGATGGAGCGTTTTATCCCGGCAGAATTCCTAAAAAATGTGTATTTATATA